>JANLWE010000046.1:0-137039 GCA_031364365.1 Gammaproteobacteria bacterium | reverse complement strand
GACTGGATCGCGGCGAGCAGCACCGTGATGCCGGCCGCGAGCGTGAACAGGAACACGTACTGCACGGCGAGCGAGGCGCGATCGATGACGTCCCGCACCTGGGTCAGGATCGCGTCGATGTCGAACACGGACACCGACGGGAATCGCCGCACGAGATCCACGAGCATGGCGCGCTTTTCGCCCTCGAGCTTCACGCTCGTAAGCCAGGTCCCCGCAAGCCCGTCGAGCGTGCCCGGATTGAAGACCAGGAAGAAG
This sequence comes from Gammaproteobacteria bacterium, assembly GCA_031364365.1. Taxonomy (GTDB): domain Bacteria; phylum Pseudomonadota; class Gammaproteobacteria; order Steroidobacterales; family Steroidobacteraceae; genus SCUD01. Next base: position 136,784 of record JANLWE010000046.1, on the reverse strand, counting down.
TTCGGCCGGAAGCTGTCCCATTGCACTTCGCGGAAGCTCATGACCTCGGCTTCGATCGTCTCACCGGCGACGTCGAAACGAAGCTTGTCGCCGAGTTTGAGCCCGAGCGCCTCTTCGTAGTCGGTCGCGACGGAAACAAGCGGCTTGCCGCGATCCGCCTCGGTCCACCAGCGCCCCGAAACAATCTTGTTGTCCACCTGTGGTGTTTCGGCCCAGGAGAGGTTCTGCTCGCGCTCGGCGAATCCCTGGCCGCGATCGGTTGCCGGCTTCAGCTCTTCGGTCGACTTTCCATTGATGGCCGTCAGGCGTGCGCGGATCATCGGAAAGAGTTGTGGTGTCGGCAGACCCTGTTTCTCGAGGAATTGCACGAAATCCTGCGTGTCGAGCGCCGGGATATTGATCATGAAGAAATTCGGCGTGTCGGCCGGCAGGCTCGCGCGCCAGTCCTCGAGCAGGTCATTTCGCACGACGGCGAGCAGGAGCAGCACCATCAGGCTCAGGCCAAATGCGACCACCTGCACCACGCTCTCGCGCCCGCGGCGCGCCAGATTGGCGACACCGTAACGCCAGGCGACACCGACCGCGCCGCGCAGCCGCCCGGCAAGGCGCACCAGCAGAAAACCCGCGCCGTAGAGGACGGCGAGCGTCGCCGCGATACCCGCCGCGACATAGCCGACGAGTTTCACGTCGCGCACCAGCCAGAACATCACGCCAAGAAGGGCTGCCAGCGCGAGTCCGATTGAAACTGAATAAATCAGCTTCGGCGGCTCGAGGTTGCGGCGCAGGACCCGTGCGGGCGGCACCCGCTTCAGTTGCAGCATCGGCGGCAGTGCGAATCCAACCAGGATCGCGAGCGCCGTCGCGCCCCCGAGGATAGCCGGAGCCAGGGTCGGTGGCGGCAGGTCCGCGCGCACAAGGTCGCCGAGGAGCCGCGTCAGCAATTCCTGGGCGATGAAGCCGAGTGCGCTTCCGACCAGCGCGGCGATCGCCGCGATCAGGGCCAGTTCGATAATCGTGACCTGGAGCACGAGTCGCTGCGGCGCGCCCAGGCATTTCATCACGGCGACACTGTCGAGGTGTCGCTCGGTGTAGCGCCGCGCCGCCATGGCGACCGCGACGGCGGCGAGCAGCACCGTAATTATCGCGGAAAGATTGAGAAAACGCCCCGCACGCCGGGTGGAAGACTGGATCTGCGGACTCTCTTCGGACACGTCGACCAGCCGCTCGCCTGCCAGCTTGCGTTCCTGCAGGAGCGGCTTGAACGCGCGGATCGCCGCGGGCCGGCCGGCGAACAGCATGGAATACGTCGCGCGGCTCGCGGGGCCGAGCAGTTCCGTCGAATCCAGATCCGCAAGTGGAATGAGAAGCGAAGGTGCGAGGTCCACGAATGCCGAGCCCTGGTCGGGCCGGTAGTCCAGTACCCGGGTCACGACGAACGCGCGGGCGCCGATACTGACTTTGTCACCGATGCGTGCGCCGAGCCGCGCGAGCAGACGCGAATCGAGCCAGATTTCGCCGCGGCCGGGCAGCGTGTCGGTCTCGCGGGCGGGCTCAAAGGGTGCGTCGGAAATCTTGAGGCGGCCCCGGAGCGGATAGCCCGGACCGACGGCCCGTACGGCCGTGAGCGCGGATTCCCCGCCGAAGAACACGACGCTCGGGAAGGAGATGGTCCGTGCCATCGCGATGCCGTGCTCGGCGGCGAGTCGCTCGTAGGTCGGCGAAATCGCTTCGCTGGAACGAAGCCGCAGGTCCGCCGCGATCACTTCCGCCGCGCGCTGCTCCACCGCCTGCGCGATCCGGTCGGTGAAGAATCCGACGCCGGTCAGCGCAGTGACCGCGACCAGCAGCGCAACGAGCAGCACCGCGAGCTCGCCCGAGCGCCAGTCGCGGAGCAGTGCCAGCAGGGCGAAACGCAAAGCCCGCATCAGTGCACCAATTTTCCAGCGTCCAGTTCGATCACGCGGCTGCAGCGTCTGGCGATTTCGCGATCGTGCGTCACCAGCACGAGCGTCGTGCCGTTGGCGGCATTGAGATCGAACAGGAGGTCGATCACGCGCGCACCGGTCGTGGAGTCCAGATTGCCGGTCGGCTCGTCCGCGAAGAGCACGGCAGGCCGCGTGACGAAGGCGCGCGCGATCGCAACGCGCTGCTGCTCGCCGCCGGAAAGCTGCTTCGGATAATGGCCCAGGCGCGGTCCCAGCCCGACCTGCTGCAACACGGCCCGCGCGGTGGCGCGCGCATCCGCGCGTCCCGCGAGTTCAAGCGGCAGCATCACGTTTTCGAGCGCGGTCAGGGACGGAATCAGGTGGAAAGACTGAAATACGAAACCGACGTGCTTCGCACGGGCGGCCGCCCGGCCGTCTTCATCCAGCGCCGAGAGTTCGACGCCTTCGAGCCAGACGGAGCCGGCACTCGGCTCGTCGAGCCCGGCGAGGAGCGCCAACAGGGTGGACTTGCCGGCACCCGAGGCGCCGACCACAGCGACCGTCTCGCCAGCCGCAACTGCGAGGCTGACATCGTCCAGGATGGTCAGCATTCCCTCGGGACTGGTAACCTGTTTTCGCAAACTTCGGGCTTCGAGAACGGTCTTCTTGTCCATGCGTGTCGTTCAGATCCTCCTGCTATGCCTCATCGCCGCGGCCCCGGCTGCGCCGGCCGCCGAACCGCCGCCGGTGATCCTGGTGGTTGGCGATTCGCTGTCCGCCGGCTACGGGCTCGTGCCCGGCCAGGGCTGGGTCGCCCTGCTGCAGCAGCGCTTGAGGAAACAAGGTTACGGTCACCGTGTCGTCAATGCCAGTGTCAGCGGCGAGACGACCGACGGCGGCGTCGCGCGACTCGATCGCGCGCTCGCGACCCACAAACCCGACATCGTGATCATCGAGCTCGGCGGCAACGACGGCCTGCGCGGCCTGCCCGTCTCGCGCGTGCAGTCGAACCTGGCGCTTCTCATCACGAAGAGCCGTGCCACGGGCGCCGAGGTGCTGTTGCTCTCGATCCGGGTGCCGTCCAATTACGGGCCGCAGTACACGGGTTCGTTCCAGCAGATCTATCGCGACCTCGCGGTGAAATATCGCATCGGCGTCGCCGCGCTCATCGACCCACAGGTCGCGCTCGACCTGGCGTACTTCCAGGCGGACGGCATTCACCCGAATGCGAGGGCGCAGCCGCTCCTGCTCGACAATGTCTGGGTGCAGCTCACACCACTCTTGCGCCCCTAGTCAAAGGCGCGTCAAATCCGGACGATTGCCGCGCGAACCCATGCGGCGCCATTTTGCATTGCACTAATGAATGATTCGAATCCGGCCGCAGAGAAGATCTGGCTCCGTGACTACCCTGCCGACGTCCCGGCGGAGATCGATCCGGATTCGATCCGCTCGCTGAAGCAACTGTTCGAAGACGCCTGCCGCAAATATGCGGACTCGACCGCGTTCGCCAACATGGGGCGCACACTCAGTTACGCCGAGGTCGACGAGAAGTCGCGGCAGTTCGGCGCCTGGCTCCAGAAGGTCGCCGGACTCGGCAAGGGCGACCGCGTCGCCCTGATGATGCCGAACATCCTGCAGTACCCGATCGCGATCATCGGCAGCCATCGCGCCGGCTGTACGGTCGTCAACGTCAATCCGCTTTATACCGCGCGCGAGCTCGAGCACCAGCTCAAGGATTCCGGCGCAACCGTCATCGTGATATTCGAGAATGCCGGCGCGACGCTTGCGCAGGTGCTCGCCAGGACGCCGGTCAAGCACGTCGTCCTGACCGGCATCGGCGATCAGCTCGGCTTCCCGAAGGGACCGATCACCAATTTCGTCATACGCCGCGTCAAGAAGATGGTGCCAGCGTATTCGCTGCCCGGTTCACTCCGGTTCAATGCGGTGCTCGCCCGCGGCGCTGCGCTTACGCTCGATCCGGTCGACGTCAAGGGCGAGGATATCGCCTTCCTGCAATACACCGGCGGCACCACCGGCGTTTCCAAGGGCGCGGTCCTTACGCACCGGAACATGGTCGCGAACACGCTCCAGGTGGTTGCCTTCATGCCGGAGCTTGGCGAGATCAAGGACCCGGCCGTCATCACGGCGCTGCCGCTGTATCACATCTTCGCGCTGACGACGAACCTGCTCGTGTTCATGAGCATCGGCGGGAACAACGTGCTGATCACGAATCCGCGTGACATGGCGGGCTTCGTCAAGGAACTGTCGCAGGTGAGATTCACCTTCATCACCGGCGTCAATACGCTTTTCAATGGGCTCCTGCATACGCCGGGCTTCTCGCAGCTCGACTTCAGCTCGCTCAAGGTCGCGCTCGGCGGCGGCATGGCGGTGCAGGCGGCGGTCTCGGAGCGCTGGCGGGCGGTCACGGGCCGCCACATCTGCCAGGGCTGGGGGCTCACCGAATCCTCGCCGGTCGGCACGGCGAATCTGCCGCGCACCGCCGAATTCACCGGCTCGATCGGATACCCGATTCCCTCGACTGAAGTTTCGATCTGCGACGACGATGGCCTAGCGCTGCCGGTCGGCTCCATCGGCGAGATCTGCCTGCGCGGCCCGCAGGTCATGCGCGGCTACTGGAATCGTCCGGATGAGACGGCCAAGGTCATGCTGCCCGGCGGATGGCTGCGCACCGGCGACATCGGCCGGATGGATCATCACGGGCGCACCTTCATCGAGGACCGCAAGAAGGACATGATCCTGGTGTCGGGATTCAACGTGTACCCGAACGAGGTTGAGGGTGTCGTGGCAGCGATGCCGGGCGTGCTCGAGGTCGCGGCCGTCGCGCAGGCGGACGAGAAATCGGGCGAAGTCGTGGCGCTCTTTGTCGTTCGCAAGGACCCTGCGCTGACGGCAGAACAGATCGTCACGTTCTGCAAGCAGGAACTGACGGCGTACAAAATTCCCAAGTTCATCTACTTCCGCGACGAACTGCCGAAGACCAACGTCGGGAAGATCTTGCGGCGAACGCTGCGCGACGAGTTAAGGCTTAAGTAGCGACTGACTTTTGAAGGGGACGTTCACCTTCAGCGGCTGAAGGTGAACGTCCCCTTCAAAAGGTAATATCAGCGGTGATATGCCGGCGAAAGCTCGTGGACCGCAGCGACCATCGCGGCGACGTGCTCGGGGTCGACGCCGGGCTGAATGCCGTGACCGAGATTGAAGACGTGTCCGGGGCCGCGGCCGTAGCTTTCGAGGACGCGGGCGACTTCGGCACGGATCGCCACCGGCGGCGCGAACAGGACACCAGGATCCATGTTTCCCTGTAGCGCAACGCGATCGACGACTGTCCGGCGCGCCGCGGCCAGCTCCGTCATCCAGTCGATGCCGAGCGCATCGACGCCGGTCATTGACATGCGCTCGAGCCAGGCGCCGCCGCCCTTGGTGAAGAGGATCACGGGCACTTTCCGGCCTTCGTGCTCGCGGATGAGATCCGCGGCAATGTGTTCCATGTAGGCGAGCGAGAACTCGAGATAGGCGGATGTGGAAAGCGCACCGCCCCAGGTGTCGAAGATCATGACAGCCTGCGCGCCCGCGACGATCTGCGCGTTCAGGTAGTCGGTCGTTGCGCGCGCGAGCTTGGCGAGCAGGCGGTGCAGCGCCTTCGGGTCGCCGTAGAGCAGGGTTTTGGCCTTCGGGAAGTCGCGGCTGCTGCCGCCTTCGACCATGTAGGTCGCGACCGTCCAGGGCGAGCCCGCGAAACCGATGAGCGGCGCACGTCCCGCCAGTTCGCGCCGCACGAGTGCGACGGTGTCCATCACGAAGCCGAGCTCGCGCGCCGGATCGGGCACCGGCAGCGCGTCGATGTCGGCGGCGCTCGTGACCGGGCGTTCGATGCGCGGGCCCTCGCCTTCCTCAAACGTGAGGCCGACGCCCATCGCTTTCGGGATCATCAGGATGTCGGAGAACAGGATCGCCGCATCGAGCTGAAACCGCGCGAGCGGTTGGAGCGTCACTTCGCAGGCGAGTTCCGGATTGGTTGCGAGTCCGAGGAAGCTGCCGGCCTTCGCGCGGGTCGCACGATACTCCGGTAAGTAGCGCCCCGCCTGACGCATGAACCAGATCGGCGTGCGATCCACGGGTTCCCGTGCGAGTGCGCGCAACAGCCGGTCGTTCTTCAATTCGCTCATCGCCCGGGAAACAGCCCTGCGATCGTCGCCTGGATCGCCTCGGCCGCGATGCGCGGATCCGCGGCGTCCCGGATCGGCCGCCCGATCACGATGTAGTCGGCGCCGTTGGAAAACGCCTCCGCGACGCCCACAACCCGTTTCTGGTCGTCCGTGGGCCGATTCTCGACCGGCCGGATGCCGGGCGTCACGATGATCAGGCGGTCGTCGACGCTTGCGCGCAGTAGTTTCGCCTCGAGACCGGAGGACACAACACCCGCGCAACCCGCGGCAAGCGCACGCCGCGCGCGCGACAACACCAGCTGCTCGACGTCGCACTGGAATCCAAGGTCGTCGAGATCGCCGCGATCGAGGCTGGTCAACACGGTGACCGCGAGTATGCCAACGCCGTCCGCGGCTTCAACCGCCGCTTCCATGATCGCCTGGTTGCCGTGCACGGTCGCAAACGTGACGCCGCGATTGCGGAGATTACGCACGGCACCTGCGACCGTCGCCGGCACGTCGAACAGCTTGAGGTCGAGAAAAACGCGCTTGCCACGACCGACCATCCAGTCGAGGAGCTCGAATGCGCCGCCCGACGTGAAAAGTTCGAGTCCGAGCTTGTAGAAGGCGACGGATTCGCCGAGCACGTCGGCGAGCCGACGCGCGTCGTCCGCGGTCGGCACGTCCATCGCGAAAATCAGGCGCTCGCGCGCAGGTACTGCGACTCTTGCCAACCCGGCCTCCCTTGCGGCGTTCATGCTACCAAACCGGATCAAAGGGGACGTTCACTTTTAAAGGGGACGTTCACCTTTAGCGTGATCATCGCCGCAACTCCGAGGCATTCAAGCTAAAGGTGAACGTCCCCTCTAGTCCGACAGCCTCGCGTGTTCCTGGAACGCGTAGCGATCGGTCATCCCGGCGATGTAATCGGCGACGGCCCGCGCCCGGCCCGCCATGCCGGAGGCGGATTCGAGCGCGAGCGCCGCATCGCGGTGCTCGGCCGGCATCCGCGCGATGTCCTGCATGAACCGCTTGAACAGCTCTTCGAGCACCTGGCCCGCGCCCATGCGCGAGGCCTGCATGCGCTCGTGGCGGTAGAGGCGCGTGCGCAGGAACTTTTTCATCTGGTGATGTTCCTTGTCCCTCGCTTCGGAGAAGCCGACGAGCGGTCCCGGCTGCGCGCGCACCGCTTCAATGTCGGCGGGCCCCGCTGCGGCGAGGCGGCGGGCAGTCTCCTCGATGAGGTCACTCACGATCTCGTGGATCATCCGCCGGATGATCTCGTGCACCATGCGCCGCCCCGGCAGCTCGCCGTAGCGTGCCAGCACCGCATCGTGCTGACGGGCGAAGAGTCCGACGGCCCGGAGCTCTTCGACGGTCACGAGCCCGGAGCGCAGGCCGTCGTCCACGTCGTGGTGGTTGTAGGCGATCGCATCCGCGAGATCGGCGATCTGCGCCTCGAGCCCCGGCTGGGTCCGCTCGATAAAGCGAGTTCCCAGCTCGCCCAGCTGGCGCGCGTTTGCGAGCGAGCAATGCTTCAGGATGCCCTCGCGGGTCTCGAAGCAGAGATTCAGCCCGCGGAATTCGGCGTAGCGCTCCTCGAGCTCGTCCACGACCCGGAGCGACTGGAGGTTGTGCTCGAAACCGCCATATTCGCGCATGCAGTCGTTCAGTACATCCTGGCCCGCGTGCCCGAACGGCGTGTGGCCGAGATCGTGGGCGAGACAGATGGCCTCGGTCAGCGGCTCGGAGAGCGCGAGCGCATTCGCGACCGAGCGGCCGACCTGCGCGACCTCGATCGAATGCGTGAGCCGCGTGCGGTACATGTCGCCTTCGTGATTGATGAACACCTGGGTCTTGTAGACCAGGCGCCGGAAGGCGTTCGAATGGATGATGCGGTCGCGGTCGCGCTGAAACTCGCCGCGGTAGTCGGCGAGCGGCTCGGGATGACCGCGGCCGCGCGATCGCGTCTCAAGCGCGGCATAGGGCGCGAGCCCGCAGTCCGGATCGCGGCCCTTTCTCACACGCCCGCCCGCTCTTCCAGGAGCGCCTCGAGCGCTTCACGCGGATATTCCACGGTTACGATGGCCTTGCCGATGCTGTCGAGCAGCACCAGGCGAAGCTCGCCGTCCATGACTTTCTTGTCCATGCCCATGAGCTCGAGCATGCGCGCGCGCCCGAGCCGTGGCGGATCGACCGGCAGGCCCGCGGACAGGAGCAGTTCGCGCACGCGAATCGCATCGCCGCCTGCGAGGCGGCCGATCCGCACGGAAAACTCAGCCGCGAGCACGAGCCCGGCCGCGACCGCCTCGCCGTGCAGCACGTGACCGTAACCCGCGCCCGCCTCGATCGCATGACCGAAAGTGTGGCCGAGATTGAGGAGCGCCCGGCGGCCCCGCTCGCGCTCGTCCTCGGCGACGATCGTGGCCTTGATTTCGCAGGCGCGGCGGATGGCCTCTTCCAGCGCGTCTGCGTCGCGCGCGAGGAGACGCACGACGTTCGTCTCGAGCCAGGCGAAGAATTCCGCGTCGGCGACGAGCGCCGCCTTCACGATCTCGGTGAAGCCCGCGCGAAGCTGGCGGTCCGGCAGCGTCGAGAGCGTGTCGGTATCGGTGATCACGGCCGTCGGCTGGTGAAATGCGCCGATCAGGTTCTTGCCGCCCGGATGATTGACGCCCGTCTTTCCGCCGACGGAAGAATCGACCTGCGCGAGCAACGTCGTCGGCAGCTGAACGATCGGGATTCCCCGTTGGTAGGAAGCCGCGGCAAAACCTGCGACGTCGCCGATGACGCCGCCACCGAGCGCGAGCACCATCCCATCCCGGTTGAGCCGCGCGGCAACGAGCGCATCGATGATGAGTGCGACGTTGCCGAGGGTCTTCTGTTCCTCGCCACCCGGCAGTACGCAGACCTGGTAGCTGCGGCCTGCGAGGCCCCGTTCCAGCGTCGGTATCCAGAGCGGCCCGACGACGCCATCGGTCACGATCAGGAGCTTTGAAGCGCCCGCGTGTTCGGAGAGGACCTCGGTCGAGCCGAGCAGCCCCGGCCCAATCAGGATCGGGTAGGCGCGGCGCCCGAGCTTCACTTCGAGACGCCTCATTCCTTTGAACCTTCCAGGATCCGGGCTATGTCGCCGGCGACGGCAGCCGGCGCACGCCCGTCGGTGCGGATCGTAATTGCGGCGATCGAACGGTAGAGCGGGTCGCGCGCCTCCGCCAGTTTTTCGAGCGTCGCGCGCCGATCCGTGATTCCAAGCAGCGGCCGGTGCTTGCTCCGGCGAGTGCGCTGGAGCTGCTGTTCGATGGTCGTGTCGAGGTAGACCACGGTTCCGCGCGCCGCGAGCCGCTCGCGGTTGACTGCCGACAGGACCGCGCCGCCGCCGGTCGCGAGCACGATGCCTGCGGTGGAGGTCAACGTTTCTATGACATCGCGCTCACGGATACGGAAGCCCTCTTCGCCCTCGCGCCCGAAAATGTAGGAGATATCGACGCCGGTGCGCGACTCGATCTCGGCATCGCTGTCTACGAACGACAGACCGAGACGACGGGCGAGCGCCCGACCGACCACGGTCTTGCCGGAACCCATGGGGCCTATCAGGAAAACGCTGCGTATCATCAGGAGGGGACGGTCACCTTTAGCCCCACGACATTACAGGGGCAGCCACGATTACGCTAAAGGTGACCGTCCCCTCGTGACGAGGGCGATTACGCTAAAGGTGACCGTCCCCTTCAAAGAAACGGCCGCCCGGAGGCGGCCGTGTGACTGTGCTTGGAACCGGGTCCGGACGCAAGCCGGGCCCGCCGGCATCACTCCATCACGGAGCCCTCGCGCAGGATCTTCGGTGTCACGAAGATCAGCAGTTCATCGCGATTATTGATCCGGCTCTTGGACTTGAACAGGTTGCCGATGATTGGCACGTCGCCGAGGCCCGGCACCTTCTTCTCCGAATCGCGGCGCTCCGTCTCCATGATGCCGCCCAGAACGACGGTCTGGCCGTCCTTGACGAGGACCTGGGTCTGGATGTTGCGTGTGTCGATCGAGGGCACGAAACCGCCGGTGGCGCTCGGGACAAGCTGGCCGACGCTGTCCTTCTTGACGGTCAGGTCGAGGATCACGCGGTCGTCCGGCGTGATCTGCGGCGTTACCTTGAGCGACAGCACTGCCTTCTTGAACTGCGTGGTTGTCGCGCCGCTGGACGCCGATTCCTGGTACGGGATCTCGACACCCTGCTCGATGATCGCCTCGCGCTGGTTCGCCGTGATGACGCGCGGGGTCGACTTGATCTCGCCGCGGCCTTCGCTCTGCGCCGCCGACAACTCGAGGTCGATCAGGAAATCGTCGAAATCGAGGATCGAGAGCGCAATTCTGCCGGCCGGATTCGCGACCGGCATGTTCACGTTGTAGCGATCGAAGTTTCCGAATGGCACGTTGACCGGGAACGGCTGACCGGTGGTCGCCAGGTTGTCGAGCGCGGAGCCCATGATCGAGTCGGTTGCCTGCGCGCTGCCGCTGACCGCCATCAGGTCATTGATGTCATCCGACACCCGTGTGAATCCGGCGCGAACGCCGAGTTCTCGGCTGAAGTCGTCAGCGACAATCACGATGCGCGCTTCGATGAGTACCTGCCGCACCGGGATGTCGAGCGTCGCGACCAGGCTGCGTATGGCAGTCAGGTTTTCTGCCGTCTGATGCACGATGAGCGTGTTGGTGCGCTCATCCACGGTCACGTTGCCGCGATCGGAGAAGAGTGAGCCGCCGCTCGTCGACTTGATGAGGCGCTGGATCTCGGAGGCTTTCGCGTAGTTGACAGTCAGGAACTCGGTGCGGAGTGGCGCCAGCTCCTCGATGTCCTTCTTCGCCTCGAGTTCCGCCTTTTCATTGGCAGCAATCTCGGTCGCCGGCGCCACCAGGATCACGTTGTCCTTGCGGCGCATGTCGAGGCCCTTGGTCTTCAGCACGATGTCGAGCGCCTGGTCCCAGGGTACATTCTGGAGCCTGAGCGTGACGCGGCCCTTGACCGTGTCGGACACCACGATGTTCTGTCCGCTGGTGTCGGCCAGGAGCTGCAGCAGCGGGCGCACGTCGATGTCCTGGAAATTGAGGGTGAGACGCTCGCCCACATAGACTTTGTCCTTGGCGGCGACCGCGGCCGCTGCGCGCTGGCGCTGCCTGACTTCGATCACGTATTGATTGTCGGCCTGGTAGGCGAGCTGCTCGAAGTCGCCCGTCGCCGTCACGACGATCCGCGCGCTGTCGCCGACGCGCGTCGCGTCGAACATCGTCACCGGGGTCGCGAAATCCACGACGTCGTAGCGCTTCATGAGGTCTTCGCTCATCGCCACGCCTGTGAAATCGACGATCACGCGGTTGCCTTCCTGGCGGAGGCTCGCGGGCGTCGAAGGATCCGAGAGCTGGACCACGACCCGGCCGGCGCCTTCCGGCGAACGACGGAAATCGACGCCCGTGATGCTGCGCGCGCCAGCGGACGAAGCGACGGCAGCCGGTGCCGCTTGCGCCCCCACGCTGCCGCCGAGCGTCACGAGGATGCTGTCGCCGTCGGCCACCGCCGTGTACGGCACGAGTGAATCGAGGTTGAACACGACGCGCGTCCGGCCCGCAGCCTCGGCAGCAACGATGGTATCCACGCCACCCGCGCCGACGTCGATGCGCCGGTTCTCGAGGGCGAGCCCGACGTCAGGCAGGTCGACCGAGAGCCGCGCAGGGCGGTCGATCGTGAATGTCAGCGGCTGGGGCGCGGTACCGTCAGTGCGCAGCCTGATCTGCAGGGTCGAGCCCTGCATCGGCAGCACCTCGACCGCGGTCAGTCGCACCGCGTCCTGGGCCAGTGCCAGCTGGGACCACGCGATGGCCAGGATGAGCAGCGCGCCGCCCATCAGCCACGCGAAGCCGCGCGCTTCGTTGATTTTCGACACCGTTGTACGGTTGTTGCCAGCCATCAGACGTTCTCCCAGAAATCAGTCGGCAAGGGCCAGCGCCGCGGGGCGCTCGAGGTAGCCGCCAAGACCATCAGGAACAATTTCGATCAGAGTTATTTTGGCGTCGCTAACAGCCATTACGCGGCCATCGTTCTGGCCCAGGTGATTGCCCGTCAGCACGCGGTGAATCAGTCCGTCCTTGGTCTGCACCAGGCCGTAATTCCCGGCGCCGAGACGGAGCGTACCGACCATCTTCAGCGTGTCGAGCGGGAACTGCTCGAGATACTCGCGCGGGCGCTGCACGTCCGGCCGCGGCCCGGTCGGATTCTCTCCGGCGAGGCTCTGGAGGAACGGCGAGCGGCGGTCGGCCATCTGGTATTCGTGGCTGACATAGGGCCGCACTTCCGGCAGGGGCTGGATGCGCCCGCCTGGCCGCTGTTTCGCCTTCTCGATCTCCCCGCGCAGGTCGTCGAGGCCGTCCGAGCATCCGGCGAGCGCGAGTGTGCCGGCGATGCCGACGGCGGTGAGGATCTTGCGCATGCGTTGCTGACTCATGTTTTCTTTTCCCGTTCGCGCCTGGTCTTCGCCTTGGACTTCTTGCCGTCGTCCTCGGCAGGCGCCGCTTCGGTCTCGTCCTGGTCGAGGTAGCGGTAGGTCTTGGCGGTCAGGTTGAGCGTGAGCTCGTCGCTGGGTGCCGGCGCGCTGCCACGACGACCCCCTGTCTTGGTGCTGCCGCGCGTGATCTCGAGATCATGCAACGTCACGATGCGCGGCAGTGCCGCGATACCCGACACGAACAGGCCGAACTCGTGGAAGCCGCCGGTGAGCTGGATCTTGATCGGCAGCTCCGCGTAAAAATCCATCTTGGTCTCGCCACCGGGCTGGAACAGGCGTTCCTGCAGGCCGGCCGCGAGGCCCGTCTGCGAGATGTCAACGAGCAAGGAAGGCACTTCGGTCTTGCCGGGGAGCTGCCGGAGCATCGCGCCGAAGGTGCGCTCGATTTCCGCGAGCTGCTGCCGGTAAGCCTCGAGGTTCGCGGCCTTGCGCTGCTTCTCGTCGAAGGTCGTCCACAGGCTCTGCTGCTCGGCGCGGGCCTTGAGGAGTTCAGGCCGGTTGCCGTTGTCGCTCCACACGAAGTACCACACGAGGGCGACCGTCGCGATCACTAGCACGAGCGTCACGCCGAGCGCGCGGAACAGGAACGGCCAGCGGCCGATGTCCTTGAAGTCAAGCTGGCGAAGTTGTTCGACGACGTTCATTTACGTGCCTCCGAAACGCGCGTCTTGCGTTTCTCGGAAGCCGCCTCGTCGCCGGCCGCTGCGCGCTGCGATGCGAACAGCGTGAATTGCGCGCCGGGGCCTGCATCGCGACCGGTCTGGATGACCTTGAGCTCGGGCGACGCAAGCGATTCGGAAGCGTCGATGTTGCGCATGAATGCGGAGACACGCGTGCTCGATTGCGCGACGCCGTTGAACTCGATCTTCTTGCCGCTCTGCTTGACCGAGGTCAGGTAGACGCCCTCGGGCAGCGTCGACACCATCTGGTCGAAGAGCTTCACGACTTCCGGCCGGCTGGCCTGGAGCGTGTCGATGACCTCCATGCGCGCGATCATCCGCGACTTCTGGTCCTCGAGCGCGAGGATCTGCTCGATCGCACTGTCGAGTTTGGAGATCTCCGCTTTCAGCAGATCGTTGCGGCGATTCTGCGAATCGATCATCGAGCTTACCGCGAAGTGCGCGAGCAGCGTGATGAGCGCGGCCAGACCGACCGCCGCACCGAGCCCGATGAGGAATTCTTTCCGACGCCGCTGGCGGAGCGCTTGCCGCCAGGGCAATAGGTTAATACTTGGCATCTTCGTCGAAACTCCGCAGTGCCAGACCACAGGCAAGCAGCAGCGCCGTCGCGTCCCGCGTCACTCCCAGTGCCTTGGCTTTCGATGAAATCTTCATCTGGCCGAGCGGATCTCCGCGCTCGGCCGGAATTCCCACGCGGCTCGCGATCACGTCCGCGACGCCCGGGATATTGGCGCAGCCGCCGCAGATCAGGATCTGTTCGGGCTGGCTGCGGCCGCTGCCGGACGCAAGATAGAACTGGAGCGAACGGCTGACCTGCTGGGTCATGTCGTCAATGAACGGATCGAGCACCTCGGGCTGGTAGTTCGAGGGCAGGCCGCCTTCCTTCTTGGCGCGGCCGGCCTCTTCCATCGAGAGTCCGTAGGTGCGCATGATCTCTTCGGTCAGCGACTGGCCGCCGAAGGCGAAGTCGCGCGTGTAAACGACGACGAGATTCTTGAGCACGCTGAAGGTCGTCGTGCTCGCGCCGAAGTCCACGACCGCGATCGTGCGGTCGATGCCGCCGTCGGGCATCTGGTGCGTGAGCAGGCGGCAGGCGTTCTCGAGTGCGAAAGCTTCGACGTCGACGAGCTTGGCGATGAGTCCGGAGGCGTTCACCGCCGCGACCCGCTGCTCGACGTTTTCGGAGCGCGAGGCGACGAGGAGCACGTCGCGCATGTCCGGGTCCTTCTCCGACGGCCCGAGCACCTGGTAGTCGTAGCTGACCTCTTCCATCGGGAACGGGATGTACTGGTCCGCCTGCATCTCGATCTGCTGTTCGAGGTCGGCGTCCGAAAGGTTCCGCGGCATCTGCACGGCCTTGGTGATGGCCGCATCGCCGCTGATCGCCACCGCGCATTCCCTGGAACGCACGCCCGAGCGCTTGACCGCCCGGCGGATTGCGTCGCCGACCGCGGAGGCGTCGACAATCGCCTTTTCGTTGATGGCGTTGTGCGGGGTCGGCTCGGCCGCGTAGGCCTCGACCCGGTACTGACCGCCCGACTGCGCGAGCTCGATCAGCTTGATCGAGGACGTGGTGATGTCCAGGCCGATCAGGGGCGAGTAGCGCGGCCCCAGCGAGAATTTCGGCAGCTTGAGCACAGAAATTTCCTTTTCAGGTCAGGCTATTACGAGGCTAATCGCTGCGCGGGGTCAAGTTCGTGCCCAACTATATAACAAGCAACTGTTAAATTGAACGTGACCCGACCCGCAATTCGCCCGCATTTAGACCCTGCTTCGAGGGTCAACGGGCGCAGCCGGGGGACCCGCCCCCGGCTCTGACCGTTGGTTCCGACGACTTTCGCGCCCACAGGCCTCCGGTGCCGAATCCGCGGTCGATGCTGCACTCGATCGGGAACCCGCACCGTGTCTGCCGTCACGGTCCCGGCCTCCGGGCCGCGACCCGGGCCCGGGCAGTACCTGGCATTACTATGCATAATCGGGACCGGTGATTACGCGACTGAACAGGCGGCTCCGCATCGCGGCAACCGTCATCGTTTCGATCGCGGGCTTGATCGGCCTGGCCTTCCTCGCGACTTACTACTACCTGAAGCCCACGCTGCCGGATGTCGCCGTGCTCCGCGACGTGCGGCTGCAGGTGCCGCTGCGCGTTTACAGCCGCGATGGCAGGCTGCTGGCCCAGCTCGGGGAGCAGCGGCGTGTGCCGGTGACCTGGGAACAGATCCCGCCGGTCGTGGTGCAGGCCGTGCTCGCCGCCGAGGACGACCGCTTCTTCCAGCATCCCGGTGTCGACTGGCAGGGTGTCGCGCGCGCGCTCGTGGTCGCCGCGGTCACGATGGAACTCTCGCAGGGCGGCAGCACGCTGACCCAGCAGCTCGTGCGCACGACGCTGATCACGAAGGAGAAGCAGCTGCGCCGCAAGCTGCGCGAGATCTTCCTGGCGCTCTCGCTCGAGAACGAGCTCAGCAAGCAGGAGATCTTCACGCTCTTCGTCAACACGCAGTTCCTCGGCCAGCGCTCCTACGGATTCGCCGCCGCCTCCGAAACCTATTTCGGCAAGGCGCTTTCGGCGGTCGATGCGAGCGAGGCGGCGCTGCTGGCCGGCATTTTGCAGGCGCCGTCGCGCCAGAATCCCGTTGCGAGCGTCGAGCAGGCGACCGATCGGCGCAGCTACGTGCTCCGCCGCATGCGCGAACTCGGCTATCTCGACGAGACAGCCTGGAAAGCGGCGATGGACAAGCCCGTCACCCGCGGCCTGCACGGGCCGCGGGTACAGGTCGACGCGCCCTACATCGGCGAGATGGTGCGGATCGCGCTGTTCGAAAAGTTCGGCGACCGCATCTATTCCGAAGGATTCCAGGTCATCACGACCGTCGACAGCCGGCTGCAGCGCGCGGCCGACGTCGCACTCCGCAGCACCGTGCTCGAGTACGACCGCCGCCACGGCTGGCGGGGACCGGTCGGCCGCGTCGCGATCGGCGACCGGGATACGGATGAAATCATCGCGGCGGCGATCGAGGAACGCGCCGTGGTCGGCGGGCTGATTCCGTCGGTCGTGGTCCAGACCGGCGCATCTGAGGCCACGGTCGTCGCAAGAAACGGGATGCGTTATCGCCTGACGATGGACGGCATCCGTTGGGCGAAGATTGGCGACGCGACGCCGAAATCGCCGCGCGACGTCATGAAGATCGGCGACGTCGTCTATGTGCTGCCCTCCGGGGAAGGCGTCGCTCTGCTCGCGCAGTTGCCCGAGGTCCAGGGCGCGTTCGTTGCGCTCGATCCGCACGACGGCGCGGTCGTCGCGCTCTCGGGCGGTTTCGACTATGACGCCTCCAAGTTCAATCGCGTTGTCCAGGCGCGCCGCCAGCCTGGCTCCTCGTTCAAGCCGTTCATCTATTCCGCCGCGCTCGAGGCGGGCCTCACGCCCGCGACCGTCATACTCGATGCGCCCGTCGTCTATGAGGCGCCGGATGCGGAAGTCGGCATCGGCCAGGGTGCGGACGCGGCGGTCGAGGGCGAGGAACCGGAACAAGAGGACTGGCGTCCGGTCAACGATTCCCGGCGCTTCTACGGCCCCACGCGGCTTCGCGACGCACTCGCGCGCTCGCGTAATCTCGTCACCATCCGCGTCATGCGCCAGATCGGCGTCGGCTTTGCGCGCGAGTACGTACTGCGCTTCGGGCTGCCGAAGGAGCACATACCGCCAGACTTGACGGCGGCGCTCGGTACCGCGCAATTGACGCCGCTCGAGATGGCGAATGGATTCGCCGTGTTCGCGAACGGCGGGTCGCTCGTCAAACCACACCTCATTGACCGGATTCTCGCCGCCGACGGCACGGTGCTCGAGGAAACCGACTCCACGATCGCCTGCATTGATTGCGGCACGGTGGCGCCGGGACCCGTGGATGGGCTGCCTGCGACCGAAGAGAGCAGCGCGCCCGGCACCGTGCGCGCCGCCGATGTCGGCGGCAGCCTGCCGCCACTGCTGCCTGAGCAGGTCGCGCCGCGCGCGATCACGGAAGCGAATGCCTGGATCATCACCGATCTCCTGAAAGACGTCGTGCGTCGCGGCACCGGCCAGCGCGCCCGCGCGCTCGGCCGGGCCGACATCGCCGGCAAGACCGGCACGACCAATGACGGCCGCGATGCCTGGTTCTCGGGCTTCAATCCCGATCTCGTCGCGACTGCCTGGGTCGGATTTGACCAGGAGCGGCCGCTCGGCGCGAACGAAGAAGGCTCGCGCACCGCGCTGCCGATGTGGATCTATTTCATGCGCGAGGCGCTCGCCGGCGTACCGCAGCACCAGCTGCCGATGCCCGACGGCGTCGTGACCGCGCGCATCGGGGGAGAGGCCTCGGCGTTCGGCGAGGAGGCGCCCGCCGAATTCGAGTACTTCCTCGCCGATCACCTGCCCGCAGGTGTTTCCGGCGACGGCACAGTCGAGGGCGCCTCGACGCCGCAGAACGAAGAGCCGATCTTCTGATGCCGCGCCGGTCCGTGAGAGGCGACCTGATGCGACAGGCGATTGCCCGCGAGGCCGCGCGGCTCATGATCGAGCACGGCCACGAGGACTACGGCTTCGCCAAGCGCAAGGCCGCGGAGCGCTTTGGCGTCACCGACCTCGCCGTGCTGCCGAAGAACACCGAAATCGAGGAAGCGCTCGCCGAGCATCAGCGCCTGTTCGTCCCCGAAACCCACGCGGCCGAGCTGACGTCGATGCGAAACACTGCGCTCGAGGCGATGCGCCTGCTCGCGGAATTCGAGCCGCGGCTCGTCGGACCGCTGCTGTCCGGCACGGCGACGGCGCACAACGACATCACACTGCACCTCTTCGCCGATACGCCGGAGACGGTCGCCGTGCGTCTGCTCGATCGCGGTATTCCGCACGAGTTCGCCGAGCGGCGCTTCCGCATGCAGCGCGACGAGATCGAGGCGTTTCCGGTCGTGCGTTTCACGGCCGGCGATCACGAAGTGAATGCGACTATTTTTCCGCTCGACGGGATCCGGCGAGCGCCGCCGGGACCGGTGGACGGCCGCCCGATGCGCCGCGCGACGGTCGCGGAGGTCGAAGGATTGATCGGGAAATAAGGGGGAAACAAAGGGGACGAATTAAAGGGGACGTTCACCTTTAACGCCAACCCGCGTGCTTTTTGGCGCAGCTTCCCGTTAAAGGTGAACGTCCCCTTTAATTCGTCCCCTTCAATTCTCCGTCTGATTCCCTAGCGTTTCTTCACGGAGACGTAATCGCGCCGCGTCGGGCCGGTGTAAAGCTGGCGCGGTCGCGCGATCTTCATCTCCGGGTCCGAGATCATTTCGGACCAGTGCGCGACCCAGCCTGCGGTCCGCGCGATCGCGAACATCACGGTGAACATCTCGCGCGGTATGCCGAGCGCGCGATAGATGATGCCCGAGTAGAAATCGACGTTCGGATACAGCTTGCGGCTGATGAAGTAGTCGTCCTTGAGGGCGACCTCCTCGAGCCTGAGCGCGAGCTCGAACAGCGGGTTGTCGCTCTGGCCGAGCTTGCCGAGCACTTTGTGGCACATCTCGCGGATGATCGTTGCGCGCGGATCGAAGTTCTTGTAGACGCGATGGCCGAAGCCCATGAGCCGCACGCCGTCCTTGCGGTCCTTGACCCGCGACAGGAATTCGTCGACGTGGGCCGCGTCGCCGATCTTCTGGAGCATGTCCACGACCGCCTCGTTCGCGCCGCCATGGGCGGGTCCCCAGAGCGCCGACACGCCCGCCGACATCGCGGTGTACGGATTGCAGCCCGTCGAGCCCGCAAGCCGCACGGTCGAGGTGCTCGCGTTCTGCTCGTGGTCGGCATGCAGGATGAAGAGAAGGTCGAGCGCCTTCGAATGCAGCGAGTCGAGTTCGTAGTTTTCGCAGGGCACCGCGAAGAACATGTGCAGCATGTTCGCCGTGTAATCAAGATCGTTTCGCGGATAGATGAAGGGCTGGCCGAGCGCGTGCTTGTAGGCGGCCGCGGCGATTGTCGGCAGCTTCGCGATCATCCGGTGCGTGAAGATCTCGCGGTGCCGGTCGTCCGTGATGTCGGTCGAGTCGTGGTAGAAGGCCGCGAGCGAGGCGACGATGGTCGCGACCATCGCCATCGGGTGCGCGTTGTGATGAAAGCCGCGGTACAGGCGGATCAGCCACTCGTTCAGCATCGTGTGGCGCGAGATCGAATGCGTGAACGCGGACAGCTCCTTCGCGCTCGGCAACTCGCCCTTCTGGAGCAGGTACGACACCTCAAGGAAGCTGCTGTGCTCCGCGAGCTGTTCGATCGGATAACCGCGATAGAGCAGCACGCCCGCGTCGCCGTCGATGTAGGTAATCGCGCTCGAGGTCGCCGCGGTCGCCATGAAACCCGGGTCGTAGGTGAAGACACCGTGGTCTTTCTGCAGCGTGCTGATATCGAGCACGTCGGGACCGACCGAACCCGACAGGGCCGCGAGCTCGCTCGAGCGGCCGGTCGCCAAATCAGTCAACTGGTATTTCTTGCTGGCCATCGTTTTCCCGCGACGGAGACTGTCATTTTGCACCGCAGGAATCAAGGCTGGCCGCGACCCTTCCGCCTAGAATGTGCGGATGAGCGCACCGATCGCGATTTACGTGCACCTGCCCTGGTGCGTGCGCAAGTGTCCCTACTGTGATTTCAATTCGCACGTCCGCCCGGACCGCATCCCGGAAGAGGACTATGTCGCGGCGCTGCTCGCGGATCTCGACGGCGACCTCGATCTGGCCGGGGGGCGAAAAATCGGCAGTGTTTTCCTGGGTGGCGGCACACCCTCGCTCTTCGGTGTGCGCGCGATCGCGACGCTCATGGAAGGGCTCGCCGCGCGCCTGCCCTTCGAGGCTGGCGTCGAGATCACGATGGAGGCGAATCCCGGCACCGTCGAGCACGGCCGGTTCGCCGGCTACGCGAAAGCGGGCATCAACCGCGTTTCTCTGGGCGCACAGTCCTTCGATCCCGAGGCGCTCAAGGTGCTTGGGCGAATCCATGGTCCGGGCGAGATCGGCACTGCAGTCGCCGAGCTCGTCGCTGCCGGCATCGACAACTTCAACCTCGATCTCATGTATGCGCTGCCGCGGCAAACTAAGGAGGCTGCACTTGCAGATATTGAAGCAGCGATCGCATTGGCGCCCGCGCACCTCTCGCACTACCAGCTGACGCTCGAACCAGGCACGGTCTTCCATCGCCACCCGCCCCCGCTTCCGGACGACGACCTCGCTTTCGAAATGCAGCTCGACTGCCAGTCGCGTCTTGCCGCGGCCGGGTTCGAACAGTACGAAGTGTCGGCCTACGCACGCCCGGGACGGCAGTGCCGGCACAACCTCAACTATTGGCGATTCGGGGACTACCTCGGCATCGGCGCAGGCGCCCATGGAAAAGTCACGGTGGGCGGCCAGGTCATCCGCACCGAGAAGCCGCGTTCGCCGCGCGAGTACCTGCGGGGTGCAGGCCGGAATGGCGCCGTGCGACACCCGGTTGCCGCGACGGAACTGCCGTTCGAGTTCATGTTGAACGCGCTACGCCTGCAAGAAGGCTTTACGCTCGCCGAATTCGAACGCGCGGCCGGACTTCCCTTTTCGGCCGTGCTTCCCAAGATCACGGAGTACCTTGCACGGGCGCTGATGAGCGAGTTGGGAGGCCGCTTTCGGCCAACGGCACTTGGTTTTCGCTTCCTGAACGAGTTGATGGCCGGCTTCCTGCCCGAAGAAAATGCCCGCCTGGCTACCGGTGAGTTGTACACAGCGCCTTCCGCGCTCGCTCCCAAGAGGGACTTTCGACGCTTTGTTAGCAAGGTGCCTTAACTGGGATAGCCTAACCCCTTGTTTATAATTGGAAAACAGGCCTGCTCAAAATTTAAGCAAACCGGCAAAAATGCAGAAATGGTCGATGGGGTGATCGAGGAGGGATCGTCGCTCCACAGAGTTATCCACAGTTTTTGTGGATAAGCAAAAAACCTCAGCAAATCCGACGACTTAGCTCTTGAATAGTCGCGGCTCCGGGCCCACCTTGTCTGCCGCGCACGCTAAATATAGACTGCGCGCCCCCACGCACGAGCGCGGGAATCCACGGGAATCGCAGCGATGAAAGAAGACATTCACCCGAAATACTCTGAAATTACGGTGACCTGCACCTGCGGGAACAGCTTCCAGACGCGCTCGACCCTGGGCAGCAACCTCGAAGTCGAAGTCTGCTCGAACTGCCATCCCTTCTACACGGGCAAGCAGAAGACCATGGACACCGGCGGTCGCGTCGATCGCTTCCGCAAGAAGTACGGCCTGAAATAAGACCGTGCGGCGGCCGCCTGGCCGCCAACTTTCGGCAATTCCCCGCGTCTAATGCGACACCGGTACCCTTGGGACCGGGGTGCGGAGTCTCATGCCCATGAATCACAGAAAACTCGCCAGCCTGATCGCGTTCGCGGTATTCGCCGCGTCCGGGGGCGGCCCCGTGCTGGGCGCCGAGACCGAGAAGGTCGAGAAGCCGCAGAAGGAGAGCAGGGAAGTCCAGACCGCAAAGCAGATGCACATCCAGTTCACGCAAGCGATGGGCGTGCACCAGGACCTCGAACTCCAGGAATACGTGCAGCGGGTCGGCGAAAAGCTCGCGGCCGTCAGCGAACGCCCCGAGCTTCCGTGGAAATTCACGATCATCGACACCGATGATGTGAACGCCTTCGCGACCATGGGCGGATACGTTTATATCTCGCGCGGCATCCTGCCCTACTTCCAGAACGAGGCGGACCTCGCCGGCGTGCTCGGTCACGAGATCGGCCACATCGCAGCAGAGCACATGAAGAAGCAGCAACAGAAAGGCATGCTGTCCGGCCTCGCGAGCGCGGCGACGGCGATCTTCACCGGCCAGCCGGCGCTCGCGGAACTGACGAACATGGCGGGTTCGGCGATCATCAGCGGTTATGGTCGCGAGGCGGAACTCGAGGCCGACCGTCTCGGCGCGCGCTACCTCGCGAAGGCCGGGTACGACCCGGAGGCGATGATCCACGTCATCTCGACGCTGAAGGATCAGGACACCTTCGAACGCGAGCGCGCGCGACTCGAAAATCGGCAGCCGCGCCTGTATCACGGCGTGTTCGCATCGCACCCGGACAACGACACCCGCCTGCAGCAGGCGATTTCGACCGCAGACAGGACCTCCGGTTCGGCGACCGGCGATACCGAGAATGCGGCAGGCTTCATGCGGGCCATCGAGGGCCTGCCGGTCGGATCGAGCGCGCGCCAGGGCATGGTCCGCGACAACCGCTTCTATCACTCAGACATGCAGTTCACGCTCGCGTTTCCGCGCGACTGGCAGATCGTCAACGAGCCGGAGAAGATCGTCGCGATCGGGCCGAAGAATGAACACTACCTGGAGATCCGCGCCCAGCCGCCGCCGGCGGACGTGACCGACCCGCGAGAGTTCGCGATGCGCGGGCTTGGCAATCGCCGCCTCGACCGGACCGAGACACTCGACATTAACGGCCTCAAGGGCTGGACCGGCGTCGTGCACGGCGATCCGTCGCCCTATGGAAAGTCGACGAATGTGCGCTACATCGTCGTCTACCACGCAAACCTGATGTGGATCTTCAAGGGCGCGAGCCGCGCGGCAACCACGACGCCTTCGGGCGATCCATTCTTCTTGTCGACCGCGAACACTTTCCGCCGCCTGCGCGGCAACGAGTTCGCGCTCGCGGAGCCGTATCGCCTGCATGTGCTGCGCGCGACCGAGGGCACGACCATCGAATCGCTCGCGAAAGAAGCCCAGGTCAAGAAGTATCCGGTACAGCAACTCCGGCTCTTCAACAATCTCTATCCGGATGGCGAGCCGAAACCCGGCGACCTGGTCAAGACCGTGCGCTGAAGAGCAAGAGGGGACGTTATTTTGAAGGGGACGTTTTTGAAGGGGACGTTCACCTTCATCTCTCAGTCTCGTAGGGTCGATGAAGGTGAACGTCCCCTTCAAAAACGTCCCCTTCAAAATAACGTCCCCTCCGGCAACCTCACCATCCCGCCTCTCGCATCTTTGCCACCAGCGCAATGAGCGCCTGCCCCCGATGACTCACGCGATTTTTCTCGGCGGCCGGCATTTCTGCGACCGTGTGGCTGCCACCGGCCACGATGAATAGCGGGTCGTAGCCAAAACCGCCGCCTCCGCGGCGCTCGAATCCGATGCGGCCTTGCCAGGAAGCCTTGGCAACGATCGGCGCCGGGTCCGCAGCGTTTCGCAGGAACACCATCGCGCAGCGATAGCGCGCGCCGCGCTGCGCCGCCGAAATGCCGGCAAGTTCCGCGAGCAGCTTGTCGTTGTTCGCGTGCTCGTCGGCATCCGGTCCCGCGTAGCGGGCGGTGTGCAGTCCCGGCCGTCCGCCGAGCGCATCCACCTCGAGACCGGAGTCGTCGGCGATCGCCGGCAGGCCCGAGATCGCCGCCGCATGCCGCGCCTTCAGGAGGGCGTTCGCCATGAAAGTGTCGCCGTCCTCGACCGGCGGCGCGATGCCGAGATCCGATTGCGCGACGATTTCGAGCCCGTGGCCCGCAAGGATCTCGCGCATCTCCTTGAGCTTGCCGGGATTGCCGGTCGCGAGCACGACGCGGCGCATGGGCGGCAGGATCAGCCCTGCCGCGCCTCGAGCTGCAGGCCGAAGAGCCGCGCCGTGCCCGTCGCGGCGAGATTCAGCATCGCGTCGAGCTCTTCGCGCCGGAAGGCATGGCCCTCCGCGGTTCCCTGCACTTCGATGAAGGCGCCGCCGGAATTCATCACGACATTCATGTCGGTCTCGGCCTCGACGTCCTCGGAATACTCGAGATCGATCATCGGCTCGCCCTTGACGATCCCGACGGAGACCGCGGCGATCTGGCCGTGCAGCGGATTCGCGGCGAGCGTGCGCCGCGCGATCAGCGTGTCCACGGCGTCGGCGAGCGCGATATAGGCGCCCGTGATCGCGGCCGTGCGCGTGCCGCCATCGGCCTGGAGCACGTCGCAGTCGATCGTGATGGTGCGCTCGCCGAGCGCGCCGAGATCGATGCAGGCGCGGAGCGAACGTCCGATCAGCCGCTGGATCTCCTGCGTGCGGCCCGCCTGCTTGCCGCGCGCCGCCTCGCGCGCGCTGCGCGTATGCGTCGCGCGCGGCAGCATGCCGTATTCCGCGGTGAGCCAGCCCTTGCCACTGTTGCGCAGGAACGACGGCACGCCGTTCTCCACGCTCACCGTGCAGAGCACGCGCGTCGCCCCGAACTCGCAGAGCACCGAGCCCTCCGCATGCACGGTGAAACCGCGCGTGAAGCGCACGGGTCGCAGCTGATCGGCTGCGCGGCCGTCTTTTCGCATGAAGTGCTCCGTTTCCGTCAGTGGTGCCAGATCAGGCTGGCGGCGGACGCATTGTCGCTGTGCGGCTTGGAGGCCGCTATCGCGCGTTCGGCGAGTTTCTCGAGCGCCGACTTCGAGCTGCCGTTGGTCTTGCCGTTGCCCGGCCGCAGGAGGCCGGCGATCTCGGCGTCCTTCAGGTTCGCCCAGACCCCGTCCGTACAGACCATGAGCACGTCCCCGTCCTCGAGCGGCTGGCGCCGGGAGATCGTCATCTCGGGCAGCACTGCCTCGCCGCCAATGCAGCATTCGACGAAATTGCGCATCGGGTGGCCGGGCACTTCTTCCTCGCTGATCGAGCCTTCGCGCAGCAGTTGCTCGACATGGCTGTGGTCCCGCGTGCGCGCGAGCACGGCACCGCCCCGCAGATGATAGACGCGGCTGTCGCCGACGTGCGCCCAGTAGGCTTCCTGGCGCTGGACCAGGCAGATCGCGCAGGTCGCGCGCGGGCGCAGATCGATCGCGAGCTTGCTGCCGATCGCGACCACCGCCGCATGCGCGCGGCCGAGCGCGAGATGCAGGAAGCCAAGCGGGTCGAACAGGGGTTTCGTTTCGGCGCGGAACGCTTCGAGCACGACCTTGCAGGCCGTTTCCGCGGCGCGCGCGCCGTGGGCGTGGCCGCCCATCCCGTCCATGACGACGAGAAGCGCCGCGCCGTCGCTCGACACGACTGCGGCGCGGTCCTGGTTATCTTCGCGATCGCCGGTCAGGCTGACCTCGGCGAACTCGACTGCCACGATTGTTCCGGCCGGCCGATGGCCGCCGCCCCCTGTTAAACTGCCGCAGAGCTTACATCACCGGCCCGTGCCGCATCCCAGGACTAACGACGATGTTGAGAAGCATGACGGGCTTCGCGCGTGCCGAGCAGGCGACGACGGCCGGGCTTCTCGCCTGGGAAATCAGGAGCGTCAATCACCGCTATCTCGAGGTGAGCCTGCGGCTGCCGGAGGAACTCCGCGGATCGGAAGCGGAATACCGCCGCGCGATCGGTGCCGTCGCCCGGCGCGGCAAGGTCGACGCCTCGTTTTATGTCAGGCCCGCCCCGACGGCGGGCCGCGAGCTTACTCTCGACGAAACACTCCTCGACCGGCTCATCGAGAACGCAACCGCCGTGCAGCGGCGACTCGGTGCCGTGGGCCGCATCGATGCCGTCGATCTGCTGCGCTGGCCCGGGGTCGTGCGCGAGTCCGAGCGCGACACGTCCTCACTCGCCGCAGCGGCCTTGGACCTGCTCGCGGAGGCGCTCGCCGCCTTCACGACCTCACGCGCGAGCGAAGGCGAGCGCATCGCGCAGATGCTCTCCTCGCGCGTTGTGCAAGTGCGCGACATCGCTGACGAGGTAGCGGCCCGGTTGCCGGAGGTCCAGGCTCGGATTCGCGCAAAGTTGCAGGAGCGGCTCGCCGCGCTCGGTACTGAGGGAAATCCGGAGCGGCTCGAACAGGAGATTGCGATCCTGGTGCAGAAGATGGACATCGCCGAAGAGCTCGACCGGCTCCGCAGTCATGTCGAAGAGATGACAACGACCTTGGCATCGGGTGACGCGGTCGGGCGCAAGCTCGATTTCCTGATGCAGGAATTCAACCGCGAGGCGAACACGCTCTCATCGAAGTCGCAGGATGTCGAGACGACGCGCAAGGCGGTTGAACTCAAGGTCTTGATCGAGCAGATGCGCGAGCAGATCCAGAACGTCGAATAGGACGTGGCCGCGGAACCTGCACGGCTCCGCGGCCACGTTGAGGATTGACGATATCCAGTTCGCGATTACGACGCTTTACTCTCCGCCGCCTTCGTCAGTGCCGCCCCCTTCATCGCCATCGGAAGGGCAACCGGCTTCCTCCGCTCCGCAGGCGAGCGGTGACCATTGCGCACCGCTTCCGGGTGGCAGGCCCTCGATTGCCGACCCGTCGTACTTGTTTCGGCCCGACTTGATGAAGACCGCGATCACCTCGCCCGTCGGGCAGGCGAAGCTGCCCTCGTAGGGGCTCGTGAGTCCTTCGAAGCTGCCGTTGGCCAGGTCGTCGTACTTGACGAAGTAGGTGCCGGACTCGTCGCCACACTGCACGACAACGTTCGACAACTCCTTGCTGGAGCAGGCGCGCACGGTACCGGCCTCCTCGAGGCAGGCGCCGGTTTCAGCCGCGCTGTCGGCATTGGCTGCGCCCACCATCGCGAGCAGCAATGCGCTCGCGGCGGCGATCCGAAGCCGTGAAGTGAACAAGGGAGACCTAGAATTATACATGTTGCGACCTCCTGTCGATCGAATGCGCGCCGGCCTGCGCGCCGGATTGACGCAGAGAATCGGAATGTCCGTCGGAATGTCGGCGGGGACAGCGAGCGCGTGCGATCACGCGATTCGTTGGCGACCCCGCTGTCGTGGACGTTTCCGTCGGTAGACCGGTGGCTTTGCGTCCCCATCTTTCGATGGGTTTGCCTTTTTCAACTAGGTTGGATTCTTGGGTGGTACGGACGCTGCGTCAATCCGTTGTTGACAGAATCGCTCGCGCGGCGACGGACGGTCGCGATTTCTCTTCTTTCAGCGACGCACGCGATGCCAGTTCTGCGTCGGCGAGGTCCGCTGCTTCCAACCGTAATAAGGATGCCGCGCGAGAAGTTCCCGGTCGCGGAACACGACGCTCAGGATCGCGCCGGCCGCGAACCCGCCCACGTGCGCCCAGAACGCGACGCCGCCGCCTTGCGCGCCGAGCGCAATGGATCCGCTCACGAGCTGGAGCAGGAACCAGTAACCCAGCATGAAATAGGCCGGCACGGCGATCGTGTTGACGTAGAAGCCGAGTATCACGAACAGGTGGACGTTCACGCGCGGGTACATCAGCACGTACGCGCCCATCACGCCGCCGATTGCGCCCGAAGCACCGACCATCGGGATCATGGAATCCGAATCGAAGGCCGTCTGCAGCGCCGCTGCCGCGATGCCGCAGAGCAGGTAGAACACGACGAAGCGCAGATGCCCCATCGCGTCCTCGACGTTGTTGCCGAAGATCCAGAGGAACCACATATTGCCGATCAGGTGCATCCAGCCTCCGTGCATGAACATGGAGGTCAGGACCGTGTGCCAGGACGCAGTGCCGGTGAGTACGCACGAGGCTTGCGGACTGATGGGAATGCTTGCGCCCGCGGGAGCCAGCTGCAGGAGATCGGCCGGGATCAGCCCCAGCTGGCAGACCGACAAAGAGAGCGCGGGCTCGGTGCCGAAACCCTGGAGCAGGATCCACGCGAGGACGTTGGCAGCGATCAGGCCAACCGTGACGTACGGCGTCAGGAAGTGCCGATTGTCATCCCGGATCGGGAACATTCACCGATTGTAAGAGAGTGCCGGGCCACAGGTTCGCAGTCATTGTTTCGCGCGCTGGAGGGGGAGGAAGGCAGCGGCACGAGTGACCTGGCAATGACTGCGAACCTGTGGCCCGGCACTGTCGTAGCGACAATCACGTCGCGAGCCGCGTAGCGGTGATCACGATTTGCGGCAGGACGACGATCGAAGCGGCGCCTGGCAGGTCGCGTTTGTAGACGACCTTCTGGTCGAGTTCGAGACCGTTGCTCACGATGCCGGCGAGCGTTGCCACGAGAATCGCGGCGAAGCCCGTGTTGCGAACCGTTGAATAAGTGCTCATTTCAATTCTCCTGTGTTCAGTAGTCGACTCGGGTTGATGAAAACCGACAGTCAGTGTCTGAGCGAAACTGTGGGCTTCCGGGCGGTCCCGAACAAATGCGGTTTCTGATGCCCGGTTAAGGGAAACTTGACCACCTTGGCGGGAGACACGGCAGGCTGGAGCTCAGGCACCGCCTCGAACCGACGGCCCGTGACGAGCTCGGCCTGGCGGCGCTGGCCTTCGGCCAACAGGTCCAGGAAGCTCAGAAAGCCCTGTAAACGTGCGTTCATTTTCGTCTCCTTGGTTCAGGCGGAGCGGGCACTGCGCCCTTCCGTCCCGGTGTGGGCTAGACTTTGAGGTCACGGCGCATTCGGAACAAACGCATTAACTCAAGCTGAGTTAAGGGAAACTTCGTGGCTGCCTCCGCCTATGGCCGATTGCCGCTGAATGCGCTTCGCGTGTTCGAAGCGGTGGCCACGCGCCTCAGTTTTGCGGAGGCCGCGGAAGCGCTGAATGTGACGCCGGCCGCGGTTTCACAGCAGATCAAGGCGCTCGAGGATTACCTGCAGATTCCGGTGCTGCGACGCAGCGGCCGCAAGGTCGAACTGACGTCCGAGGGCGCAAAACTGCTGCCCGGCGTGCAGTCTGGTCTCGATTCGCTGGTCGCAATCCTGCGCGAGACACGGATGAATCGCGCGAGCGGCATCATCAACGTCAGCACGCTCTCGTCGCTCATGCAGAAATGGCTCACGCCGCGGCTGCACCGCTTGCACGCGAAGTTTCCGGAATTGCGCGTCGATTGGCATACCTCGCGCGAAGCCGTCGATTTCGCGCGCAGCGACTTCCATGCTGCGGTCCGCCTCGGTGAAGGCGTCACGTCCGGTCTCGATCACGACAAGCTGATGGATGAATGGATTGTGGTGGTCGCCTCTCCGCAGCTCTTCAAGAAGCACGGCTCGATCGATGATCGCGACAGCTTGCACGGCATTCCGATGCTCCAGGCCAAGGATGAGCCCTGGTCGCGCTTCGAGAAGAGCGCAGCGCCCACGCCCTGGCCCGCCGGCCCGACGATCATCGACGATTCGGTCAGCGTGCTGTCGGCGGTAATCGCGGGACTCGGCTATGCGCCGGCGCGCTGGTCGATCGCGGCGAGCGATCTCGACGCTGGCAACCTCGTGCTCGCGAGCAAGACCATCGTGCCTTCGCGTTTCCGCTACTGGTTCGTCTGCCCGCCCTCGTACGCAGAACTCCCGATGGTCCTGGCGCTGCGCCAATGGCTCCGCGAAGAAGCCGCGGCATTCCCCAAGCCCGACGACTGGTTGAGCCGCCGCTACCGCTAGGTTGAAGGGGACGTTCACCTTCAATCCTTGAAGGTGAACGTCTCCTTCAACAAGTGAACGTCCCCTTCAACCGATACAATCGCCGCGTGTCGAAACGCGGCCATCTCTATGTCATCGCGGCGCCCTCGGGCGCGGGCAAGACGAGCCTGCTGCATGCCCTGATGAGCCGACGGCCGACGCTTTCGTTCTCGGTCTCCTGCACGACGCGGAAGCCGAGGGACCACGAGCAGGATGGCCGCGACTACTACTTCATCGACCGTGCGGAAATGGAGCGCTTGATCGCGACCGACGAATTCGTCGAGCACGCGAACGTGTTCGGCAATCTCTACGGCACGCGACGAAGCGTCGTCGACGCCGCCCTCGCCGAAGGTCGCGACCTGATCCTCGAGATCGACTGGCAGGGGGCGAAGCAGGTGCACGAGCGCCTGCCCGAGGCGGTCCAGATCTTTATCCTCCCGCCGTCCCGGGCCGAGCTCGAAATCAGGCTCCGCAAGCGCGCGAGCGACAGCGAGGAAGCCATCGCCCGCCGGCTTGCCGAATCTGAGGTCGAGATGTCGCACTGGCGGGATTTCGACTTTATCGTGATCAATCGCGAATTCGACCAGGCGCTCGCGGACCTGGAAGACATCTTCGACGGCCGCGGCGAGGCGAGCCGCCGGGATCGGCCCGGCCTCGAGGCAAACCTGCAAGTGCTCCTCGGGATTCGATAGCATTGGCGTCAAGGAGTGGCAGGACCCATGACTGGCAAGGACACGGGCAATACCAAGGCGACGGATCGCCGCTGGCATGCGGTTTCGGTCAAGCCCGGCCCGAGCACCTGCAATGCGGCCGTTTCCGGCAAAAACCGCCGCTGGCTGTCGCGCGAAGCACCGCTCTTGCCGCTCCCCGGCTGCACCCGGCCCGACACCTGTACCTGCACCTATAACCATCACGACGACCGCCGCGCCGGCGGCCGCCGGGCCCACGACTTCGACGCCTTCAACCAGCCACCCCGGGTCGTAAACGAGCGCCGCTCGCGTAAGTCGCGTCGTACGGGGTAGGAAAACGCCGCTTCGGGAGGGGACGTTCCCCTTTAGCCGCTAAAGGGGAACGTCCCCTTTTGAAGTACGCGCCTTCGGTTGCAAGAACTGCTATCATTTTCGGTCCAATTCACTGAAATTTACGGTCTTTTCCATGGCCCGCATCACCGTCGAAGATTGCCTGCATACGGTCGACAACCTGTTCGACCTGGTCCTGCTCGCCTCCAAGCGATCACGCCGCCTCGTCAATGGCGCCGAGGCGCTCGTGGACTGGGAGAACGACAAGCCCACGGTGGTGGCGCTGCGAGAGATCGCGGAAGGCAAGATCACAGTCGATCTGCTCACCGAGCCGGATCCGGAGCCGGAACAGGAAATGATTCCTGAGCACCCGCTCGACCTCGGCGTGGACTTCCGCGCACCGCAGCTCGGCCTGGGGGACTGACCGCGAGACTGCCGATCCGATGAATTACGCGTCTTCCATCCTCGGACTGCTGCCGGGCGGAAGACGCGCTGCCGGGATCGGCCAGCTCACCTCGAAGATTGAAGGCTACCTGCCGACCGACCAGGTCGAGCGGGTCCGTGAGGCTTTCGCGTACGCGGAGGCCGCGCACAAGGGCCAGAAACGCCATTCGGGCGAGGCCTACATCACCCACCCCATCGCGGTCGCCGACATCCTGGCCGACCTGCACCTCGACGGCGCGACGATCGCAGCGGCAATCCTGCACGACGTCGTCGAAGACACGCCCTCCTCCATGGCCGAGGTTGAACAGAGGTTCGGCAAGGAAGTCGCCGAGCTCGTCGACGGCGTGACCAAGCTGGACCAGGTCCAGTTCAAGAGCCGCAAGGAAGCGCAGGCCGAGAGCTTCCGCAAGATGATCCTCGCGATGGTGCGCGACATCCGCGTCATCATGGTCAAGCTCGCCGACCGAACCCACAACATGCGCACGCTTTCCTCGATGCCGGTGGAGAAACGGCGCTCGGTCGCGCGCGAGACGCTCGACATCTACGGGCCGATCGCGAACCGCCTCGGCATCCATTCCATCAAGCTCGAGCTTGAGGAACTCGGCTTCCGCACGCTGTATCCGCAGCGATACCGCATCATCGAGCGCGAGCTCAAGCGCGCACGCGGCCACCAGCGCGAATTCCTGCCGAAGATCGTCAAGGCCGCGCGCAAGTCCCTCACCGATGCCGGCGTGACCGGCCGTGTCGAGGCGCGCGAGAAGCATCTTTACAGCGTCTACGTGAAGATGCGCAGGAAGCGCCTGTCGCTGTCGCAAGTCGTTGACATGTTCGGCCTGCGCATCGTCGTCGGCAGCGTGGACGAGTGCTATCGCACGCTCGGCCTGGTGCATGGCCTGTACCGGCCGATGCCGGGACGCTTCAAGGATTACATCGCGATCCCGCGCGTCAACGGTTACCAGTCGCTACACACCTCGCTGTTCGGCCCGAACGGCATGCCGATCGAGGTACAGATCCGCACCGAGGACATGCACCGCATGGCGGAATCCGGGATCGCAGCTCACTGGCAGTACAAGACCGGCAAGAACGACGGCGAAGCGCGGCAACTGCGCGCGCGCGAGTGGCTCGCCGGCGTGATGGATCTCCACGAGGGTTCGGCCGAGGAGCTCATGGAGAGCGTCAAGGTCGATCTCTTCCCCGACAAGGTCTACGTCTTCACGCCGAAGGGCGACATCATGCGTCTGCCGCGCGGCGCGAGCTGCGTCGACTTCGCCTACGCCGTGCATACGGGTGTCGGCCAGCGCTGCGTCGCCGCCAAGGTGGACCGGCGGCTGGTGCCGCTGCGCACGGTGCTCCGGAACGGCCAGACCGTCGATATCATCACCGCGAAAGGCGCACAGCCGAATCCCGCCTGGGCGAGCTTCGTCACGACCGCGAAGGCTCGCTCCGCAATCCGCCAGTACCTGCGCACCCTCAAGAAGGGCGAAGCCGCGGAACTGGGCGGTCGCATGCTGAACCAGGCGCTCGAGGAATTCGAGCTGTCGATCAAGAAACTTCCGCAAGGCCGGCTCGACGAGGTGGCACACTCGCTGGCGCTCAAGGACGGCGCGGAGCTCCTCGAGAAGATCGGCCTCGGCGAACGTCTCGCGCGCCTGATCGCGCGCCGCCTGCTGCCGGCCGACGACGAGCGTCCGGACGCGGGCCCGTCGCCGCCGCTTGCGATCGCGGGCACGGAAGGGCTCGTCGTCAGCTACGCGCGCTGTTGCTTCCCGATTCCGTACGACGCGATCGTCGCGTACCTGTCGAGCGGCCGCGGCGTCGTGGTCCACCGCGACAACTGCTCAAACGTCGCCGCCTTTGGCAAGCAGCCGGACAAGTGGATCTCCGCGGTCTGGCAGAAGGACCAGCAGCGCTCTTTCACCTCCGGCCTTACGGTCGAGGTCACGAATCGCATGGGTATCCTCGCCGAAGTCGCGACCCGCATCTCCGGCGAGCAGAGTAACATCAGCCACGTCAACGTCGATTCCTCGCAGGGCGACCAGTCGACGATCCTGTTCGAAGTCCAGGTCCGCGACCGCGGTCATCTCGCGCGTATCATCCGTGCGATCCGCGGCATGTCGGACGTCATGAAAGTGGAGCGAAGCCTCGCATGAGCCGGAAGATCATCCACACGGATCGCGCGCCGAAGGCGATTGGTCCTTACTCACAGGCGGTCGCCGCAGGTGGCGCGGTTTACCTGTCGGGCCAGATCGGCCTCGATCCAGCGAGCGGG
The DNA here is from genome assembly GCA_031364365.1 of Gammaproteobacteria bacterium. Classification (GTDB taxonomy): domain Bacteria; phylum Pseudomonadota; class Gammaproteobacteria; order Steroidobacterales; family Steroidobacteraceae; genus SCUD01. The sequence continues at coordinate 103,387 of JANLWE010000046.1, read as the reverse complement.
CAGCTCGTCGCTGGCGGCCTTGAAGCCGAGGCGCGGCGCGCCTTCGACAATCTCGCCGCGGTCGCTGAGGCGGCTGGATCGAGCCTGGCGTCGGCCGTGCGGGTGACCGTCTTTCTGACCGATCTCGGCCAGTTCGCCGTCGCCAATGGAATCATGCAGGCCTATTTCCGGGAACCGTATCCAGCCCGCGTGACGATCGGCGTCGCGGCGCTGCCGCGCGGCGCCACGATCGAGGTCGACTGCATCCTGGTGCCGTGACCATCGAACGCCGCCCGGTCACCGGGCTCAAGGGCGTCGGCCCGGCGCTCGCGAAGCGACTCGCGAAACTTGGGCTGGAAACCGTCGCCGATCTCCTGTTCTGGCTGCCGACGCGCTACGAGGACCGCACGCGCCTGGTGCCGATCGGATCGCTGCGCCCCGGGGCGCGCGCCGCGGTCGAGGGCGTCATTGAACTGGCCGAAGTCGTCTTCCGCGGACGCCGCTCGCTGCTGGTGCGGCTCTCCGACGGCACCGGATTCCTGACACTGAGGTTTTTCCATTTCAGCGGCGCGCAGCAGCAGCAACTGGTCCGCGGCCTGCGTCTTCGCTGCTTCGGCGAGGTGCGGCGTGGCAAGCACGGTCCCGAGATCGTGCACCCTGAATACAAGAATGCGGACGCACCCGACACGCAGGCGGTGCAGGACGCGTTGACGCCGATCTATCCCGCGACCGAAGGGATCCAGCAGGGGCGGCTCCGCAATCTGACGGCGCAGGCGCTTGCCGCGGTCAGCGACGGCGAGCTGCCGGACTGGCTGCCCGTGGAAATTCAGCACGAGCTGAAACTGCCGGGGCTCCTCGAAGCGCTTCAGTATGTCCATCGCCCGCCGCCCGATGCGAAGCTCGCGCAACTCGAGGAGGGCCGCCACCCGGCGCAGCGCCGCCTGGCATTCGAGGAACTGCTCGCGCACCAGCTTTCGCTGCGCCAACTGCGGAACGAAGTCCGCCGCGATCCCGCCTGGCCGATCGCCGTACCCGGGAAACTGGCGGAACGCCTGCTCGCAGTCACGGGATTTTCACTGACCGGCGCGCAGCGGCGCGTGATCGGCGAGATCCGCGGCGATCTTGCGATCGCGCACCCGATGCTCCGGCTCGTTCAAGGCGACGTCGGCTCCGGCAAGACGATCGTCGCCGCACTCGCGGCGGCGGATGCCGTCGAAGCCGACCGGCAAGCTGCGCTGATGGCGCCGACCGAATTGCTCGCGGAGCAGCATTGGCAGAACTTCTCACGCTGGCTCGCCCCGCTCGGCATCAAGCCGCTCCTGCTCACCGGGCGCCTGACGCCGCGTGCTCGCCGCGATGCGCAGGTTGCAGTCGCCGAAGGCTCGCAAAGCATCGTCATCGGCACGCACGCGCTGTTTCAGGAAGATGTGCGTTTCGGCAGGCTCGCGCTCGTCATCGTTGACGAGCAACACCGGTTCGGCGTGCACCAGCGCCTGCGCCTGCGTGAAAAAGGCACGGACGGGCGCTACCCGCACCAGCTGATCATGACCGCCACGCCGATTCCCCGCACACTTGCGATGACCGCGTACGCCGACCTCGACGTGTCGGTCATCGATGAATTGCCGCCCGGCCGAACGCCGATCATGACGGTCGTGATGCCCGAATCCCGCCGTGACGAAATCGTGCGACGCATCCGCAGCGCCTGCCTCGAGGGGCGACAAGCTTATTGGGTCTGCCCGCTCATCGAGGAATCCGCGATGCTGGAGGCACAGGCGGCGGAAGATACGGCCGCGGCGCTCGCGGTAGCGTTACCCGACATCGTGGTCGGCATCGTCCATGGCCGCATGCCCGCTGCGGCTCGCGAACGCACGATGGCAAGATTCAAGGCGGGAGAGATCGGACTCCTGGTCGCGACCACAGTGATCGAAGTGGGTGTCGACGTGCCGAATGCAAGCCTGATGGTCATCGAGAATGCCGAGCGCATGGGGCTCGCGCAGTTGCACCAGCTCCGCGGCCGCGTCGGCCGCGGTCGCGAGGCGAGCAGCTGTGTCCTGCTCTGGCACGGACCGCTTTCGACGCTCGCCAAGGAACGCCTTGCCGTGCTGCGGAACACCAACGACGGCTTCGCGGTCGCACGGCGAGACCTCGAGCTTCGCGGGCCCGGCGAACTGCTCGGCACGCGCCAGACCGGCCTGATGCAGCTCAAGGTGGCCGACCTGATGCGCGACGCCGACCTGCTGCCGCGAGTCCAGGCCGCGGCCGACGTGATGCTGCGTTCGCATGCGGATAACATTGCGCCGCTGAAGCGTCGCTGGATCGGACAGTCGATCCACTATGGGAAGGTATGAACGGACAACTTGCAGCCCGGACGGAACCACGATCGGCGCCCCGCTGGAGCGAGCGGCTGGATGATTTCGCGCCGGGCGCCGGACCCGCCGTCGCCGCCTGGCTCCGCGAACCCGGCCTCCTGACCGAACGCCTGCGCGCCTGCTGCGACGGCATGCCGGGGCTTGTGGTCATCACGGAAGCCGAGGCGCCGCTCGCGAGCCACGACGCCGCGCTGCTCCTGGCCTCGGGCAGCGCCGCCTTCGTGCGCGAGATCGAGCTCACCTGCGACGGGCGTCCCTGGGTGTTTGCGCAAACCGTGATTCCGCAGGCGACGCTCGCGCGGCAGCGATGGCTCTCCTCACTCGGCCGTGCCGCGCTCGGCGAGCGGCTCGCCGCCGTGCCAGGACTCGAGCGCGGACCGCTCGAGTTCACCCGGCTCATCGCCGGCGACCGCCTTTATCAGTGCGCGCTCCGCGAGCGCCGCGATCCGCCCGCTGCGCTGTGGGCGCGGCGCTCCTGGTTTGCGATCGACGGCGACCGCCTGCTGGTGCAGGAAGTGTTCCTGCCCGAAGCACACACGTGAACGCCGACAGCGAGCGCGCAAGCGCGCGCCGGCGACCGGCCGATCCCGACTACAAGCCGGAGTGGCATCCGCACGGCGTGCACGATGCGTTCCGCGCGCTCGGACGGACGCTCCGCGAATACGCGCTCCTGATGCGCCTGCACCGGCCGATCGGAATCTGGCTCCTGCTCTGGCCCGCGTTGTGGGGACTGTGGATCGCGGGCGCAGGCCGGCCCAATGCGCGGCTCCTGATCATCTTCGTCGCGGGCGTCGTGGTGACGCGCTCGGCCGGCTGTGTCATCAACGATTACGCCGATCGCAACTTCGATCCGCAGGTCGCGCGCACACGCGACCGGCCGCTCGCCGCGCGGCGGGTCGCGCCCGCCGAGGCGCTCTTCCTGTTCGTCGCGCTCGGATTCATCGCGGTCTGGCTCGCGCTGCAACTCGACCCTTACGCGCAGCTCTACGCCGTTGCGGGCGGCCTGCTCGCTGTCACCTATCCCTGGCTCAAGCGCATCGTGCATGTTCCGCAGTTCTATCTCGGCGTCGCCTTCGGCTGGTCTATCCCGATGGCTTTTGCCGCGTTGACCGGCGCCGTGCCGAAGATCGCCTGGCTTCTGCTGACCGCCGTCGTGCTCTGGGCCGCCGTCTACGACACGATGTATGCAATGGTCGATCGCGAGGACGACGAGCGTATCGGTGTCAAGTCGACCGCCATTCTTTTCGGCGAGGCCGACCGGTTCATCATTGCCGTGATGCAGGCGATGACCCTGCTGGCACTTTGGCTTGCCGGCAAGGAAGCCGGGCTTGGCGACTGGTATCGCGCGAGCATTGCCTCGGTCGCGCTCTTCTTCCTTTTTCAGCTCTGGCTCATCCGGCGCCGCGACCCGCAGGCCTGCTTTCGGGCCTTCATCAACAATCAATACGTCGGTCTCGTCGTCTTCGTCGGGCTTGCGCTCGACTATCTCTACCGCTGACGCGATTCCTCGACGGCGAATGCGGCCGGGATGCCGGTGCCCGTCGCCCGCGCCACCGCCCAGACCTCAATGTGCCGGCAACCGGCGCGCCTGAACGCCTGCGCCAGCGCATCGACGGTCGCTCCAGTCGTCAGCACGTCGTCCACGATCGCGATCGAAGGCGGCACCGGTTTTTGCGCGCGGATCCCGAAGGCGCCGCTCACATTGACGCGGCGCACGACTGCAGGGAGGGCCGCCTGTTCTTCCGTGTTGCGGATCCGTTCCGCGAGCCGTTCTTCCACCGGCAGCTGCAGAAGCTCGGCCGCGAAGCGCGCGATCTCCGCGGCCTGGTTGTAGCCGCGCCGCGCTTCACGCGAGGGATGCAGCGGCACCGGAACGATCGCGTCCACGGCCGGCGGCCCGCGCTCCGCGAGCCGGCGCGCCAGTAGCGTGCCGAGAATCCGTGCGATCGCGACCTGGCCGCCGTACTTGAGGCGATGAATCAACTCGACCAGCGGAAACTCGTAGCGATAGGGCACGAACGCGCCGTCGAATGCGGGGCGACGGTGCAGGCAGCGATTGCAAGGGAGGCCCGCGTCGGCGACCGGCGTCGCGCAGTTTGGACAAGCCGAAAGGATTCGCGGCAGGTCGTCTTCGCAGCCCCGGCAGAGATCGAGGCGGGGCGGCTGTCCGGGGTCGAGGCAGAGCAGACAGGTTGCCGGAAAAAGCTTATGCAACAATGTCTTGGACGCACCGTAAACCTGCTCGAGCAGGTTCGGTTGACAGGCTGCAACGACGTTCGAATACTGCGCCACAAGGCGAGATTGCGCGGCGTGTGTGACCGGCGTGCGGCGGTTTTTAGTTCTGAAGTGGGAGCAATGCGATGGCCATCAACGGCAGCGCGGCCGGCGATATCCGCAGCGACTGGACGCTCGAGCAAGTGCGCGCGCTCCATGCGCTGCCCTTCAGCGACCTGATCCATGCCGCGCAAGTGGCGCACCGGCATCACTTCAATCCGAACGAAGTGCAGGTCTCGACGCTACTCTCGATCAAGACCGGCGCCTGTCCGGAAGACTGCGCCTACTGCCCGCAGAGCATCCGCTACGACACCGGCCTCGAACGCGAGTCCCTGATGGAGCCCGCCGCGGTCGTCGCGCGGGCGCGCGCCGCGCGCGAGGCCGGCGCCACCCGCTTCTGCATGGGCGCGGCCTGGCGGAGCCCGAAGGACCGCGACCTCGACAAAGTCGTCGAGATGATACGAGGGGTAAGCGATCTGGGACTGGAGACCTGCGCGACGCTCGGCATGGTGACGAAGCCGCAGGCGCATCGCCTGCGCGAAGCGGGCCTCGACTATTACAACCACAACCTCGATACCTCCGAGAAGTACTACGGGGAAGTGATCACGACGCGAACCTATCAGGATCGTCTCGACACGCTCGCCGCTGTCCGCGACGCCGGGATCAACGTTTGCTGCGGCGGCATCCTCGGCATGGGCGAACAGGCGGAGGACCGGATCGCCCTTCTGCACACGCTGGCGACGCTCGACCCGCATCCCGAGAGCGTCCCGATCAACAATCTCGTGCAGGTCGAGGGCACACCGCTCGCCGGGACGCCCACGCTCGATTCGATCGAGTTCGTCCGCATCGTCGCGCTCGCACGCATCCTGATGCCGCGCTCGCACGTGCGCCTCTCGGCCGGCCGCGCGCAGATGAGCGATGAGATGCAGGCGCTCTGTTTCCTCGCCGGCGCGAATTCTATTTTCTACGGCGAGAAGCTCCTGACCACCGGCAACCCCGACACGGCGAGTGACCACGCGCTGTTCGGCCGGCTCGGCATCCGGCCGGAGCCCGCTGCCTGCGGAGGCTGAGTTGTCCGTCGCGCCGATCTCATTCGCGCCCGTGCTGGCGGACCTCGACGCCCGCGGGCTCAGCCGGCGGCGGCGCACCATGCGGCGTCTCGCCCACGACACCGCCGACATCGAGCTCGACGGCGTTGCTTGCGTCGATTTCTGCAGCAACGATTATCTCGGCCTCTCCGCGCACCCGCGCGTAACCGAGGCCTTCATCGAGGCCGCGCGCATTCACGGCGTCGGCGCCCGCGCCTCGCACCTGATCACCGGGCACCAGTCCGAGCACGCGGCGCTCGAAGAGGAGCTCGCGGACTTCACTGGTCGCGAGCGCGCATTGCTCTTCTCGACCGGCTACATGGCGAACCTCGGGCTCGCCTCCGCGCTGGTGAAGAAGGGCGGCACCGTGTTCGGCGATCGCCTGAATCACGCCTCGCTGATCGATGCCGGCCGCATGGCGCGCGCACTGCTTCATCATTACCCGCATGGCGACGCGGCTGCACTCGAACGGCAACTTGTCGCGCTCGATTGCGGCCCGGCGCTGGTACTGACGGACGGCGTCTTCAGCATGGATGGCGACCTCGCGCCGCTGCCCGCACTCGCGACCGCCTGCGCGCGCCACGGCGCCTTCCTCGCCGTCGACGACGCGCACGGGCTGGGCGTGATCGGCGCAGGCGGCCGCGGTTCGCTCGAACATTTCGGGCTGACCACGAAAGAAGTACCCGCACTGGTCGGCACCCTCGGCAAGGCCTTCGGCAGCTTCGGCGCCTTCGTCGCCGGCGACGAGGATCTGATCGAAACGCTGATCCAGCGCGCGCGGACTTACATTTATACGACCGCGCTGCCGGCGGCGGTCGCCGCGGCGACGCGCGCGGCGCTCGCGGTCTCGATCGCGGAGTCCTGGCGACGCACGCGCGTGCTCGCGCTCACTCGGCGTTTCCGTGAACTTGCAGCGGACGCCGGCCTGCCGCTGGCCGAATCCGAGACGCCGATCCAGCCAATTCTGCTCGGCCGCGCCGATGCGGCCGTCGCGGCGAGCCGGGCGCTCCTCGAGCGTGGCTTCTTTGTCGCCGCCATCCGCCCGCCGACGGTTCCCGACGGGACCTCACGGCTGCGGGTGGCCCTCTCCGCGGCTCAACGCGATGCGGACATCGAATCCCTGATCGCATCTCTCACGGAAATCGTCTCGCCCGAATGAGTGATGCGAAGAGTCTGCTCGATCGCCGCGCCATCCTCAGTCACTTCGAGAGAGCGAGCAGCACCTACGACGAGTCCGCCGTGCTTCAGCAGCGCGTGCGCCAGCAGATGATCGATCGCCTCGACTGGATTGCCTTCGAACCGGAAACAGTCGTCGATCTTGGTTGCGGCACCGGTCACGCGGCGCTCGCACTCGCCGGCCGCTGGCCGAAGGCGCGCGTGATTGCGGTGGACTTCGCGCCGGGCATGCTGCGCGAACTCGCCCGGCACGACCGGGACAGCCGTTGCGAGCGTCTCTGTGCGGACGCGCGATCGTTGCCGCTCCCGGACGCGAGTATTGATCTCGTGTTCTGCAATTTGATGCTGCCCTGGTGCGAGGACCTCGACGCGGTCTTCACGGAGATCGCGCGCGTGCTGCGGCCGCGCGGCCTGCTCAGCTTCACGACCTTCGGTCCCGACACGCTCATGGAACTTCGCGCGGCGTGGCAGCAAGCCGACGCCGCCACCCATGTCCATCCGTTCACCGACATGCACGACATCGGCGACGGCCTCATCCGCGCCGGGCTCTGCGAGCCGGTGCTCGACGTGAGCCGGTTCACCCTGACTTATCCGGACGTCGGTGCCCTGATGCGGGATCTCAAGGCGATCGGCTCGCAGAACGCGACGTCGGATCGCCCGCGTGGACTCACGGGCCGTAGCCGCATGGCCGCGGTCGCGAAAGCCTACGAGGCCTATCGCAGTGAGGGTGTGCTGCCAGCGACTCATGAAATCGTGTTCGGGCAGGCCTGGGGGGCGATCGAACATCCGGATCGGGAAATCGATGGCGACTTTACCTTCCCGGTCAGCGACATCGGCCGCCGCCAACCGCGCGGCCGCTGACCGCTCGCTACTCGGGGGTTCGTCGCGCGTGTATGCTTGGCGGCCTCCGCTTCGCGCTGTTTAACCGGACGCAGGATTCATCGGCATGGCTGACGTGTTCGTTTCCTATGCGCGTAGCGACAAGGCGCGCGTCGCGCCGCTGGTGGCCGCGATCGAAGCAAAGGGGTGGTCGGTCTGGTGGGATCCGGATATCACGCCGGGCCAGGAGTTCGACGACCAGATCGAGGCCGAGATCACCGCGGCCATGGCCGTGCTGGTGGTCTGGACTCCGGCCTCGGTGGTGTCGCGCTGGGTACGCGGCGAGGCACGAGAAGCCGCCGAGCGCGGCGTTCTCGTTCCGGTGCGGTTCGACCAGGCGCGCCTGCCAATGGATGTTCGCGCCATCCACACGACGGACCTCGACGGCTGGGGCGAGAATGCGGCAAGTCCGCAGGCGCAGGAATTCCTGCGTGCGCTGGGCACACACATTGCGCGCTCGAAGGCCTCGCGACCCGCGAAGTCCGGAAGCGCGTCTGCATCGTCCACGCCTGGCAAGGATTCCCCGCGCTACACGATCTGCGTGCTGCCGTTCGCCAACATGAGCGGCGACCCGGAGCAGGAATATTTCAGCGATGGCATCACCGAGGACATCATCACCGACCTCAGCAAGGTCTCGGCGCTCGGGATCATCGCGCGCAACAGCGCCTTCATGTACAAGGAAAAGAACGTCGACATCCTGAAGGTCGCGCGCGAGCTGAAGGTCAGCCACGTGCTGGAGGGCAGCGTCCGCAAGGCCGGCGGCCGCATCCGGATCAACGCGCAGCTGGTGGACGGCGAGACCAACAGCCACGTCTGGGCCGATCGCTACGACCGCGATTCCAGCGATATCTTCGCGCTGCAGGACGAGATTTCCGAGGCGATCGTCAAGGCCCTGAAACTGCGGTTGCTGCCGGAGGAGAAAAAAGCGATCGAGCAGCGCGGCACCAGCAATGCCGAGGCCCACAATCTTTACCTGATGGCGCGCCAGACCTACATCACCAGCCAGGAATACGACCCCCGTTCCGCGGAAGCGATCGTGCGCCTCTGTGCGCGCGCCACCGAGATTGATCCGAACTACGCCCAGGCCTGGGCACTGATGGCCATTGGCCACGATAAGTTGCGTCAGGCAAGAGGCACCGGCGCGGGCGATAGCAATGGCATGGCGGCCGCGGACCGCGCGCTCACCATCGATCCCCGGTCGGCCGAAGCCCACGCGATCAAGGCCCAGATACTGATGTCAGGAGGCGACCCAGACGCCGCAGCCGCCGTGGTCGCCACCGCGCTCGAGCTGGATCCGGAATCCTACGAAGTCAATCGCTCGGCCGGCCGCCTCGCCTATCAGCTGAAACGGCACGAGGATGCGATCCGCCACTACGAGAAGGCGGCGAGCCTGGTGGAGGCGGACATCAATTCCGCCTCTATGTTGATGAGCAGTTACACGGTCCTGGGCGATGTCGCAGGCATGCGCCGCTCCGCACAGCGGGTGCTCGAACGGGCCGAGGCCATCCTGGTTCATGACCACAACAATTCCATGGTGGCGGGTTACAGCGCGTATGCGCTGGCCGCATTGGGCGAGGCCGATCGCGCCAAGGCGCGGATGGAGCGCGCCCTGCTGATCGATCCGAGTAACTTCAACATGCGCTACAACTTCGCGTGTGCGATCAGTGTCTATTTGAAGGACAAGGAGGCCGCGCTCGACATGCTCGGCCCGGTGTTCGAGACGATCAGCGACACTTTCCTGCCCTACGCCAAGGTGGACCCGGACTTGGAAATGCTCCGCGAGCATCCACGCTACCTGGCCATGCTGGCGAAAGCGGAGGCAAGACTCGCGGCGAACGCTCGACAGCAGGCGATCAGCGCGACTTGATCAAGCAGAGCGACTACTTCGTCACCGGCACCGACACCGGCGTCGGCAAGACGCTCGTCACGGCCGCTCTCCTTCGCGTCTTTCGCGAAGCGGGCATCCGCGTCGCCGGCATGAAGCCGATCGCAGCCGGCGCGGTCGCCGGTCCTCAAGGACCGGCAAACGAAGACGCGCTCCTCCTCCAAGCCGAATCGAGCGTCCGTCATCCCTACGCGCTCGTGAATCCCTGCCTCTTCGAACCCGCGATTGCGCCGCACATCGCGGCCGCGGAAGCGGGCACCGCGATTGACACCGACCGCATCGTCGCCGCACATGCACAGCTCGCCGACGGTGCCGAGATAATCTTTGCGGAAGGCGCGGGCGGATTCCTCGTGCCGCTCGATGCACATCGAAGCTGCGCCGAGATTCCAGTGCTCCTTCGCATGGACGTGATTCTGGTCGTGGGCCTCCGGCTCGGTTGCCTCAATCACGCGCTGCTGACGGCGGAAGCAATCGCGGCGCGCGGCCTCGTGCTCGCCGGCTGGATCGGCAACGGCATCGCTCCGGAGTTTCCGCGGCGCGAGGCGAATGTCGCGACGCTCACCGCGAGGCTCCCCGCGCCCTGCCTCGGCATCGTGCCCTGGATGCCGCGGCCGGACGTCGGCATAGCCGCGGCGGCGCTATCAGACGCCGTGCGCATCCTTCGCATCCCACTGGAATAAAAGGAAAAAATCGGGTTGCGGCAGGTAGTGCCGTCCCTTACGATGCGCGGGCCGTACGCCCGCGTATCAAGGGCCGGCCCCGGGGGCTCCGTTGTCAATCGCCAAGCGCAAATCGAAGCGGCCGATCGTTGCCGGCGTCCTCGCGACGCTCGCGCTTCCCGCGCGCGCGGACTGGAGCCTGCTGAACATGCCAAAGGGCGTCAGCACGCTGTCGCGCGAGATTTACGACATCCACATGCTCATGCTCTGGATCTGTCTCGCAATCGCCGTCGTCACATTCGGCGCAATGATCGTGGCGATGATCCGGTTCCGGAAGTCGCGCGGCGCGGTCGCGGACCAGAAGTTGCTCCACAACGCGCGGCTCGAGGCGGCCTGGACCATCATCCCCGTGCTGATCCTGATCGGCATGGCGATCCCGTCGGTCGAGAAGCTGGTGATGATCGAAGACACCTCTGGCTCGGGGCTCACGGTCAAGGTCACCGGCCACCAGTGGTACTGGCAGTACGAGTATCTCGGCAGCGGCGTGTCTTTCTACAGCCGCCTCGCGCGTGAAAGCGATGTGGCGCGCCAGCGCGGATCGGGTATCGATCCGGCCACGATCGAAAACTACCTGCGCGACGTCGACAAGCCGCTGGTCCTGCCGACCGGCGTCAAGATCCGCATGCTCCTGACCGCTAATGACGTGATCCACGCCTGGTGGGTGCCGGACTTCGGCATGAAGCGCGATGCGATTCCCGGATTCATCAACGAAATGTGGATCTCGGTCGACGCAGACAAACCCGGCACCTACCGCGGCCAGTGCGCGGAGCTCTGCGGCGCTGATCACGGCTTCATGCCAATCGTCGTCGTCGCGAAGCCGAAAGCGGAGTTCGACGCCTGGTTGTCGAGTCAGAAACAAGAAGCGGGCGCAACGCTCGCCGCCACGGAGTGATGCAGATGGCCGAACACGGACCTCCGAAGGGCGTCGTGCGCTGGCTCACGACGACGAATCACAAGGACATCGGCACGATGTACCTGGTGTTCTCGCTGCTGATGTTCATGATCGGCGGCGCCTTCGCGTTCGTGATCCGGAGCGAGCTGTTCCAGCCCGGCCTTCAGTTCGTCGATCCCGCCTTCTTCAACCAGATGACGACCATGCACGCGCTCGTGATGGTCTTCGGCGCGGTGATGCCGGCAACAGTCGGCCTTGCGAACTGGATGATCCCGCTGCAGATCGGCGCCGCCGACATGGCGCTGCCACGCATGAACCTGTTCAGCTTCTGGCTGCTCGCGTTCGCGTTCCTGTTGCTGCTCTCGACCTTCCTGATGCCGGGTGGCGCGCCGGCCTCCGGGTGGACGCTCTATCCGCCGCTCGTGCTGCAAACGGGCCAGGCGTTTCCGCTCGCTATTTTTTCGATCCACCTGATGGGCGCGTCATCGATCATGGGCGCGATCAACGTGATCGTGACCATCGTGAACATGCGGGCGCCGGGCATGACGCTCCTCAAGATGCCGCTCTTCTCCTGGTCCTGGCTGATCACGGCCTATCTCCTGATCGCGGTGATGCCGGTGTTTGCGGGCGCCGTGACGATGCTGCTGACGGACTACTACTTCCACACCAGCTTCTTCAATGCGGCTGGCGGCGGCGACCCGGTGCTGTTCCAGCACGTGTTCTGGTTCTTTGGGCATCCCGAGGTCTACATCATGATCCTGCCGGCGTTCGGGATCGTGTCGGAGATCATCCCGACGTTCTCCCGGAAACCGATCTTCGGCTACGAGGCGATGGTGTTCGCGATCGCGTCGATCGCTTTCCTGTCGTTCATAGTCTGGGCACACCACATGTTCACGGTCGGGATGCCGCTCGCGGGACAGCTCTTCTTCACGCTGTCCACGATGCTGATCGCCGTCCCGACCGGCGTGAAGATCTTCAACTGGACCATGACGATGTGGCGTGGTTCGCTTTCTTTCGAGCCGCCGATGCTATTTGCGCTCGCATTCCTGTTCCTGTTCACGATCGGCGGATTCTCGGGCCTGATGCTCGCGATCGTGCCGGCGGACCTCCAGTACCACGACACCTATTTCGTCGTCGCGCACTTCCACTACGTGCTGGTGCCGGGGTCGGTGTTCGCCCTCATGGCGGCGGTCTATTACTGGCTGCCGAAGTGGACCGGCCACCTGTACGACATGACGCTTGCGAAAGTGCACTTCTGGCTGTCCGCGATCTTCGTCAACGTGCTGTTCTTCCCGCAGCACTTCCTCGGCCTCGCTGGGATGCCGCGGCGCATTCCTGACTACGCCTCGCAGTTCGCGGACTGGAACATGGTCTCCTCGATCGGCGCCTTCGGCTTCGGGCTGTCGCAGCTGCTGTTCGTCTGGCTGATCGTCAAGTGCGTCCGCGGCGGCGAGCGGGCGACGGCGGGCGTTTGGGACTGGCCGCACGGCCTCGAGTGGACCGTGCCCTCGCCTGCGCCGTATCACACCTTCGAAAAGTCGCCGGAGATCCATTGACGGGGCCTTCGCGCAACCTGCGCTTCGCGTTGCTGCTCGGCGCCGTGGCGGTTGCCGTGTATCTCACCTATGTCGTGTTGCGGCTCATGGAACGTGGCCTATGAACGCACCGGACCGCAAGTCGAACCGGAGTCTCGCCGCGCGGCTCGTGCTGATGGCGCTGGGCAGTTTCGCCTTTGGTTTTGCGCTCGTTCCGCTCTATGACGTGTTCTGCGAGGTCACAGGCATCGGCACGCGCGAGCAGCTCTCCCGCGCCGGCACGGCCGACGGCCAGACACCAGTCGTGGGGCGCACGGTCATCGTCGAGTTCACGGCATCCGTGCCCGCCGGCGGCTGGGAGTTTGAGCCCGTCGCGGTGACGATGGAAGTGCAGCCGGGCCGGCTGTACGAGACGCACTACCGCGCCCGGAATATTTCCGGACATGCGACGACGGGGCAGGCCGTGCCGAGCATCGCGCCGGCCCGCGCCGCGCGCTACTTCGTGAAGACCGAGTGCTTCTGCTTCACGCCGCAGCACTTCGCGCGCGACGAGGAACGCGAGATGGCGGTCCGCTTCGTCGTTGACCGTGAGCTGCCGCCGGGCATCGACCGGTTGACCCTTTCCTACGCGTTCTACAACAGCGGGATTTCGTGATGTCACACGCCGAAGACACGCGCGAGTATCACTTTCCACACGGCAGCAAGCTTCCGTTCTTCGGCTCGATCTCGCTGTTCGTGCTGATGGCGGGCGCCGCCGCGACGCTGAACGGCACACAGGTCGGGCCGTGGGTGCTCAGCACCGGTCTCCTGCTCCTGTTCACGCTCTTCTTCCTCTGGTTCGGTGAAGTCATCCGCGAGAACCAGGCCGGGCTTTACAACGAACAGGTGGATCGCTCGTTCCGCATGGGAATGATGTGGTTCATCTTCTCCGAGGTCATGTTCTTCGCGGCGTTCTTCGGCGCGCTGTTCTATGCGCGGCAGCTGTCCGTGCCGTGGCTCGGCGGCGAAGGCGCGAAAGCGGTCACGAGCCTGCTCTGGCCCGACTTCCAGGCGGGCTGGCCGAGCAACGGGCCGGGCGACCTCAGCCCGCGTGACGACGGCAGCTACGAAATCATCCCGGCCTTCGGCCTGCCCGCGCTCAACACGGCGCTGCTGCTCACCTCGGGCCTGACGCTGACGTTCGCCCACCACGCGATGAAAAGCGGCCACCGCGGGGTCCTGAAAGTGTTCCTGGCGGCGACCTTCCTGCTCGGCTTTACCTTCCTCGGCGTGCAGATCATGGAGTACGGACACGCATACCACGAGCTCGGGCTCCAGCTCGGCACCGGCATCTATGGCTCGACCTTCTTCATGCTGACCGGATTCCACGGCCTGCACGTGATGGTCGGCGCGATCATGCTGGTCGTGATCTGGCTGCGCTGCATGAAAGGCCATTTCACGCCGCAGCAGCATTTCGCCTTCGAGGCCGTCGCCTGGTACTGGCACTTCGTCGACGTCGTCTGGCTGGGGTTGTTCATCTTCGTCTACTGGATCTGACGCGGCGTGGGAGCTGCGCCCGTGGCTGGCAAGCGCTTCATCGCGATCGCCGGCAACATCGGCGCCGGCAAGACCGAACTGACGCGCTTTCTGTGCCGGCGCTACGACCTCAAGCCGTTCTTCGAGCCGAACGAGCAGAACCCCTACCTCGCCGATTTCTATAAAGACATGAAGGCCTGGGCCTACAAGTCCCAGGTCTACTTCCTCACGCACAAGTTCCGGCTCCAGCTCGAGATGCAGGATGAGCCCGGCACGGTCGTGCAGGACCGCACGATCTACGAGGACGCCGAGATCTTCGCGAAGAACCTGCACCGCCAGCGCACCATCGACACGCGCGACTTCAAGACCTACTGGCAGCTCTATCGCTCGATCAGCCAGACGCTGCGGCCGCCGGACCTGATGATCCAGCTGTCCTGCCCGGTCAAAACGCTCCGCCGCCGGATCAAGCTACGCGGCCGGGCCATGGAACAGGAGATCCAGGTCGCTTATCTCAGCCGGCTGAACCGGCTCTACGAGGACTGGTTCAAGCGTTACGACCTGTCGCCGGTGCTGAAACTCGAGACCGACCGGCTCGACTGGCTCACGGACCTCGTGGACCGGGTCGACCTGTTCCGGAGGATCGAGCGCTATCTCGATTGAATGGCCGTGGCCCGCGCCGGACACCAGCGCTGAAAAGTAAGGCAGCTGAGGAATAGCAAGACCAGCCAATCGAGAGCCCCACCACCACCGCCACCACCGCCGCCGCCACCGCCAGCTGGCGCATCGTCGTCGATAATGGTCACGGTCGTGCTCGAGTTCGATCCCAAAGCCGTACCTCCCGACGGATTGGAAAGCGTGACAGTGAAGGTCTCGTTGATTTCATCCTTCATGTCATTCGTGATAATGACCGAGATTGTCTTGTTAGCAGAGTCTCCTGCCGCCCAGTTAAGGGTTCCGCTCGCGCTCGTGAAGTCCGAGGCTGTGGTTGCCGAGCCTGACGACGTCGCGTAGTTGACGCTCACGGCAGCTCCAGCTGGGCCGCTCCTGAACACTGCGAGGGAAACCAAGCCGCCGGCCTCGTTAATGCTCGCTGCGCTGCCGGATAGACCGAGTCCTGCATCGTTGTCCACAATTCGCATGAGTTGAACACCGCCGAGAAACGGGATCGTGGCCCCGCCGGCTGGATTGCTCAACTGGATCTGGAAATCTTCATCGCCCTCCGCCGCTGCATCATCAAGTATCCCGACATTAACCATCTTGTCGCTCGTGTCGCCATCAGCCCAGGTGAGCGTGCCCGAAGTGGCCACGAAATCCGTTCCTGCCCCAGCAGTGCCGCTCGACGTGCTGTATTTCACGCTGACAGCACCCGTCGAACCATCTCTCCGCCGGACCCTTGCATTTATTGCGGTGGCAGCCTCTTCAGCTTGTATTGGGTCCAGGCCATTCGGGAAATACAATTCTCCCGGACCGTCGTCATTGGCAATGCTTGTAGTGGCTTCACTGGCAGCAAGCTGAGCACCGCCCGTCGGAGCCGAAAGCGTCAACGAGAAGTCCTCGCTTGATTCGGCCACGGCATCATCGATGATATTGATGGTGAGCGTCTTATCGTCCGCATCGCCATCGTTCCAGGTGAGCGTACCGGAAGCACCCTCAAAGTCAGAGCCAGGCTGTGCCTGGCCTGCCGCCGTCGCGTAGTTCACGCTGACCGCTCCGGTCCTGCCCCCGGTCCGGCGGACGGTATAGCTGACCGATGCGACTGTCTCGGCGACAGACTGATTCGTGACAGTGAATCCGATGCGGCCCGGAAATGCGGCGCCATCGTCAAATCGAGCAGCGCCAAAAGTACCGAGTGAGTTCGGTCCTGCAGCAACATATTTCCCATCTGCCTGCTGGATCAACGCAACGCCTATTGATAGGTGAGCGGTGTCCCCCGTGCCGAAATCTGCGGTTGCAACCCCGTCGATCCCATAGGACGTGTCGAGCGCACCGTCGGAATTAAAGCGAGCCAAAATCATGTCCTGGCTTCCGTCGGCCCCAAAACGAGTGCCCGTGGCAATCAGCCTGCCGTCCGCTTGCACAGCAATTGAATTCAACAGGCTCTGGCCGCCCATGTCGATGACAGCCTTGCCGGCGATTCCGAAGCTGTTGTCGGGGCTGCCATCCGCGTTGACCCGGAGTAACGCTGCGCTGACGCCGCCCTCAGTAGACGTGGTAAAACCAGCGGCGACAATCGCACCGTCAGCCTGAAGGGCGACTGTCGTCGCTACATCCTCATTACCGTCGAAGTCGACGGCGAGAATTCCGTCACCGTCAAACAGGGGGTCGAGCACTCCATTTTCCGACAGGCGCACGATCGAGAAATCTCGACTGGCCAGTTCGGATACCTGCCCTATCGCCACGAATTTGCCGTCCGGCTGCTCTGCAATGTCATTGGCCCAGGATCCAGATCCTTCACCAAAATTAGTCAGCGTAGTGCCGCCGGTACCAAAGGTCGTGTCGAGCGTTCCATTGGCGTTGAATCTCGCAAAAACTTGGCGGTAAAACCCGCCCGAGATAGTGGTGCCGGCCAGGACCAACTTGTCGCTGTCCTGCTGGATCAAGCTGAACGCAACATCATTGCCGGTGCTGCTTATGTCCAGCCTTGCCAGACCGCCGACGCCAAACGTGGGATCCAGTGTTCCATCGGCATTGAAGCGTGCAAGTGCAATTTTTCCGCTGCCAGAAAACAAACTGAAAATTGGTTGGGTTGAGCCCGCTAGCACCAGTTTCCCGTCCGTCTGCTGGATTACCGTATATGCCTGGTCTGACGAACCTCCGAAAGCGGGTTGATCGTCAAAATTGGCACGCGCAATACCGTCAGTACTGAAAGTCGTATCCGGCGTCCCGTCCTCCATAACGCGCAATGCGATGAAGTCGCTATGGTCATTGGAATTCAATGTGGCATCGCCAGCGAAAACGAGCTTGCCGTCGCTTTGCTGGACAACCGCGTTTGCGCTGCTGCCGTAATTGCCGATGTTCAAGGACAAGAGACCGCTGCCGTTGAAGCCTGGATCCAGATCTCCGGGTGCCGCCAGCGCAATGCCCGCGCCGAACAGCAAGGTCGAGGCAATGACAGGGCCGCGCGCGCGAACGCGGGATTTACGAAACAAGCCGTGAGACTGACTGTTGACCATGGCTGCCCCCTAAACACACCGATCGATTCCGCAAGCGGTGCTACAACCCGAATCGCCGGCGATGCGCATGCCTTCAGCCACACGCTTGTGGCAAACGCTTGCCGATAATGATTAAGAGTGTCGAACGGCCCGCGCAGGTACCGGAATTTTCTGCGGGTGCGGGAGAAGGGAGCGGAAAGCGGGCGTCACCGGTCGATCAGAATCGCCATGTCGCCGACACCCCCACGGTGCGCGGCGTCAGCGTATAGGCCGTCTGGAAGAGGGGGAAGCGGTTCAGGACCGGACTCGAGTCGAGTGCGTTGTTCACGAACAAGGCAATATCCGCTGGTCCGACCTTCACGCCCGCGCGCAAGTTGAGAATGTTCGTCGAGGAATCGGCATTCCCAAAAGCCTGATAGAACGGCGAATCTGGATTGTCTTCAAGGCGGTGCCGCGACTTGCCGCCGTGATAGTGGTCTTCGACGTGCAAAGTGACGCTCGTGTCGAGGATCGGCGGAAACTCATGATCGAAGAATGCCGAGAGGCTCCAGGGCAGCCGCCCGTTGTGGACGGCATCACCAGCGTGGACGATCACCACGCCGTCGGATTCGACGGATTGCGTGTATCGCGCATCTATGTACGAGATTCCGAGGCCGATCGTGGTCCGCTCGCCGACCAGGGTTTGCCCGCTCAGCTCGAACCCAGTGCTTTCCGCCTGCCCTTTCTGGAACGAAGCGAGGCACGCAAACGCGACGGGGTCGTGCTGCCGGTTTCCCCATCTCGAATCGAATACGCTGGCCTCTACATGCGCGCGGCCGCTGAAAATGTCGGCCTTGGTGCCGAGCTCGTAATTCCAGAGCGTATCTGCCAGGAGCTCCAGCGGCTCGCAGCCGGGGATGACCCCCACGACCATTGCGCCGTTGTAGCCCTTTGCGGCCGTCAGATAAAAGAGATTCCCGGACTCGCCTTGATACGACAGGTCAAACCGCGGGATGAGCAGCGTCTCATGGTCCCCGCCGGTAAAGACCGGCGTCGGGAGGCTGACATAGTCGTAACTCGAACGTGCCAGGCGCGCGCCTGCGCTGGCTTCCATGTGGGGCCCGAGCTTGCGGGACAGTTGCAGGTACCCCTCGACCTGTGTCTGGTCGATATGGGTTCCTTCCCGCTCCTCGAAGGGAAGTTCCGAGAACCCGAGTCGGCCTGTCGACTCGGTGCGCGACAGATGCGCGCCCACAAGCCAGGTGAGTTTGGCGTCCGGGTCCGCCGGAGTCACGCGCAATTCCTGCTGCAGCGTCGGTTGACCGCCGTCCACTACAAACTTGGATACCGGACCGCAGCCATCAATGCAATTCGCAAAGTCGTGGACCGAGAGGATCCTGCGATCGACGTAGGAGCTCACCGCAAGAAAATCGACACCGTCGTACTCGTGCTCCACCTTCAATGACACGAGGGAGAAGCGGTCCTCGCGCGGCTGCGGGATGAAGTTGGAACGTCGGAATATTCCGCGTGCTGGATCTGACTGTTGCAGGTCGAACGAAGCGGTGTCGTTCGCACGGTTGGAATCGTAGACAAATGTGGTCGTGATCCGCGTCGCATCGGTCGGCATCCATGCGATGCCGAGCCGGCCGCTCTTGCTCGTCGTACCGTTGGTGTCGTGCCCCAGGGGCTCGGAGGTGACGGGATCGAGGCGATCGACGTACCCTCCTTCGGACCGATACCAGCCGCTGACGCGCATCCCGAGCACGCCGTCGACGACGGGACCGCCGGCCGCGACACCTGCTTCGTAACTCATTGCGCCGTGCTCCGTCGTCGCCACTTCCGCTGTCGCGCTGCCCGAAAATTCCGACAGGCTGGGAGGGTTCGTAATGAACCGGATGGCGCCGCCGAGGGTCCTCTGCCCGAGAAGCATCCCCTGCGCGCCGCGCAGGACCTCAACACGTTCGAGGTCGAAGGTGGCCGGGAAGGCACGGAAGAAAGTATCGTTCGCGGCGGGCGGCAACGTCGTGTCGTCAATGAATATGCCAGTCGAGACGCCGTGCGTTCCGGTGATGCCGCGCATGTCGAGACTCGTGTACAGGCCGGCGCCGATGTTGGATCGCCAGTCGAACGACAGACCCGCGGTCAGCGCGCTGATCTCATTGATGCCCTTCACGCCCGAGACCCGCATCGCCTCTTGTGACCAGACAGTCAGGCTCATGGGCAACTCACTCGCCCACTCGGCCTGATGCCGGGCGGTGACGACGACCTCCGCCAGCCCTGCCGACTCGCCAGCTCCACGGTGAAGCGCACCGGCCGGATTCCCGGATGCGGTATTGGTGATTTGAGCGGACTGATGCCTGCCGTCAGCGAAAATCCGTACCGTGCGCGAGTTGAGATACTCGAACTTCAGACCGGTGCCCCGCAGCATGCGTCCGAGCGAGTCCGCCGGCGGCAATCCAGACGGCACGGCCGTCGACTGCAGGGACGCGACAACGTCGGAAACATAAACGAGCTGGAGGCCGGTCTGCTCGGCGAACTCGGACAGGGCCTGTGCGAGAGGCTGCGCAGCGATCCCGATCGGGGCCGCTGACTGACTGATCGCGACCGGCGCGGCGGTCAAACCCCAGACCGCGCAGAGCGCGAGCGAAATGCGCATCGACACCATGCCCGAAATCCGCCCGCTGGCGGGCTCAGTTCGCGAGTGGGGCTCTCTTTGGCTGCGCGGCGTCCTGCCTCATGACCCGGATTTCCCTGGGCGTCCGTTCCACACGAACGCCGTCGAGACTCTCCAGAAACGCGGCGAACGAATTTGTGTCGTAGGCATTGAATACGCCGCTGACCGGCAGCGCGCGCAAGCTGTCATCTTCAATGACGATCTGGATGGTCCCATACCGATTGAACTCATCGGCAACCTCGCCCAGCGGCTGGCGCTCAAACACGATCTTGCGCTGCAGCCAGGCAACTGCCGCCTGCGTATCGATGCGTTCACTCTGCGCCGGCATGACGCCACCGTCAATTCTCAGGCGATAGCCCGCTGAAACGCGCATCGCCTGCGCGGGGGCGACATCCGGCTGACTCTCGCCACTCACGTCCACCTGGCCTTCGACGACGGTAACGATGGTGGACCTCCCCTGCAGCCGCACATCGAACTGCGTGCCGGCAGCAACGATTTCGGCGGCGCCGGCCACGACCCGGAACTGCCGCGAGTCATCGTGCGCGACTTCAAACAGCGCCTGACCACCTTCGATGTGCACGACCCGTTCGCCGCGGTCATAGTTTACGGCGACAGTGGTTTCGGTGTTCAGATGCAGCACGGAACCGTCCGGGAGGCGCTGTTGCGCCTGCTCGCCATGCGCCGTTCGATACGTCTGCACCAGATTCCCGGACTGGCCCGCAGTGGTCCACCAGAAGACGGACACCGCCAGGATTGCGACGGCAGCGGCAGCGGCGCCAGCCAGTAACCATCGGCGCGGCACGGGCACACGCCGTGCGGCCAGTTCACGCCGGTACAGTGCAGGCACCGGTACGACATTGCCCGCCGCATCGGCACGTGCCAGTTCCAGCAGCGACTCCAATGAAGTATCCGGATCGTCCGCTGCCGCTGGCAGGTCGCGTGCGACGAGCGCGACGCCGAGGTATTCCTCGACGTGGATCGGCGAGGCCTTCAGCCAAGCGATAAAAGCCCCCCGTTCCGCGCAATCTGGCAACGCGCCCTGATTCGCGATGAACCAGTCCGCAGCCTGGCGGGCCACGACTGCCCGAACCTGCTCCTCGGTTGAAGTCATGGTTTCATCCCATCGTTGCCATGCGGCACCGGCAATGGCCGAGCGCCTGCGCCAGGTATTTCTTCACCATGTTCGAGGACACGCCCAGGCGGTCTCCTATCTCTTCGTAAGAAAGCTCGTGCCGGTACCGGAGAACCACCGCAGCGCGACACTTGGGCGACAGTTGTGCCAGCACTGTACGAAGCCGCGACACGCGCTGGTTCGTGTCGAACTCGCGGTCGTGCGTCGGAAGTTCGCCAAGCAGTTCCTGGATGGAAGCGTCACCGACATCGACAGCGCCCGACTGCCGCCGCTCCAGGACCGCATGCTCCTTCACGAGGTTGCTGGCCACCGTGTAGAGGTACAGCTCTGGATTGCGGATCGCGTCGGTATCGCTCACCCGCAGCATGCGGACATAGACTTCCTGCACCAGGTCTGGCGCATCCGACTTGCTCCTGATACGCCGATAGAAGAAAGCCTGCAGAGCACGGTGGTGCTCTGCAAACAGTCTTTCAACGAACCCTTTTTTTGGCTCAGCCATGTGCGAAGGACCACGCAGCGGCGGATTTTACGGTCCCGGCGCAGGATTGTCCGCCCGCGGCGGGATCGCGCGAAGATACTCGTAGATCGCACGCAGATCACGATAAGACATCTTCGCGTAGACCGGCCACGGCATTACCTGTAGCAGCGGTGGGAGCGGCGGCCGCGGGCCGTCCGGATCAAGTCCAGTACGTATCACGTTCTTGAATTCCTCGAACGTCAGGCCTGCCGGTCGGCCAAATTCATCCGCCGTCAAATTCGGCGATAGGAATGGCCCGAACTGCCGGCCACCCGTCAGGTACTGCTCGGAGTTGATGACTTCGGGTTCGCCCATGAACGGATCGCCGCCCGGCATGAACGAAGGGTGCGTGTGGCAGTCGCTGCAGCCACCTTGCGCATTGACGATGTAGCTGCCAAGGCCGACCAGCTCACGGTTCCTGCCCCGCAGGTTCAGCGTTACCGGTGCGATCTCGAAGCCAATCCGGACGCGGGTGGCATTGCTGGTGCCGTCGCTCGGGTCATCGGCATGGCTGATAAATGCGGCGCTCAGGAGTCCCGTCGAAACGGCGAGTATCGCCACGAGTTTGTGCTTCATTCTGGTATCCCCTCAGTAGTGTCCGGACATTAAATGAACAGATTCACCCGGTTAGCGAATGTGTCGTCCCTGCGGGAGCCCCTTCTTCGGCTCAGCCATGGGCAAGGGACTACGCAACACGAACCCTATTGAATATAGAGTCCCCAGCCGCTGTTCCCGGTACCGCTATTTTCCCGGACATTTGGCCACGTCGCCGTTCAGCGACGTCACGCCGGTGGCCGATTTTTGCGCGGATGACCGCATGAATTTTCGGGACAGCCCGAGTGTCCAATGGCATATTGCGTGACAAGAAAATGATCGACCCGACTCAGACCCAGCCACTGCCTTGGCGCGCGCACTCGATGCCGGGCAAGCCGTGGGAGGAACTCCCCTTGGAGACCCGGAACCGCCAGGCGCCGAGCCTGGAATCACCGCCGCCCGAACGGCTCGCCGACCGGGGCTACCGCCTGCGCGCGCGACTCGGCAGCGGCAGGCTAGGCGCCATCTACGAGGCGCAGGACGACCTGAGCCGTATTTCCGGCAGCCAGCATTTCGTCGCGATCCAGCTGATCGATGAGAACACCGCCTCGCGGCCCGGCTTCGCCGCGGACTTCGAGCGCGGCGCGCAGGAGCTGCGTTCCCTCTCGCACCCGAACATCGTGAAGCTGCTCGAGTACGGGCACGACCGCGATCGTCTCTACCTCGTCAACGAGTTGCTCGAGAGCGCCTCGGTCCGATTCGTCCTGAACGACGTCGCGGAACTCCCGCTCGAGGAAGCCTCTGCCGTCATGCGCGCCGTCGGCGATGCGCTCCAGTACCTGCACGCCAAGTCGATCGTGCACGGCAACGTGAAACCCGGGAACGTCCTCGTCACCTTCGGCTACGAGGTCAAACTGCTCGACATCGTCCCCTCCGGCTGGCTCGAAAATCCCGCCGACGAGCTGGGCGTCCCGGCGCGGCAGCCCGACAAGCGGGACGACGTCTTCGGCCTCGCCTGCCTCGCCTACGAAATGCTCGCCGGCCGTCATCCCTTCAACGGAAACTCCGCGCAGGAAGCGCATCGCGCAGGACTCGAAGCCGCGCCCATCGCGACGCTCTCCGCGCAGCAGTGGAACGCCCTCGCCCGCGCGCTTTCCGTACACCGCGACGACCGCACGCCGAACGTCGCGCAGTTCCTCGATGAATTCGGCGTCACGGGAATCGAGCGGCTGCGCACGATCGTTTCGGTCGGCGCGGAAGCGCCGCCTGCGCCTGCGCCTGTCACACGTCGGCCCGCGGGGCCGCTCGTCGCCGAACGCGCGGCACCGGCCAAACCGAAGCGCTCGGGATTCGCCGCGGGGTTTCTACTCGTCCTCGCCGTGGCCGGCCTGGGCGCGCTCGCCTACGTTTATCAGGGTCCGCTGCGCGAAGGGGCAGCCGACTTGATGGCCTCAATCGACACTGCGCTTGAGGAAAAGTCCGCCGCGACGTCCGTCAAGCCCGTGACAGCGGACGAGCAACTGCCGCAGGTCGCGACGGTCACCGATCCGGCACCCGCGCTCGTACTCGCCCCTGGCGCGACGGCGCCCGAGCGCGCGGACACAGGAACCGCAGCCATCGTCGAATCTGCACCGGCAACGTTAGCGCCGACTACCGAGGTTCCGTCGCAGCCGGTACCGTCCGATCCCGCGCCGGCTCCGGTGGCCGAAATCGCGACCGCAACGCCCGGCGTGACGCACTTTAGCTTTATCCAGCCGGTCGCCACAGTTCGCGAGAACGAAGTCGCGGCCCGTATCGTCATCCGTCGCAGCGGCAATACTCGGGTCGCGGCGACTATCGGCTGGTGGACCGGCAACGGCACCGCGATCGCAGACGACGATTACGCCGATCTCGGGGCCCGCGTCGAGCGGTTCGAACCGGGCGAGCAGAGCCGCACCGTTTACGTTCCGCTCACGAACGATTCGATCGCGGAGGCGACGAAGAGCTTCAACGTCTACCTTGGACGAGGCGAGACCGCGCAGGACGGCCCCCCGCTCTCCGGCATGCGGGTCGACATCGTCGACGACGACTAATTGACCTCGCGGCGCGGCTAGCACCATCTCTGAAGGGGACGTTCACCTTCACCCCGACGGACATGCTCCCCGGCGCTTGGTAGTGAAGGTGAACGTCCCCTTCAGAGATATTCCCTTTAGGTCGCTAGAATCAGCGCATGAGCAATGCGATGCCGCTCGCGAAGTTCCGGGCTGTTCGGTTGATCGCGCCCGGGCGACGGCTGGTCAACGCGACGCTTGAGGCCTCGGATCCCGCGCCGGGCGACGTCCTGGTGCGCGTCATGGCGGCGGGCATCTGTCATTCGGACGCGCATTACCGGTCGGGCGTGGGATCGACCCGCCATCCCTGCACGCTGGGCCACGAAGTGTCGGGTGTCGTGATGCGGGTCGGCGCCGGCGTCACGCAGATCCGGCCAGGCGATCGCGTCTGCCTGCACTACCTCGTCACCTGCGGCGCATGCCGCCAATGCGACTCCGGCGCAGAACAATTCTGCACCACGGGCGAAATGATCGGCAAGCATCGTGACGGAGGCTTTGCGGAACTTATTTCCGTTCCCGCACGCAATGCCCTCTCACTGCCGGACGCCATTCCGTTCGATCAAGGCGCCATCCTGATGTGTTCTTCGGCCACGTCGCTTCATGCCCTGAAGAAGGCGCGGATCGGGCGCGGCGATTCGGTTGCGGTGTTCGGCGCCGGCGGCCTCGGCGTCTCCGCGATCCAGCTCGCCCGGGCCTTCGGTGCAGCAAAGGTGTTCGCCGTGGACATCAATGCCGTGAAGCTTGCATTCGCCGCTCGCCTGGGCGCCGTTCCGATCAATGCGCGCGATCACGATTCGGTGAAGGAGATTCTCCGCCTGACGGATGGACGCGGCGTCGATGCCTCGCTCGAGCTGGTCGGTGCTGTGCGCACGATGGAACAGGCAGTCGAGGTGCTGGCGACGGGCGGACGGGCGGCGCTCGCGGGCCTCACCGATCAGCGTATGTCTGTCGCGCCCTACCGCGACCTTCTGAACAAGGAGGCGGAGATCATCGGCGTTTCCGATCATCTCGCCGCGGAGCTGCACGAGCTGATGGACCTCGTGGTGAGCGGGAAACTCGACTTGAACGGCGTCGTCAGCCGCACCGTGCCGCTCGATGCCGACGCGATCAACAGCGTTCTGGACGACCTGGAAACCTGTCGTGATGACGTCCGTTCGGTCGTCGTGCCCTGAAAACACTTAGGATTCCGGAATGAGTCAGGCAATTCCTCGCTCGGAAGAAGTCGTGAGCGCCGATGAGATTCAGGCGGCGCTCAAGTGCATGGCGGCCGAAATCACGGCCCGGCTCTCGGAGAGTCATCCGCTCGTCATCACCGTCATGAACGGCGGCCAGATCTTTGCGGGACAGCTGCTGCCGCGGCTCCCGTTCGCGCTCGACACGAGCTACGTGCACGTTCGCCGCTACGGTGCCGACACGAAAGGCGGCGAACTCGTCTGGATCGCGGGGCCTCATGAACCGGTGACGGGGCGCGCCGTGCTCCTGCTCGACGACATCCTGGACGAGGGCCGCACGCTCGCGACGATCCGCAAGCGCCTGCTCGAACAGGGCGCGCGCGAGGTTCTGCTGGCCGCCTTCGCGCTGAAGGAGCGCGCAACGCCTGCGGTAATCGCGGCTGATTTCACCGGCGTACGGGTGCCGGATCGATTCGTGTTCGGCTTCGGGATGGACATCGCGGGTGCCTGGCGAAATCTCCCGTCCATCCGCGCGCTCGCGGAGACGGCGGCCTGAGCGCGGGGGATCAGTTGCCGACGGCGTGCGGTTCGATCCAGCCCAGTTTCCAGGTCGCCCAGAGCAGGATGAACAGGAAGATCGACAGGCCGATGCGGATCGAGAGCGCGCGCACCATGCTGCGCGGGTTGCCCGCATTGCCGCGCACGAGACTCAGCATGGCCGACACCAGGCTCAGCACGATCAGGAAGAAGATGGCGAGAACCAGCCACTTTGCGCCAGACATGGATCGGCCCCGGTTGTTCGGATGCGCAAGTATAGCCCGCTGATGAACCCGGGCCGATCGCGATTCGCCCCCCGGCCGTTGCCGACCCTCGCGGCGGCGACCGCCGTCATCGCCTGTGTCGTGCTCGGCGAATGGCAGCTCGGTCGGGCTGCGGAAAAGCGCGTGCTTGCCGAGGATTTTGCACGCGGCGGGCCCGCGCTCGAATGGCGGCAGCTTCCCGCCGGGGCGCTGCGATACCGGCGTGTGAGCGCAAGCGGCCACTACGACCCGGAGCATCAGTTCCTGCTCGACAACATGAGTCATGCGGGCATCGCGGGCGTCGAGGTGTTGACGCCGCTCCTGCTGGACGATGGCCGCGCGGTACTCGTGAATCGCGGCTGGCAGTCCTTCGGCGCGACACGCGCTGATCTGCCGGCGGCCGCCATCGACGGCGCACCACGAAGAATTACCGGGCGGATCGACGAGTTGCCACGCCCCGGCATCCGGCTTGCCGCACCGCCCGCAACGGGCTGGCCGCGTCTCGTGCAGTTTCCGCAGATCGGGGAATTGTCAGCCGCCCTCGGCCGCACACTGGACCCACGCGTGATCCTGCTCGATCCGACGGAGTCTGACGGCTATCTTCGCGACTGGACGATTCGGGGCACGACCCCGGATCATCACCTCGGTTACGCCGTCCAGTGGTTCTCGTTCGCGGCGCTTGCGGGCGCGATATGGTTTGCACTCAGCCTCAGGAAACCCGGAGGGAAGCAATGAGTGACGCGGACGACAGGCGGCGTTCCAGTCGTCGGCAATTGCTGCTGATCGCTTCGATCTTCCTCGTTCCGCTTCTGGCCGCCGCCGCACTTTATTTCAGTTCCAACTGGCGGCCCGCGGTCGGCGCCCACGGCACATTGATCGATCCGCCGCGGCCGCTGCCGCAGGTGACACTCGAATTGCCGGACGGCAGCAACGCAAGCACAGAACTACTGCGCGGCCGCTGGTCCATCGTCTATCTCGCCGGCGGGGATTGCGCCGAGCGAAGCCGGGCCGTCCTCACAGAACTCGCGCGACTGCAACTCGCCCTTGGCAAGGATGCCGCCCGGGTCCGGCGCGTCCTGCTGCACGCGGGCGAATGCACCGCCGTGGAATTCCCTTCCGCGGAGTCGGACCTGCTCGTGCTCCGCACGGCCGGCAATGAGGGCGTGGCACTACGCGCCCTGTTTCCGCCCGCGGCCGACGGCGCTCGCGGCATCTATATAGTGGACCCGCATGGCAACCTGCTGATGAGTTACCCTGCGTCCGGCTCGGCGCGCGGACTCCTCAAGGATCTCGAGCGCCTGTTGCGCCTGTCGAGCATCGGATAGGGAGCGGGAATGCCGCAAACGCGGAACTTGGCCTGGTTTCGTCGCGCGGCGCTCGCCGCCACTCTCCTCTGTGCAATCGTGGTCGTCGTCGGCGCCTGGGTGCGCCTGACGAATGCCGGCCTCGGCTGTCCCGACTGGCCGGGCTGCTACGGTCACCTTCATCCTTCGCAGGTCGTCGATCGCGCGGCCGAAATCAATGCGGCGAGTCCGGACCGGCCTTTCGATTACCAGAAAGCGATCAACGAGATGGTGCACCGCTACATCGTCGGCGCGCTTGGCATCCTCGTGCTCGGACTCGCGGCGCTCTCCGTCTGGAACCGACGCGACCCGGCGCAGCCCCGCGTACTTCCCTGGGTGATCGTCGTGCTGCTCGTGGTCCAGGCGCTGCTCGGAATGTGGACCGTCACGCTTCTGTTGAAACCGCTCATCGTGACGTTTCACCTCCTGGGCGGACTCACGACGCTCGGCCTGCTTTGGTGGCTCGCGCTGTCGCCCGACCGCCGCGAACTGAAGGCCGCCGAGCGGCCGGTGCGCCGTCTCGCGATCGCCGGATTCATTGTGTTGGTCGCGCAGATTTCGCTCGGCGGATGGACCAGCACCAACTACGCTGCTGCGGCCTGCCCGGATTTCCCCGCCTGCCAGGGCTCGTACTGGCCGGACATGGATTTCAAGAACGGTTTCGTGCTGTGGCGCGGGCTCGGGATCGATTACGAGGGCGGCGTGCTCGATGCGCCTGCCCGCGTCGCGATTCACTACACGCATCGGATCGGCGCTTATCTGACGGCGCTCGTGCTCGCGCTCGTCGTGATCGGGACCTTGCGGCGCGCCCAGACGGGCGCAGCGCGCGTGGCCGCGGCTGCGGTAGCGAGCGCGGTGATTATTCAGATTTCGATCGGGATGAATCTGATCTGGAAGGGCTGGCCGCTATCGTTCGGCACGGCCCACAACGCAGGCGCGGTACTGCTCGTGCTCGCGACCGTCGCGCTGCTCCGCACCCTGAGTCCGCGCTCTGAGGTCGGCCGCTACCGCCCGCTGCGCTAGCGGATTCAGAGGTACTGGATCAGGATGGGCAGGGACTGAAGGGGACGTTCACCTTTGAAAGTGAACGTCCCGTCAAGCGGAACCGTCAATCCATTCAAAGGTGAACGTCCCCTTCAGTTGAAGGTGAACGTCCCCTTTAGAGGGTGCTAGCATTACCGGTCTCATGACCGCCCGTGAAACACCGACCGTTGCAGTTTCGAGCCGGCGCTGGGCCCGGGCGCGCGACTACTTTGCGCTCACGAAGCCGAAAGTCGTGTCGCTCATCATGTTCACCGCGATCGTCGGCATGTTCCTGGCGGTGCCCGGTTTTCCGCCACCCGGTGGGCTGGTCTGGGGCACGATCGGCATCGCGCTCGCCGCCTCATCAGCCGCCGCGATCAATCATGTGCTCGATGCGCGCATCGACGCCGAAATGACCCGTACGCGCATGCGGCCGTTGCCGCGCGGCACGGTCTCCGAAGCCTATGCGCTCGCCTTCGCCTTCGTGCTCGGCGCAGGCTCGATGCTGATCCTCGCGCTTCTTGTCAACGCGCTGACCGCGATCCTGACTTTCATCTCCATCATCGGCTACGCGATCGTCTACACCGTGTGGCTGAAGCGCGCGACGCCGCAGAACATCGTGATCGGCGGCGCCGCCGGCGCCGCGCCGCCGGTTCTCGGCTGGGCCGCGGTCACAGGCAGCGTGAATGCGGATGCGCTGCTGCTCTTCCTGATCATCTTCGCGTGGACGCCACCGCATTTCTGGGCACTCGCGATCGCGCGGCGCGAGGAGTACGCGCGCGTCGGCATCCCGATGCTGCCGGAGACGCACGGCGTCGCCTATACGAAACAATTCATCTGGTACTACACGGTCCTGCTCTCGGTCGTGACCGTGCTGCCATACCTGACCGGCATGGCGGGCTGGTTCTACCTCGCCGTAGCGCTGGTCCTGGATGGCCTTTTCCTGCGGCACGCCTGGGCGCTCAAGCATTCAGACCGCGCCGATCTGCCGATGCGCGCTTTTCGATTCTCGATCAATTACCTGGCGCTCCTGTTCGCGGCTTTCCTCCTCGACCACTACCTGCCGCGCTCGCTTTTCTGAAGTAGACTGACGGCCATGCGCTGGGAAGGACGCCGCCAAAGCGAAAACGTCGAAGACCGACGCGGCATGCGCGTCAGCCGGGGCGGCCTGGTCGGCGGCGGCCTCGGCACGCTCGCGCTCGTGCTACTCGTCATGGTCCTCGGCGGCGATCCCACCGCGGTCCTGCAGGGCGTCGGAACTCCAACAGAGACGAGCAACGAGCCTTACGCCGAATCGCCCAACGAAGCGGAATGGCGGCAACAGATTGCCGTCGCGCTGGCCGAAACCGAGGACGCCTGGCAGGCCGTATTCATGGATCTCGGCGGCGGCTATCGCGAGCCGACGCTCGTGCTCTTCAACGGAGCGGTCGATTCCGGCTGTGGATACGCCCAGGCGGCGGTCGGGCCGTTCTACTGCCCGGCGGATCAGAAGCTCTACATCGACCTGGGGTTCTTCGACCAGCTGGATGCGCAGCTCGGCGCCCGTGGGGATTTCGCGCGCGCCTATGTGGTCGCGCACGAGGTCGGTCACCACGTGCAGAACCTGCTCGGAATCTCCACCCGCGTACACGAGATGCAGCAGCGCGTCGACGAGGTTGAAGCCAACCAGTACTCGGTGCGGCTCGAGTTGCAGGCGGACTGCTACGCCGGCGTCTGGGCAGAGCGCGCCGACAAGTACGCGGGTATCCTCGAACCCGGCGACATCGAGGAAGCGATGAACGCGGCAAGCGCCGTCGGCGATGACCGCCTGCAGCGGAGCGCCGGCCGCGCGGTCGTACCGGATTCCTTCACGCATGGCAGCTCCGAGCAGCGCCAGCGCTGGTTCCAGCAGGGATTCAGGACCGGCTCTGTCGAGGCCTGCGACACCTTCAAGGCCGCCGACCTCTGATTCAGAACGCGGCTCCGAGCTGAATCCAGTACTTGCGCGTGTCGGCGAACAGGTCCTCCGCGGAGTAATCCGCGTACTTCAGCAGAAGCTCGTAACGATCCGCGAATTTCCGTGACACGGAGATATTCCACTCCGTTCCATAGTCCTGGGTCGTCGCCTCGGCCGAGAAGTCGTGCCACACCAACTGGCCGTTCCAGCCGGCAAACTGCACATTGAAGCCGAAGTAAATGTCCTCGATGCCAGCCGAGGGTGTCGTCACGAATTTGTCGGCCCAGCCCTGGAATTTGTGGGGTGTCGCGAGCGGCGTCTGGAAAGCCGGATTGGTGGTCGCCGTGAAGACCCCGCTCTCGCCAGAAAGAACCTCGCGTCCTGCCGTCACACCGGCATGCGGCGCCTGCAGGCGCAGCTCGATAAGGTCGTAGCTCGCATCGATTACTGCGGCATTGTCACCGGCATCCTCCTGGACCGCGTATTCGAGCGCCCAGCTGAACTTGAGTTTCTCGCCGATCGCGTGGTCGCCATCGTAACGCGCGCCAAACGTGTCGGAAGAAAGCTGCGGCGCGTTTCCGAAGTCGAGCACATAGGCATACAGCGCGAGTGCACCGACCGGAAGCGAGGTCAGCTTGACGTTCAGCAGGTGGCTGTCGCTCGCGAGGGTTGCCGGCGGCTGGCCGGTGTCCGGCCCGAACACGCGGTTCACCTGATCGACGTAGTCGTAGTTGATGACGGCTCCGGGCAGGGCTTTGGTCTCCAGGCGGAGAGAATCAAAGGTCTGTTCGTTCTGGCGCCAGGCGACTGAACTGACGAAGCGTTCGTTGTCGAATGCCAGGCGCTGGCGTCCGACACGCACCAGCGTCCCTTTCGCTCCCGCGTATTGCACCCAGGCCTGATTGAGGTCCGTCCCCTGGGGATCGGCCACCACCGGATACTGGAGCAGGCCATTGCGGGTGTCGTTGTAATGCGGATCGCCAATTGCTTCGACGTGATCGAACTCGGCGAAGCCGGAGAACCCGTTCACCGTACCGCTCGCCAGATTGAGTCGCAGGCGGAGCGTATTGGCCTCCGCCGTCGCCGGTTTGTCATCCTGTTCGACACCTTCGAACCGGTAGCGAAGCTCCAGCTTTGCCTGTCCCGCGCTGACGAGTGCGTCCAGTCCCTCGCCCGAGGCAGGCGCTGCGGCGAGTGCGGCAATCAGGAGCGGCAGGAATCGCTGCATTTCAAGCCCCTTTTGGCCTGAATACATGATCGGACGGCGGCTCCGCCGCTGCCTTGACCTGCGTCAATCCGGTTGGCGCTCGCTAGAATGTCGGCCTGATGATCGTCCACAAACACCTGGTTCCCGAGGCCTTCGCCGCGAACGCGGTCGTCAAGGCCGCGGATTACCAGGCCCTGTATCAGGAGTCGGTTAACGACCCGGAAGGTTTCTGGTCGCGAATTGCCAAACGGATCGACTGGTTACGCTTCCCGACGCGCATCAAGGACGTCTCCTTTGACCCGGCGGAGTTCCGCGTGCGCTGGTTTGAAGACGGCGAACTGAACGTCTCGGTCAATTGCCTCGACCGCCAGCTCGCGGCGCGCGGCGACAAGACCGCGCTTCTCTTCGAGGGCGACGATCCCGCGGTCTCGAAGTCCGTCACCTACCGCGAGCTGCATGAGCAGGTCTGCCGCTTTGGCAACGCGCTTCGCGGGCTCGGCGTGAACAAAGGCGATCGCGTCACGATCTACATGCCGATGATTCCGGAGGCGGCCGTCGCAATGCTCGCCTGCGCGCGCATCGGCGCTGTGCATTCCGTCGTGTTCGGCGGCTTCTCTCCGGACTCGCTCGCGGGACGCATCGAGGATTGCACCTCGACAATCGTGATCACGGCCGACGAAGGCGTCCGCGGCGGCAAGCGGATTCCGCTCAAGGCGAACGTGGATGCGGCGATCTCAACGCGGAAGCTTGCGGTCAAGAGCGTTGTCGTGGTGCGCCGCACCGGCCAGGGCGGCGACTGGATCGCCGGACGTGACCACCGTTACGAAGAGCTCGTCGCCGCGGAATCCAGCGTCTGCGAGCCCGAGCGCATGAACGCGGAGGACCCGCTATTCATTCTTTATACCTCGGGGTCCACCGGCAAGCCGAAGGGCGTGCTGCACACCGGCGGCGGCTATCTCGTTTACGTCAATTTCACCTTCGCCTGCGTCTTCGACCACCGCGAGGACGACGTCTACTGGTGCACGGCCGACGTCGGCTGGGTGACCGGGCACAGCTATATCGTTTATGGACCGCTGTCGAACGGCGCGACCAGCCTGATGTTCGAGGGCGTGCCGAACTATCCCGACACCTCGCGGTTCTGGCGGGTCGTGGACAAGCACAAGGTCACGATCTTTTACACGGCGCCGACTGCGATCCGCGCACTGATGCGGGACGGCGATGCGCCGGTCAAGGCGACTTCGCGCGCGAGTCTGCGGCTTCTCGGCACGGTGGGCGAACCGATCAACCCGGAAGCCTGGGAGTGGTATCACCGCGTGGTGGGCGACGGCCGCTGCCCGATCGTGGATACCTGGTGGCAGACCGAGACCGGCGGGATCCTGATTTCACCGTTGCCCGGCGCGACGCTCCTGAAGGCGGGTTCGGCCACGCTGCCACTGCCCGGCGTGCGGCCCGCGCTGGTCGACAATGAAGGCCGCATTCTCGAAGGCGCGACCGAGGGCAACCTGGTCCTGCTCGACAGCTGGCCCGGTCAGATGCGCACCGTCTATGGCGACCACGAGCGCTTCATCAATACCTATTTCACGGCATTCCGCGGCAAGTACTTCACCGGCGACGGCGCGCGCCGCGACGCGGACGGCTACTGGTGGATCACGGGTCGCGTCGACGACGTCATGAATGTCTCCGGTCATCGCATCGGCACGGCCGAAGTCGAGAGCGCGCTCGTCGCGCACCCGAAAGTCGCCGAAGCCGCGGTTGTCGGCTGCCCGCACGAGGTCAAGGGCCAGGGCATCTACGCCTATGTCACGCTGAAGAGCGGCGAGGCAGCGACCGAGAAACTCCGTGCCGAGCTGGTGCAGTGGGTGCGGAAGGAAATCGGCCCGATTGCGACGCCCGATTTCATCCAGTGGGCGCCGGGCCTGCCAAAGACGCGTTCCGGCAAGATCATGCGGCGGATTCTCCGCAAGATCGCAGCCGAGGAGCACGACCAGCTCGGCGACACTTCGACGCTCGCCGATCCCGCCGTGGTCGCCGACCTGGTTGCGAATCGCCGCCAGGCCGGCACATGATGCGGCTCATCGCCGCCTGCCTCGCGTTCTCATTCGCAAGCGCGCTGACTGCCGCCCCGCGTCTTACGCTCGCGACCTGGAACCTCGAGTGGATGATGCTGCCTGCCACCTTCGATACGCTCGCCTCCGCCTGCAGCAAGCCCGATCACCGCGCGCGGGGAAATGAACGCGCCATCCCTTGCGATCTTGTTCCTAAGGCGCGCTGGAGCGAGGACGATCTCCGGCGCATCCGCGACTTCGCAGCGACGCTGCCCGCAGATGTGATCGCACTCCAGGAGATCGACGGCGTACAGGTCGCGGAGACGATATTTCCCGATCGCGAGTTCTGCTTCACGAAGCGCCGCCATGTCCAGAACGTCGGCTTCGCAATCCGGCGCGGCATCCCGTTTCGCTGTAATCGCGACGTTCGCGCGCTTGGCCTGCCCGAAAACGACGTGCGCTGGGGCGCCGACGTGACGATCGATCCCGGCTCGCCGCGGCAGATGCGGCTCCTCGCGGTGCACCTGAAGGCTTCCTGCAACCGGGATCCGCTGACCGATGACCGCCCCGATTGCCGCCTGCTGCAGCGACAGGTGCCGGTGCTCGAGGACTGGATCGATCGCCGTGCCCGTGCCGGCGATGCGTTCGCCGTCGTCGGCGATCTCAACCGCCGCTTCGATCGTGAGGGCAAGGCACCGCGCGACGCCGCAGGCGCGATCGTTGCGATGTGGCCTGAGATCGACGACGGCGACCCCGAGGGCGCGGACCTCGTGAACCCCGGGGTCGAGCACGGCGCCGTCGGTTGCGGCAATGGCCACGGCACGCGCATGCCCATCGACCACCTGATCCTCGGGCGGCGCCTGGCGCAGAGACTGGTGGCGAACTCCTACCGCGTCTGGGACTATCCCGATGGGCCGCGCTGGCCCGATCATTGCGTCATCTCGATCGAACTGAACCGGGAGGCCGGACATGGCCTATGACAAGGACAATATCTTCGCGCGCGTCATCCGTGGCGAGATCCCCTGCCACAAGGTTTACGAAGACGCGGATACGCTCGCGTTCATGGACATCATGCCGCAGGCCGAGGGTCACACGCTGGTCGTGCCGAAGGCGGCGGCCGAGGACATCTTCACGACGCCCCCGGATTCCGTCGCAGCCGCGATCCGCACCGCGCAAAAGGTCGCCCGCGCAATCAAAATGGCGTTTTCGCCGCCCGGCATCATGATCGCGCAACTGAACGGCCCCGCCGCGGGACAAAGCGTGTTCCATCTGCACTTTCACGTGATTCCGCGCTACAGCGGCAAGGATCTCGGGATCCACGCTGCCGACCCGGTCGATTCAGCCGTGCTCGCCGCGCATGCCGCACGCATCCGCGCGGCGCTGTAAGAACTTGACGATGGCCGATCCCGACAACATCCAGTTCTACCAGCGGCTCCTTACCGTCGCCGGGCTCGCGCTGATCTCATATCTCCTGTACCGGATCGTCGATCCCTTTCTTGCACCGATCGCCTGGGCTCTTTTTCTCGGGTTCCTGTTGCAACCCGCGCAGGTGCGTCTCGCCTCGTGGTTGCGCGGGCGCGCTTCGGTTTCGGCGTTCATTCTGACCATCCTGGTCCTGCTCCTGTTTATCGGCCCGCTGACGGCGCTTGCGCTCGCATTCGCCAGGCAGGCCGCATACCTTGCGGGACGGCTGCAGCCCTGGATCGAACAGCAGCAGGAGCGCGGCTTCTCGCAACTGACCGAGATTCCGGTGGTCGGCGGCGTACTGGACTGGCTGGAACACAACGTGCAGATCAGCACGGCACACGTGCAAGCCTGGCTCGGGGAGGGCAGCAAACACCTGTTCGAGCAACTCGCGGCCTTCGGCGGCACCGCCTTCCTGGGCGCGGTCGGCACCGTGTTGTCGTTCACGGTGATGCTGTTCGTGCTTTTTTTCATCATTCGCGACGGGCGCCCCATCGCCAGGCTCGGGGCCGCGTTCGTGCCGCTCCCGCCAGAGCAGCGCGAGGAACTCGCCGAACGGTTGGGTTCGGTCACGCGTGCCGTCGTACGCGGCACAGTTTTAACGGCCATGATTCAGGGCTTCCTGCTCGGGATTGCCTTCGCGGTCGTGGGCCTGCCGGCACCGGTCGTCTTCGGCGTGCTCGGCGCTGTGCTGTCGGTCGTGCCTTTCGGCGGTACCGCACTCGTCTGGGTACCGGCCGTTGGCGTATTAATGGTGCAGGGCTCCTACATGCAGGCCGGCATCCTGCTGGTCTTCGGCTTCATCGTGAGCAGCGTCGACAACTTCCTGAAGCCGATGCTGATTTCGGATCAGTCCCCGCTGCCGACACTTGCAGTTTTTATCGGCGTGCTCGGCGGCCTCGCGGCTTTCGGCCTGATCGGGCTTTTCCTGGGGCCAATCGTCATCGCGCTCGTGCTCGCGCTCCTTGAGTTCGCACGGGAAAAGAAACCCTGACCTAAAGGGACATAAAGGGGACGTTCCCCTTTAAAGGGGAACGTCCCCTTTAAAGTAGAATCCGCGCTCCATGCGACCCCAGTCCCTGCTCGATTCGCTGAACGAGGAACAGCGCGCCGCGGTCACGGCACCGCTCGGCTCCGTGCTCGTGCTCGCCGGCGCCGGCAGCGGCAAGACGCGCGTGCTGACCCATCGCGCGGCCTGGCTCATCCTCGAGCACGGCGTGTCGCCGCACGGGCTCATGGCCGTCACCTTCACCAACAAGGCCGCCTCCGAAATGCGCGGTCGTATCGAGACGCTGCTCGGCATGCCGGCCGACGCGCTCTGGATCGGCACCTTCCACGGCCTTTCCCACCGGATGCTCCGCCGGCACTGGCGCGAGGCGCGATTGCCGCAGTCGTTCCAGATTCTGGATCAGGATGACCAGCAGCGCCTGGTGCGGAAGATCATCCGCGAGATGAAACTCGACGAACAGAGCTGGGTCCCGCGCGAAGTGCAGGGCTTCATCAACTCCAACAAGGATGAAGGCCGTCGTTCGAAGACTCTCGCCGACCGCAACGACCCGACACGAGCGCAGCTCATCAAGCTGTACTCGATTTACGAGGCGCGCTGCGAGCAGGCAGGCGTCGTCGATTTCGCAGAGCTCCTGCTCCGCAGTTACGAAATCCTCCGCGACGTGCAGGATCTCGGGGCCTACTACCGCGACCGCTTCCGGCACCTGCTGGTGGACGAGTTCCAGGACACCAACGGCGTCCAGTACGAATGGATCAAGATCCTGATCGGCAAGACCGGTGCGCCGTTCGTCGTGGGCGACGACGATCAATCGATATACCGCTGGCGCGGCGCGCGGGTCGAGAACATGCAGCATTTCAAGCGCGAGTTCGGCGCGACCGTGTTCCGCCTCGAGCAGAACTACCGCTCGACCGCGATGATCCTCGCGGCCGCGAACGCCGTCATCGCGAAGAATACCGACCGGATGGGCAAGGAGCTGTGGACCGCCGCCAAGGGCGGCGAACCGATCCGCGTGTACGCGGCCTATAACGAGCGCGACGAGGCCGATTTCGTGATCGACCGGATTCGCGATCACGAGCGGCGTGGCCTGCCGCTCTCCGCCGCGGCCGTGCTGTACCGCTCGAACGCGCAGTCGCGCAGCTTCGAGGAAGTGCTGATGGCGGCGCGCATTCCCTACCGCGTGTACGGCGGCCTCCGCTTCTTCGAGCGCGCCGAGATCAAGGACGCGCTGTCCTATCTTCGACTCACGCAGTCGCGCAACGACGACATCGCGTTCGAGCGCGTCGTCAACCTGCCGACGCGTGGCATCGGCGGAGCGACGCTCGACCTCTTGCGCGCGGACGCGCGCGATCACGGACGCAATCTTTGGCAGGCCGGCCAGGCGATCCTGCCGACGCTTCCCACGCGGGCGGCCTCGGCACTGCAGGGGTTTTTCACCCTGATCGACCGGCTCGCGGCGGCAATCGCGGAGCTGCCGCTGCACGAACAGGTGCAGCACGTGATCCAGCACTCGGGTCTCCGGGACCATCACGCGCGTGAAAAGGACAACAAGGGCGAGGCGCGGGTCGAGAACCTCGACGAGCTCGTCAATGCCGCGGAGGGCTTCGAGCCCGAGAACGACGACGGGCTGTCGCCGCTCGGCGCTTTTCTCGCGCATGCCTCGCTCGAGTCGGGCGAGACCCAGGCCGCGACCGGGCTCGATTGCGTACAGCTCATGACACTGCACGCGGCCAAGGGACTCGAATTCCCGACCGTGTTCGTCGTCGGCCTCGAGGAAGGGCTGTTTCCGTCGGAGCACTCCGCATTCGATCCCGACCGCCTGCCCGAGGAACGCCGTCTCTGCTACGTCGGCCTCACGCGCGCGATGCAGCGTCTCTACCTGACCCATGCCGAGAGCCGGCGGATTTTCGGCCGCACCTCGTATCGCGATCCCTCGCGCTTCCTGTCGGAGCTCCCGCCCGAGGCGGTCGAAGACGTGCGGCCGCGCATCTCCGTGAGCCGACCGCTGTACCAGTCCGAACGAATCGCATTGGCCGCGCCTGAGCCCAGCTCAAGCGGCACGCGGCGCCGCTCGCGCGCGGTGCGGCCGATCGCCGGCGAGGACCTCCCGATCCGGCTCGGCGCCCGCGTGCGACACCCGAAGTTCGGCGAAGGCACGGTGCTCCGTTTCGAGGGCAACGGCGAGAGCCGGCAGGTGCACGTCAACTTCGAGAGCGCCGGCCAGAAATGGCTCATGTACGTACTGGCACGCCTGGAACAGATCTCCTGACCTGCCAAACGGCGATAACCTGCCTCGCGTGCGGGATCCGGCGGGGTTTCTCGCTCGCGAACTCCGCCGGAACTTACGAGTTCGCTCGCGAGAACCCCGCCACCTCGCACGCGGGGCTTGTCGGCGCCGGTTGCGCGGGCCAGGCGAACGGGAACCTGCGAGCGAGCGCGTAAGTTCCGGCGGCGCGAGCGAGCAGGGTTCCCGGGCGTCGTAGCCCGCGCGACCGGCTGCGTTAGAATCCGCGGGTTGCGAGGCCGGCGAGGGAGTTGCGGTGAAAATCATTATTCTCGGTGCGGGTCAGGTCGGAGGCACTGCCGCGGAGCAGCTTGCGCGCGAGCAGGCGAACGACGTCACCGTAGTGGATACGCGCGACGAAGTTCTGCGTGACCTGCAGGACCGGCTCGACATCCGCACCGTCTCCGGCAATGCCGCACACCCGGCCACGCTTCTCGCCGCCGGCATCCAGAACGCGGATCTGCTGGTGGCGCTGACCTCGAGTGATGAGGTCAACATGATCGCCTGCCAGATTGCCTGGACGCTCTTTCGCACGCCAACCAAGATCGCCCGCATTCGCTCCGGCGACTACTACGGGCGCCCCGAACTCTTCGGCGAGAACGCGATTCCCGTCGATCTCGCGATCAGCCCCGAGCAGCTCGTCACCGATTACGTCGAGCGCCTGATCCGCTATCCTGGCGCTCTCCAGGTGCTCGAATTCGCCGACGGTCGCGTCCGGCTCGTCGGCATGCGCGCGCTGAAGGGCGGCAAACTCGTCGGCCACCAGCTGCAGGAACTGCGCGCCCACATTCCCGATCGGGAAGTGCGCGTCGCCGCGATCTATCGCGGCGGACGCAACATAAAGCCCGAGGGAAACACCACGATCGAGGAACACGACGAGGTGTTCTTCATCGCCGCGCGTGCCGACATGCGCCCGATGATGAAGGAGCTCAGCACCGAGGAGGCGACCGTCCGCCGAGTCGTGATCGCGGGTGCCGGCAACATCGGCTTCCGGCTGGCGCGCGCCCTGGAAGACCGCGTGCAGGTCAAGCTGATCGAGCACAGTCCGGAACGGGCACGCCGCGCGGCCGAGACACTCCGTAATACACTCGTGCTCACAGGCAACGCGGCCGACGAGGACCTGCTGCTCGAGGAGAACATCGACGATGCCGACGTGTTCGTCGCAGTGACGAACGCCGAGGAGGCCAACATCCTCTCCGCCATGCTGGCGAAGAAACTCGGCGCGCGGCGCGTCATGGCGCTGATCAACAAGCCCTCTTATGCGGAACTGATGGAAAACGGACCGATCGACATCGCGATCTCGCCACAGACCGTCACGATTGGCGGGTTACTTGAACATGTGCGTCGCGGTGACGTCGTACGCGTTCATTCACTGCGGCGCGGCGCGGCGGAAGCGATCGAGGCGATCGTCCACGCCGACAGCCGCAACTCGCCGGTCGCAGGCAAGCGCATCGACCAGGTCAAGCTGCCGGAAGGCACGACTATCGGCGCCATCGTACGTGGACAGGAAGTGATCATGGGCCATCACGATACGGTGATTGCGCCGGAAGACCACGTGATCCTGTTCCTGACCGATCACCGCCACGTGGAGCAAGTGGGCCGGCTGTTCCAGGCCGGCACGCCCGCATGAATCTCCGGGTTGTGCAGCGGATCCTCGGGCTGATGCTCATGCTGTTCAGCCTGACCCTGCTGGTGCCAATCGCGGTGTCGCTCGCGTACGCGGACGGCCACTGGCGACCTTTCCTCTACTCGCTATTGATTGTCGCCGCCGCCGGACTGCTGCTGTGGCTGCCGGTTCGCACGGCCCGGCGCGATCTGCGCCTGCGGGACGGCTTCCTGATTGCCGCAGTGTTCTGGATCTGCCTCGGTTTTGCGGGCGCAACGCCGCTGCTCCTGAGCGACGTGCCCACGCTCTCGTTCACCGAGGCCGTATTCGAGGCCGTTTCCGGCTTCACGACTTCCGGCGCGACCGTGATCGTGGGCCTGGACGAGCTTCCGAAATCGATCCTGTTTTACCGTCAGCAGATCCAGTGGCTGGGCGGCATGGGCATCATCGTGCTGGCGGTCGCCATCCTGCCGATTCTCGGTATCGGG
This sequence comes from Gammaproteobacteria bacterium, assembly GCA_031364365.1. Classification (GTDB taxonomy): domain Bacteria; phylum Pseudomonadota; class Gammaproteobacteria; order Steroidobacterales; family Steroidobacteraceae; genus SCUD01. Next base: position 62,624 of record JANLWE010000046.1, on the reverse strand, counting down.
GGAATGTCCCTGTACAAGGCCGAAACGCCGGGCCCGATCAAGGATCAGAAACTGACCCCGCGCATCACCCAGACGGCGAAGGCGATGTGGGCGATCTATGCGCTCCTGACGGCCGCCTGTGCGGTCGGCTTCTGGCTCGCCGGCATGGACGGATTCGATGCGATCAGCCATGCCTTCAGCGCGTTGTCCACCGGCGGATTCTCGACCCATGACGCGAGTCTCGGCTACTTCGACAGCATCAGCATCGAGATCATCGCAACCGTCTTCATGTTCCTGGGCGGCGCGAACTTTGCGCTGCATTTCTCGGCGCTGCGGCGCCGCGAGGTCGGCGTCTATTGGCGCGACACCGAATTCCAGGCTTATTTCTGGATCGTCGCGAGCGTCGTTGCCTTCGCCTCTGTCTATCTCTGGCTGTCCGGGGAATATCCGGCATTCGGCACGTCGCTTCGACACGCAAGCCTTCAGGTCGTGTCGATGCAGACCAGTACCGGCCTGTTGACGACCGGATTCGTGAACTGGCCCGGCGCCCTTCCGGCGCTGCTGATGTCGTTGACGCTGATATGCGGCTGCGCGGGTTCCACTGCGGGCGGCATGAAAGTCATTCGCTGGCTCATTGTCTTCCGCCAGGGCGTGGCGGAACTGAAGCAACTGGTCCATCCGAGCGCCGAAATCCCTGTGAAGCTCGCCGGACGGCCGGTGTCGCAACGGGTCGTCAGCGGCGTGGCCGGATTCTTCGCCATGTACTTCATCGTGTTCGCGGCACTCATGTTCCTGGCGATGATGTTCGGCATGGACCAGGTTTCCGCCTGGTCGGCGATCGCAACGAGCATCAACAACACCGGCCCCGGTCTCGGCGACGTTGCCTGGAATTTTCGCGACGTGCCCGACTCCGCCAAGTGGGTCTGCATCATTGCGATGCTCGCCGGGCGCCTCGAGATCTTCACCTTCGTGATCTTGCTGACGCCGGCATTCTGGCAGCGCTGACATGGCGCTTCGGCAGAACCTGGAACTGATGCTCGAGCGCGGCCAGGACTCGCCGCTGCTTCGCTACACGCTTGGGCTGGAATGCCTGAAGGCTGGCGAGCTCGTGACCGCGATCGACCATCTGCGCCAGGCCGTGGACCAGAATCCGCGTTATTCCGCGGCCTGGAAAGCGCTCGGCGACGCGCATGCGCGCGCCGGATCGCCAGATCGCGCGGCCGAGGTCTACGAGCGCGGCATCGCCGCAGCGCGGGAAGCCGGCGATATCCAGGCCGCGAAAGAAATGGAAGTGTTCCTCAAGCGGATCCGCAAGGCGCGCTGACAATGTATGAAGCCAGGCACCAACCACCGCTGACACGCGCCCAGTTCGCGCGCCGCCTGCTGGGTCATTCAGCCGTCGTCATCGGCCTGTTCGGCGCATCGCTCGCACTGGGGATGTGGGGCTACGTTGCATTCGAGGGACTGTCCTGGCTGGACGCTTTCGTGAACGCCGCGATGCTACTCGGCGGCATGGGGCCGGTTCACCTCCCGCAAACCGCGAACGGCAAGCTGTTCGCGGGTTGCTATGCGCTCTACGCGGGGCTCGCCTTCATCGCTGCGGCAGCACTGCTCATCACACCCGTGGTGCATCGCATCCTGCACCGGTTTCACTGGGACGAATCGTCGGCTGGTCCCGACCGCTGACCCTTGGACGGCCTGACATCAGACAGAACGACTCGCGCCTTGCCGGGCAGCATCTGGGCACTTGGCCTGGTCTCGATGTTCATGGACATCTCGTCGGAGCTCGTTCATAGCCTGCTGCCGGTTTTCATGGTCACCGTACTCGGTGCTTCGATGGTTACCATCGGCGTGCTCGAGGGCATTGCCGAGGCAGCCGCGGCATTCACACGGGTTTTTTCTGGAGCCATCAGCGACCATTACGGGAAGCGCAAGTTTTTCGTCGTCCTAGGTTACGGCCTCGGGGCGATCGCGAAGCCGCTCTTTCCAATGGCCGCGACCATCGGCTGGGTTTTCACCGGACGGTTTCTTGATCGTATCGGCAAGGGCATCCGAGGCGCGCCCCGTGACGCGTTGATCGCCGATATCATGCCGCCAGAGCAGCTCGGAATTGCCTACGGACTCCGCCAGGCGCTGGACTCCGTCGGTGCCTTCATCGGTCCACTTCTCGCGCTGGCCTGCATGGTGTGGCTCGCGAACGACATTACAGCAGTGCTATGGGTGGCTGTCGTACCGGCGTTCGTTGCCGTCGCTCTATTGATCACCACAGTCCGCGAGCCCGACCGGACGACGCCCGGTGCAAGCGCACGCACGCCACTCAGACTGACCGCTGCGAGGCGGCTACCCCGTCGTTACTGGCTCATCACCCTGCTGGGGGCCGTGCTGACCTTGGCCCGATTCAGCGAGGCTTTTCTAGTGCTTCGCGCCCAGGACGTCGGATTCGCGCTTGGATTCACACCGGTGGTCATGGTCGTCATGAGCGCTGTCTACGCAGCAGCGGCCTATCCCGCCGGCGTACTGGCAGATCGGTTCAGCCGGCGAAAATTGCTCATCGCCGGGTTGGCCGTATTGATTGCCGCGGATATCGTGCTGGCTGCGGCTGTTTCACCGACACACGCGTTGCTCGGAGCGGCTCTATGGGGGCTGCACATGGCGCTGACACAGGGTCTGTTGTCCGCGCTCGTGGCCGAGACCGCTCCCGCTGAATTGCGTGGCACCGCATTCGGCATCTTCAACCTCTTCAGCGGCGGCGCATTGTTGCTTGCCAGTGGCATCGCTGGCGCGCTTTGGGCAGCTTTCGGCGCATCGGCGACCTTTCTGGCGGGAGCGTTTTTCGCCGCTGCAGCGACAGTTGGGTTGCTGGTTTATCCGGCCCATCCGCAAATGGGAAAGACATGATTGGGTTGCTGCAACGCGTCACCAACGCAACAATCGTCGTCGACGAACGCGAAATCGCGCGCATCAGCGCGGGTCTTCTGGTACTCGTCGGCGTCGAACGCGGCGACGACGAGGCGGTTGCCGACCGGCTGCTCGAGCGGTTGCTCAGCTATCGCGTCTTCGCCGACGCCGAAGGGCGCATGAATGTTTCGCTGGCCGACTCGGGCGGCGCGCTCCTGCTGGTGCCGCAATTTACGCTCGCCGCCGACACGACGAAGGGCCTGCGGCCCGGATTCAGCCGGGCGGCGCCACCGGCCGTTGCTGAGCACTTGTTCGGGTATATGGCAAAACGGGCACAAATCCGCCATCCGGGCGCGCAATCGGGCCGTTTCGGCGCCCATATGCGGGTGTCGCTGACCAACGACGGTCCGGTGACGTTCTGGATCCGGGTACCCGCTCACGAGGAACCCCAGTCGATTGGCGTATCATGAGCCTGACCGCCAGGTGCGCGGGCCGGAGTCATCGAAATGGGTATTGGTTTTCGCGAACTGCTGATCATCCTGGCGATCGCGCTCCTGATCTTCGGAGCAAAGAAGCTGCGCAACATCGGCTCGGATCTCGGCGCCGCAGTGAAGGGCTTTAAGAAGTCCATGAGTGACGGCGACAGCGAAGAATCCGACAAGAAGCTTGCCCAGGACGAGCGCCCGGACGCCGAATTCAACGCGGGCCAGCGCGACCGCGACAGCACTGATTCTTCGAAGAACGCGTAGAGGAACCTCGGATCGTCCCGCGCATGAGCGCGACCGTGTGCGATATTCGCCCCTGGCAAGGCGCGAGGAGCGTGATGTATCGAGCGATACATGAGCGACGAGCAACGCCGCCAGGGACGAAAATCGCCCGGCCCCTGCGGGTTACGCGCGGGCCTTGGCGGGACTTCGTTGCTCGCCTCGCCCATAGCCCTAGCTATCGGACTTCGGCTCGCGCCTTGTCCCGCCAAGGCGCGCGCGTAACGCGTCTCATGCGCGGGACGATCCGAGGTTCCTAGCCGATGTTTGAGGTCGGTTTCACCGAGATCGTCCTGATCCTCGGCATTGCGCTGTTGGTGCTGGGCCCGGAAAAACTCCCGAAACTCGCGAACCAGGTCGGCCGCTGGGCCGGCCGCGCACGCGCGATGGCACGCCAGCTGCGCCAGCAGCTCGACGAGGAAGTCACGATCGTCTCGAAGGACGATTTCACGGCAGCCCCGCGCCGCCCGCCCGGAACACCGGCCGCGGGCACGCCGCGCCCGAACCCGGCGCCAGATCCGTCTCCGCCGCCGCCCGTTGAGAAAACGGAAGAGCCTGCGCCACCGCAATGAACGACGCGGACGAGCCGGAAACACTCGCCGAAAGCACGCTGCTCACGCACCTGCTGGAACTGCGAAACCGCCTGCTGCGGGCGCTGGTCGCGACGCTCGTGATCGCGCTGCCCTGCCTCTACTTTGCAAACGACATTTTCACGTGGCTTTCCGAGCCCTTGCGGAGCCAGCTTCCGGAAGGCGCGCGCCTGATCGCAACTTCGGTGGTGGCGCCTTTCATGACGCCGTTCAAGCTTGCGCTGCTCGCGGCGATCTTCTTCGCGATGCCGGTGATCCTCTACCAGGTCTGGGCTTTCGTCGCGCCCGGCCTCTACCGGCACGAGCGGCGATTCGCGCTGCCGCTGTTCGTGTCGAGCGTCATCCTGTTCTACGCGGGCACGGCGTTCTCATACTTCATAGTTTTTCCGGTCATTTTCCAGTTCTTCGTGATGACGACGCCGGTGGGCGTCGAGATGATGACCGACATCACGCAGTACATGGACTTCGCGGTATTGCTCTTCTTCGCATTCGGGCTCGCGTTCGAGATTCCAGTGGCGACCGTGCTGCTGGTGCGGACCGGGCTCGTGAAATTCGAGACGCTTTCGAAGAATCGCGGCTACGTCCTGCTCGGAATCTTCATCATCGCGGCATTCCTGACGCCGCCGGATGCGGTGTCGCAAACGCTGATGGCACTGCCCATGTATGCGCTCTACGAAGCGGGCATGCTGATGTCGCGTGTGCTCGTGCGCAAGCAAACGGCCGCTGCAGAAGACGACGCCGCTTGAAGTTGCACCGCAACATGGCGGAGACTCGCCCGACTTCGGAGTAGAGCCGTGTGAGCAACGACCTCAATATCCCGCCGGGGACTCTCCTCGGCCATCCGAAGGGTCTGTTCCTGCTCTTCGTCACCGAGATGTGGGAGCGTTTCAGTTTCTACGGCATGCGGGCGCTGCTCGTGCTGTATGCCGCGGCTGCGACCCATGCGGCGAACCCTGGCCTCGGCTGGAACGAGCCCCAGGCGCTCAGGCTCTACGCCTGGTATACCGGGCTCATATACCTGACGCCGCTCTTCGGCGGCTGGCTCGCCGACAACATTCTCGGCCAGCGCAAGGCAGTGATCATCGGCGGCCTCATGATGGCCGCGGGCCAGTTCACCCTGGCCTCGCCGCTCGACCTCATGGGCACGTCCGGAGCGTTCACATTGAATGCCCTCGGCATCGCGTTCCCGGATACACCGACCAGCTTCTACGTCGGCCTGCTGTTACTCATCCTCGGGAACGGCCTCTTCAAGCCGAATATCTCGACGATGGTCGGCAATCTCTATCCCGAGGGCGACGCGCGCCGTGATGGCGCCTTCGTCATCTTCTACATGGGCATCAACACCGGCGCCTTCCTCGCGCCGCTGGTCTGCTCGACACTCGGTGAGGATCCGGCCTATGGCTGGCGCATCGGATTCTTCGCCGCCGGCATCGGCATGATGCTGTCGGTAATCATCCAGCTCGCATTCGCGCAGCGATACATCGGCGACGTCGGGCGCGAGCCCGCGGCGCAGCGCTCGCTGCGCCTGGCTGGCGGCACGAAGGCGCCGTTGACGGCGATCGAGCGGGACCGGCTTCGGGCCATCTTCGTGATCTTCACCTTCGTCGTGATCTTCTGGGCGACCTTCGAGCAGGCGGGCGGGCTAATGAACCTGTTCGCGGACAAGTACACGGACCGCCAGGTAGGATCGTTCCTCGTGCCGACAGGCTGGTTCCAGTCCGTGAACTCGTTCTTCATTATTCTGCTGGGCATCCCATTCTCGATGCTTTGGAGCAAGCTCGGCGCCCGTGGAAAGAATCCTTCGTCACCCGTCAAGATGTACCTTGGCCTCCTGCAGGTGGCGCTCGGCTTCGTCTTCCTTGTGATGGCAGTGTTCGAGATCCAACGCACCGGCGACATGAAATCCAGCATGGCCTGGCTGGTACTCGCCTACCTCTTTCACACGACCGGGGAACTCTGCATCAGCCCGGTCGGCCTCTCGATGGTGACCAAGCTTGCACCGCTTCGGTTCGGTTCGCTGATGATGGGCGTCTGGTTCACGGTCAATTTCGTCGGCAACACGCTCGCCGGCTATATCGGCGCATTCACCGAGAACATGGGCGAGTATCCATGGATGGTGGCACTTGCCGCCGACGCCGGCGTGCGCGCGGAGCAAGCCGGGCTCCTCGGCGTCTTCGGCGGACTTGCGGTCGTCCTCATCCTGTTTACCCTCATGCTGTGGGCCGTCTCTGGTCGCGTCGTGCAATGGATGCACGGCGCAGAAAAGATCACGAGCTGAGGGTCGTCATGAACCGCGTCGCAATCCCGTTTTGCCTGGTCACAGTCCTCGCCGCCTGCGGCAGCCCCGAGAAACAAAAGGAAACCGCCGACGAATTCGTCGCACGCACAAATCAGCAACTCCAGGACATCGGCAAGGAGTACGCACAGGCCTCCTGGGTGCAGCTCACCTACATCACGCCGGATACCGAAGCGATGGCCGCGAAAGCCTACGAACGGGTCCAAGAAGTCGTCGCGAAGAGCATCGCCGAGTCGAAGGCCTACAAAGGCGCGGAAATGTCGCCTGCGTCGGCGCGCGCGATCGAGCTCCTGAAGTTCAGTCTCGCCGCGCCCGCACCTGACGATCCGGCCAAGCGCACGGAACTCGCGGAGCTCGAAACGCGCATGACCTCGATGTACGGCGAAGGCAAGTACTGCCCGAAGGGCCCCGAGAGCTGCCAGAACATCGACGACCTCTCGAAGACGCTGTCGGAGAGCCGCGACTGGGACACGGAGCTCGAGGCCTGGACCGGCTGGCATTCGATCGCGCCGCCGATGCGCAAGGATTACCAGCGCTTCGTCGAGCTCGCGAACGAGGGTGCGAAGGGCCTCGGCTACAAGGATCTTGGCGAACTCTGGCGCGCGGGCTACGACATGAGCCCGTCCGAGTTCGAGGCTGAGACCGAGCGGCTGTGGACGCAGGTGAAGCCGCTCTACGACGGGCTGCATTGCTACGCGCGCGACAGGCTGCAGAAGAAGTACGGCAAGGAGCGCGTGCCGGACGGCAAGCCGATCCCGGCCCATCTCTTCGGGAACCTCTGGGCGCAGCAGTGGAACAACATCTACGACCTGCTCGAGCCCTACCCCGGCGTGTCGAACCTGAACATCACCTCGGCACTCGAGAAACAGAAGTACGATGCAGTGCGCATGACGCGCTCCGCGGAATCGTTCTACACCTCGCTCGGTTTCCCCGAATTGCCGAAGAGTTTCTGGGAGCGTTCGATGCTGACGCGTCCGCGTGACCGCGATGTGGTGTGCCACGCGAGCGCGCACGACATGGACGGCGCGGGCGATGTGCGCATCAAGACCTGCACCCTGCCGACCGAAGAAGAGCTCTACACGCTCTATCACGAGCTTGGACACGTCTTTTACGACCTGAGCTACATTGACCAGCCGTTCCTGTTCAAGGACGGCGCGCACGACGGCTTTCATGAGGCCGTCGGCGACACCATCAACTTGTCGATGACCGAGGGTTACCTCGCGAAAGTCGGCCTGATCCCGACGGGCACCAAATCGAGCCGCGAGGCGCTCATCAACCGGCAGATGAAGGTCGCGAGCGAAAAGATCGCCTTCCTGCCGTTCGGAAAACTCGTCGACCAGTGGCGCTGGGGCGTATTCTCAGGCGCGATTCCGCCGGAAAAGTACAACGAGACCTGGTGGGAGCTGCGACGCAGGTATCAGGGCGTCGATGCGCCGGTCGCGCGAAGCGAAGCGGATTTCGATCCGGGCGCCAAGTACCACGTGCCGGGCAATACTCCGTACACGCGCTACTTCCTTTCGTTCGTGCTGCAATTCCAGTTCCACCGCGCGCTCTGCGAAAAGGCGGGGTTCAGGGGCCCGCTGCACGAATGCTCGATATTCGGCAGCGCCGAGGCCGGCCGCGGATTCCAGGAAATGCTCGCGCTCGGGCGCAGCAAGCCATGGCAGGATGCGCTCGAGAAGCTGACCGGCACGCGTCAGATGGATGCGTCCGCGATCGTGGAGTATTTCCAGCCACTGATGGAGTGGCTCGGGGAACAGAATCGCGGCCGCGAGTGTGACTGGTAACAACAATAACGGTTTCACAAGGGGGGTACGCATGAATGCCAACGATCCGGCGCAGCTGACCGTACGCGCCATCATTCTTTCGCTGATCCTGACGGTGCTGCTTGCAGCCGCGAACGCGTATCTCGGCCTGTTCGCCGGACTCACCGTGGCGACGGCCATCCCGGCAGCCGTGGTCTCGATGGGCGTACTCCGCCTGCTCGGGCGCTCCAGCATTCTCGAGAACAACATCGTCGCGACCGGCGCATCGGCCGGCGCGTCCATCGCGGCCGGCACGGTATTCACGATCCCGGCCCTCGTGCTGATGGGTCACTGGTCCACCTTCGACTACTGGTGGGTGTTCGCAATCGCGGGCCTGGGCGGTCTGCTCGGCGTGTTGTTCTCGGTGCCGCTCCGCCGCACGCTGATCCTCGACCAGAAGCTGCAATTCCCGGAAGGCGTCGCAACCGCAGAGGTTTTGAAGGTCGGCCAGGACCCCGGCCGCGGGCTGAAGGCGCTGTCCTACGCGGCCGGCACCGCGGCACTCTTCAAGCTGGCGCTGGCGGGGCTGAAGCTGTCACCGGAATCCTTTACGGTCGCGCGATTCTTTGGCGAGCGCACGATCGGCTTCTTCGGCATCAACCTGTCCCCTGCGCTCCTCGGCGTCGGCTTCATCGTCGGATTCAACATCGGTTGCCTGATGCTGTCGGGTGGCGCGCTGTCGTGGTGGATTTTCATCCCGATCTACAACACGTTCTTTCACGATGCGGATCCCACGCTCGCAGCGCGGCTCGTCGGCCTCTCGGCCGAGGACGCCGCATTCACGATCTGGAATCTGCAAGTGCGCTACATCGGCGTCGGTGCGATGCTGATCGGCGGACTTTGGTCGCTGTGGTCTCTGCGGAATTCGCTGCTTTCCGGCGTAAAAACCGGCGTCAAGCTGAAAGGCGGCAGCACCGCCGATGTGCCGCATACCGAACGCGACATTCCGATGCCCGTGATCCTGACCGGCATCGTGCTGTTCGTGTTGCCGATCTTCGCGCTCTATTACGCGGTCGTCGACAGCCTCGGCATCGCATTCACGATGGCGGTCATCATGATCGTCGCCGGATTCGTGTTCTCGTCGGTGAGCGGGTATATGGCCGGGCTCGTCGGCTCCTCCAACAATCCCGTCTCCGGCATCACCATCTCGACCATTCTCTTCGCTTCGCTGATCCTCCTTGCGATCATGGGCAAGGGCTCGAGCGTCGGGCCCGTCGCCGCGATCATGATCGGCGCGGTAATCTGCAACGCAGCGTCTGTCGCCGGCGACAATCTCCAGGACCTGAAGGCGGGACAGCTCGTCGGCGCGACGCCCTGGCGCCAGCAGGTGATGCTCGGCATCGGCGCACTTGCAAGCGCTGCCGTCATGGCGCCGGTGCTGAACCTGCTGCTCCAGGCCAACGGCATCGGCACGCCGGCTTTTGAAGGCGCGACACCGCTCGCGGCGCCGCAAGCGACGCTGATGGCCTCGGTCGCGACCGGCATCTTTGGCGGCGGCCTGCCCTGGAACATGGTGGCGATCGGCGCCGGTGTCGGCGCGATCGTGATCGCGCTCGACGAATGGCTCAAGGCGCGGGGCGCGAGCTGGCGCGCACCGGTACTCGCCGTTGCAGTCGGGATCTATCTTCCGCTCGAACTTTCGACCCCGATCTTCGCCGGCGGCCTGATCGCCGAACTCGCGACCCGCTGGCATCGCAGGCGGAATCCCGGCGGCGATACCGAGCTCCTGAAGCAGACCGGCCTCCTGTTCTCCGCGGGCCTCATCGCGGGCGAGGCCATCGTCGGCGTGTTGATCGCGATTCCCATCGTGGTGACCAAGAACGCGGACGTGCTGGCGGTCGATGACTTCATGCGACCGGGCCAGTGGGCCGGCATCGCGGCGCTCGCCCTCGTCGGCTGGTGGCTGTACAAGGTTTCTATCGCGCGCACACGAAAGTAACCGCCGCTAGAGGGGACAGTCCCCTCCTGACGCGGTGCTACCCTTCAGGTAATGCCTCAACCCCACCGAACGCAGCTTGCGATCGCGCTCGCGATCATCTACCTGGTCTGGGGATCGAGCTTCTTCGCCACCAAGATCATGGTGACCGACGAGCCGCCGCTGGTCGTCGCGGGCCTGCGCTTCTCCTTGGCGGGCATCCTGTTGATCGTCTTCAGCGGGTGGCGCAGCGGACCGCCGGTGCTCACGCGCGTGGAACTGCGGCATGTGCTGGCGATGGCCTTCCTGGCGGTACTCTTCAGCAACGCCTGCCACGTGATCGCAATGCAGCACGTGCAATCGAACACGGCCGCGTTCCTGAATGCGACGCCTGCGCTCTGGATCGCATGGCTCGGCACATTCGGCCAACGGCGCAGGCCGCTCTCCGGCTCGGCGCAGCTCGGGCTTCTGATCGGCCTCGCGGGCGTCCTGCTCCTGCTCGCACCGAAGGGTGGATTCAAGCTTGTGGGCATCGGCTGGCAGCTCCTGATTCTGCTCGGCTGCCTGAGCTGGTCTCTCGGCACCTTTTACCACCGCAACTCCGGCACCGTGAATCCGCCGCTCATGTTCGTCGCGCTGCAGATGCTGGCGGGCGGAGTCGGACTCCTGATGGCGGCTGCCGTGGCCGGCGAATCGTTCGCGCTCCACTGGACGCCGCGTGCGTTCGCCGCTTTCCTGTTTCTGACACTCGCGAGTTCCTGTCTCGCCTACTCCGCCTATGCCTGGCTCACCGTCCACACATCGCCGATCATCGTCGGCTCCTACGGTTATGTCTGTCCGGCTGTGGCGGCGCTGCTCGGCTGGATCGTGCTCGGCGAGACGCTCTCCTGGATACAGGTCGTCGGCATGACGGTTATCCTGTTCGGGATCGCGCTGGTGACGGGCTATCTGAGGCCGATGCCCAAGAGTCTCGCGACTAAAGGAAGCTGATGAACCCGGATACTCTCGATCCTGCACGACGAATGCTGCTTCGCCAATCGCTTGCGCTCGCTGGTGCGGCGGCGCTGGCCGGCGCGCCGGGCCGTGCGCTGGCTGCCGCCACGTCCGATGCGGTCACGCCTGCGCCTTCGTCGGATCCCCACCCGGCGCTCGGGCGCACTCTGAAGCGCATCGCGTTCGGGTCCTGCGCCGAGGTTGCGAAGCCCCAGCCGGTCTGGGATCCGATACTCGCGCGGCAGAACGACCTGTTCATTTTCCTCGGCGACAACATTTACGGGGACACGCGCGACATGTCGGTGCTCTCCACGAAGTATGCGAAGTTCGCGGCGATTCCGGGCGTGGCCCGTTTGCGCGCGACCACGCCGGTGGTCGCGATGTGGGACGACCACGATTTCGGCGAGAATGATGCCGGCGGCGATTACCCGCTCAAGAATGAGTCGCGGCAGATCTTCCTCGATTTCTGGGACGAACCTGCCGGATCGCCGCGCCGCGACCGCGACGGCGTCTACGCGTCCTATGTTTTCGGTCCGCCGGGCAAGCGCGTACAGGTGATCCTGCCGGACCTTCGCTACAACCGGACGCCGCTCACGCCGCTCGAGCTTGCAGGTACCGACTACGAAACCTGGGCCCGCGCGCGGGTCGCGGCAGGCCTGTCGTTGCCGGGACCGTATGTCCGCAATCCGGACCCGAAGGCCTCCATGCTCGGCGAGCGGCAGTGGCAATGGCTCGAGCGCCAGCTCGAGGTACCGGCTGAATTGCGTTTCTTCGGCTCGAGCGTGCAAGTGCTCGCCGATTTCACCGGCTGGGAAGCCTGGGCCAATTTCCCGCACGATCAGCAGCGGCTCATCGAGCTGATCCGCCGCAAGAAAGCGAATGGCGTCGTGTTCCTGAGCGGCGACATCCATTACGCGGAACTGTCGAAGCTGGACGTCAATGTGCCGTACACACTGTGGGACCTGACCTCCAGCGGTCTCACCGAGGAATGGCGCGTGCCGACGCCGAACGCGAACCGCGCGAGCGACGTCGTGGCCGACGCCAATTTCGGCTTCATTGACATCGACTGGCAGGGAGCGTCGACGAAACTCACGCTCGGCATCGTCGATGCCGCCGGCAAGACGCGGATGTCCTGGGACATCGCGCTCGCGAGCCTCGCCGGCTCGCCAAGGGGAAGACATGACTGATGCAGGATCTGCGGGCACGCAACACCGCAATCGTCGACTTCTTCCGATCGGGCTGGTTCTGGTGTTAGCCGGTGCCCTGCTCGCGCACTTCGTGCAGACCGCGGGTGGCATCCGGGTCATGGATGTCCGCTTCATCGGCGCGGGCGGGTCACCAATGAGCGCGCTGCTCTACCTGCCACCGGGCGCGACTGCCGCGGCTCCCGCCCCGGGCATTCTCGCGGTGCACGGCTATATCAATTCGCGGGAGACCCAAAGCGGTTTCGCGATCGAGTTCGCCAGGCGCGGCTACGTCGTGCTCGCGCTGGATCAAACCGGCCACGGCTACAGCGCGCCGCCCGCTTTCGCAGGCGGCTTTGGCGGGCCGGATGGCCTCGCCTATCTGCGCAGCCTGGCCTTCGTCGACCGCAACAACATCGGCCTCGAGGGACACAGCATGGGCGGATGGGCCGTGCTGAGCGCCGCGGCCACATTTCCCGATGATTACAAGTCGATGGTTCTGGAGGGCTCGAGTACTGGCGCTCCGTTTGCGCCCGAGGGCACGCAGACATTCCCGCGCAACGTCGCGATCGTGTTCAGCCGGTTCGATGAATTTTCGCAGCTGATGTGGGGCGTGCCATCGGCGCGCCAGATCGCGCAGAGCCCGAAGCTGTGGAAGGTCTTCGGCGTGGACGCGCCGGTCGAACCAGGAAAACTATACGGTTCCGTCGAGAACGGCACCGCCCGCATCCTTCGTACGCCCGGCGTCACGCATCCGATGGATCACCTGTCGCCGGAAGCCATCGGCTACAGCATCGAATGGTTCCAGCGAACGCTGGTCGGCGGCAGGCCGCTGCCAGCGGACGATCAGGTTTGGATCTGGAAGGAGATCGGCACGCTGGTCGCGTTCATTGGGTTCATCGCACTCCTGCTCGGCACTTTCGACAGGCTGATGACGCTGCCATGGTTCGCGCCGCTCGCCGCAATGCCCGTGCGGGTCAGCGAGCGCCGCAATGCCCGCTGGTGGATCTCGCTCGTGCTAGGCGCTGCACTGCCGGCGGTGACGCTGCTGCCTTTTTTTGAACTTGCCGAAGCGCACGCACCGGCTTCGCGCCTGTTCCCCCAGACCCTGACCAACCAGATCGCCGTCTGGGCGGTGCTGAACAGTTTCATCGTGCTCGGATTGTCCCTCCTGCCTGGCGGAGTCCGGCCGCCTTTCAATTTACATGTCGGACGGTCGATCGCGATCGCGATATTTACCGTTGCCGTGGGTTACGCCGCGCTTGCGGTGTGCGACTTCCTGTTCGACGTCGACTTTCGCTTCTGGGTGCTGGCACTGAAACTGATGAGCCGGCCACAGTGGCTGGCATTCCTCGCGTACCTCGTCCCGTTCACGGGTTTTTTCCTGCTGACGCTGCGAAGCCTGCATGGCGTCATCACGCGCGCGACGGCGACGCCCGGTGCCCAGTACCTGGCGAGCATCGCGGCCCTGGCGGCCGGTTTCGCCGTGTTTCTGGGGATCCAGTACGGCCTGTTATTCATCACCGGCAGCGTGCAGACGTTTTACGACAGCGACGTATTGCGGACTATCATCGCCATCCAGTTCGTTCCGTTGTTAAGCATCGTTGCGATCATTTCGACGTTCACCTGGCGGCGCACGGACAACTACCTGCCGGGTGCGTTCATATGCGCGCTGTTCGTCACCTGGTACGTCGTCGCAGGGCAGGCGACTCACGTCGCCGCCTGACAAACAGAAGGAAGCCAGGCGTGGCCGGACTTGAGCGCATCGATGCCATGATCGACAACCCGGCAGGATCTGCGCCGTTGCTGCTGGTCTGCGATCACGCCTCCAATGCGGTCCCCGATACCTTCGGCACACTCGGTCTGGATGTGACGAAGCTTCAAGATCACGTGGCCTGGGACATCGGCGCATTGGCGCTGGCGCGGCGCCTGGCGGCCGCGCTCGACGCTCCCTTGATCGCCGCCCGGGTCTCGCGCCTGGTGGTGGACCCCAATCGCGATCACGATGCGCCCGACCTGATCCCGCTCACAGCGGACGGCGCACCGGTTCCGGGCAATAGCAGTCTGGACGCGCAAGCGCGCGCCGCGCGGGTCCGCGCATACCACGATCCGTTTCACCAGGCGATTGCGGCGCTCTTGACCACGCGACCCGACATACTCGCGTTGGTCTCTGTGCACAGCTTCACGCCAGTCTTGATGGGAGTGGCGCGGCCGTGGCATGCCGGCATTCTGCATGGGCCCGATGCGCGGATGGCCGATGCGATGATTGCCGCGCTGACGCGCCACCCGCTCCTCCACATCGGTCGCAATGAGCCTTATGCGCCTGAACAAGGCGTGTTCCACACCATGGCGCGACACGCTGCGGGACGAGCTTCGGTGATGATTGAAGTGCGAAACGACCTCATACATGATGAAATTGGCCTGACGCAGTGGGCGCAGCTTCTGTCCGAGGCCGTCAGCGCGGCGCGGCAAGTCCTCGACGGCAAGAAGAACGATGTCGGCACGATCGGGAGGAAATAGGGTGATGCGCTCTTGATGAACGGGATGCTGACGCTCGACGCACTGAGAAAACTCACTGTCGCCGGCGAATTAGACACGGTGCTGGTCTGCTTTCCGGACATGCAGGGCCGGCTGATCGGCAAGCGTTTCCAGGCGCAATTCTTTGTCGATGGCGCCTATCAGGAAACTCACGCCTGCGATTACCTGCTCGCCAACGACATCGACATGGAGCCGGTGCCGGGCTACGAAGCCTCGAGCTGGCAGCGCGGTTATGGCGACTTCGTGATGAAGCCGGATTTGTCGACGCTTCGCCTCACGCCCTGGCTGCCTGGCACGGCGCTGGTGCTGTGCGATCTGCAAGATCACCACCACCACAAACCCATCCCGCACGCGCCGCGCTCAATTCTGAAGGCACAGCTTGAACGCCTGGACGCATTGGGCATGACCGCCTTCACGGCATCCGAGCTTGAATTCTATTTGTTCGACGAAAGTTATCGCAGCCTGCGTCAGAAGCACTATCGCGACGCCATCACTGCGGGTGAGTACGCCCAGGATTACCACATCCTGCAGACATCCAAGGAAGAGGGCGTGATGCGCGCAATGCGCAACGGCCTGCAGAATGCCGGCATACCGGTCGAAAATTCGAAGGGCGAATGGGGCCCCGGCCAGGAAGAACTCAATGTGCGCTTTGCCGATTCACTCACCATGGCCGACCGCCATGTGATCATGAAGAACGGCATGAAGGAAATTGCCCACCAGCACGACAAGGCAATTACTTTCATGGCCAAATGGCGCTACGACCTTGCCGGGTCCTCTTGCCACATTCACATGTCGCTATGGGACAAAGCCGGCAAGGCGGCCCTTTTTCGTGACGCAACGGACAAGCTGGGCATGTCGGAGATGATGAAGCGGTTTCTGGCGGGGCAGATCAAATACGCTCCCGAGCTCACGCTGCTGCTCGCACCCTACATCAATTCCTACAAGCGCTTCATGGCCGGCACCTTCGCGCCGACGAAACTGGTCTGGAGTGACGATAACCGCACCGCGGGTTTCCGGCTTTGCGGCGGCGGCACCAGCGCGGTGCGGATTGAATGCCGCGTTGGCGGCGCCGATCTCAATCCTTACCTCGCGTTCTCGGGCCTGATCGCGGCAGGCCTGAAGGGAGTCGAGGAAAAGCTTGCGCTGTCCGCGCCGTTCGTCGGCGACGCCTATAGCGAGGGCGAATTGCGCGACATCCCACGGACGCTGCGTGCCGCTATCGCCGCCTTCGATGGCTCGGCCATGTTGCGCGCGGCGCTCGGCGACAAGGTGGTCGAACATTATGTGCATGCCGCCAATTGGGAGCAGCTCGAATACGACCGGCGCATCACCGATTGGGATTTGATGCGCGGCTTCGAGCGCTGCTGAGGCGATCATGACGACCTTGAGGCTGATCTCTCCGATCGACGGCTCGGTATACGCCGAACGTGAAAGCGCGAGCCCTGAAGCCGCGAACGCCGCGATCACCGCTGCGCGCGCAGCGCAGAAAATCTGGGCAAAACGCGGGATCGCCGAGCGCACCGCGGCAGTGCAGGATTTTGTCGCTGCCTTGATTGCGATGAAAGACGAAATGGTCCCCGAGCTCGCCCACATGATGGGCCGGCCCGTCCGCTATGGCGGCGAGTTCGGCGGCGTCAAGGAGCGCGCCGATTACATGGCCGGCATCGCCGAGAGTGCGCTCGCGCCGATCGCGGTCGAGGGCAGCGCCGCATTCCGCCGCTTCATCGCCCGTGAGCCGCTCGGCGTGGTGATGGTGATCGCACCCTGGAACTATCCTTATCTGACCGCCGTCAACACCATCGCGCCCGCGCTCATGGCCGGTAACGCGGTGGTATTGAAGCATGCGACGCAAACACTGCTGGTGGGTGAACGGTTCCAGCAGGCGGCCGATGCGTCCGGCCTTCCGCGCGGTCTGTTCTGCAATCTGGCCCTGGACCACCGGACTGCCGAAGCGCTGCTCGGGGCGGGCGCAGTCGATTTCGTCAATTTCACTGGATCGGTCGGCGGCGGCAAGGCAATTGAACGCGCGGCGGCGGGCAGTTTCACCGGCGTGGGCCTCGAACTCGGCGGCAAGGATCCGGCGTACGTGTGCGATGACGCCGATGTCGCTCGCGCGGCAGAAACCCTGGTCGACGGCGCGATGTACAATTGCGGGCAGTGTTGCTGTGGAATCGAACGCATCTACGTGGCCGAATCCTTATTCGACCGCTTCGTGGACGCAGCCGTCGCGCTTACGGACGCCTACCAGCTCGGAAATCCGCTTGACCCGCAAACCACGCTCGGGCCGATGGCGCAAACGCGCTTTGCCGATCTCGTGCGCGGCCAGACCGGCGAGGCGGTGCGCGCAGGCGCCCGTGCGTTAATCGATTCGAAGCGCTTCCCGGCGGACAAGAGCGGCACGCCCTATCTCGCGCCGCAAATACTGGTTGACGTCGATCATTCAATGCGGGTGATGCGGGAGGAGAGTTTCGGCCCCGTGGTCGGGATCATGAAAGTGAAATCCGATGCGGAGGCGATCGCGCTGATGAACGACAGCGATTATGGCCTTACCGCCTCGATCTGGACCAGGGACGTTGATCGCGCCCAGGCCATCGGCGCGCAGGTCGAAACCGGCACGGTTTTCATGAATCGCTGCGACTACCTCGATCCGGCACTCTGCTGGACCGGCTGCAAGGACACCGGCCGCGGCGGGGCGCTCTCCATCATCGGTTTTCACAATCTGACCCGGCCGAAGTCCTATCACTTGAGAACCTGAACCCGTGAGCCTCCCGGTCAACCTCAGCGCAAACTGGAATTACCCGACTACGATCAAGTTCGGCGCCGGGCGCATCAAGGAACTGCCCGATCACGTGCTCGCGCTCGGCATGAAGCGTCCGCTGATGGTGACGGACAAGGCGCTCTCCGCGTTGCCAATCACCAGCAATGCGCTGGCGCTGTTACGTGATTCGGGGCTCGACGCAGCACTCTTCGCCGACGTGCGTTCCAATCCTACGGATGAGAATCTCGAAGCCGGTGTCGCGCAATTTCGCGCCGGCAAGCACGATGGCGTCATCGCCTTCGGCGGCGGCTCAGGCCTCGATCTTGGCAAGCTCATCGCCTTCATGTCCGGCCAGGCGCGCCGGGTCTGGGACTTCGAAGACATCGGCGATTGGTGGACGCACGCGAACCCGAATGGCATTGCCCCGATCGTCGCCGTGCCAACCACTGCGGGTACCGGCTCTGAAGTTGGCCGCGCGGGCGTTATCACCGATGTGAACGCACACGTCAAGAAGGTGATCTTCCATCCCAAGATGATGCCATCGGTGGTGATCTGCGATCCGGAACTCACGATCGGCATGCCAGCGGTGATCACGGCGGGTACCGGTCTGGACGCGTTTGCGCATTGCCTGGAGGCCTACTGCGCGCCGACTTATCATCCTCTCGCGGAAGGCATCGCCGTCGAAGGCATGCGCCTGGTGAAGGAGTATCTGCCGCGCGCTTACCAGACTCCCGGGGACATCGAGGCGCGCGGCCACATGATGAGCGCGGCAGCCATGGGCGCAACGGCGTTCCAGAAAGGCCTCGGCGCCATTCATGCGCTGAGCCATCCGATTGGCGCCCTCTACGACACCCATCACGGCATGACCAACGCGGTCGTCATGCCGGCGGTACTCGAGGCGAACAGAGCCGCCATTGAGCAGAAAATCATCCGGTTGGCGGCCTATCTCGGCGTCGGCGGCGGCTTTGACGGCTTCCTGGCCTTGGTACGTGCCTTGCGTTCGGAACTCCGCGTGCCCGCAAACCTCGTCGAATTCGGCGTGCCGCGCGATGACTTTGACCGTCTGGTTGCCATGTCGCTCGATGACCCTACCGCGGGGACCAACCCGCTTCCGCTCACTCGCGAGCTTGCAAGCGCCATGCTTGCGGCTGCATTCGAAGGTTAGGGCAGCTGGCGGTCAGACGTAGCGGAATATCAGCACGGCAACGACCACCGACAACAGCATCGCAGCCCACAGGGCCGTGCCGATGAACGCCAGCCACAGCAGGTGCAGGAACGCCGCTGCCAGCAGCGAGACGAACAGCCGGTCGCCGCGGGTCGTGTCGATGCGGAGTACGCCGCGGCGCGGATTGCCACCGGGGGAGCGCAACTCCCAGATCGTCATGATGACCAGCAGTGTGGCGATGACGCCGAAGAAGATGGCGGTCTGCCAGGTCCATGCCATCCAGTCCAGTGCGCCGGGATCCATCGCCGCCTCCATCAGACGCGCCCGAGGGCGAAGCCCTTGGCGATGTAGTTGCGCACGAAATAGATCACGAAGGCGCCGGGAACGATGGTCAATGCTCCCGCCGCGGCCAGCAGGCCCAGCTCGTAGCCGGAGGTGCTCGCGGTCCGCGTCATCACCGCCGCAATCGGCTTGGCCACAACCGCGGTCAGCGTCTTGGCCAGCAACAGCTCGACCCAGGAGAACATGAAGCAGAAGAACGCCGCGACACCGATGCCGGCGGCGATCGTCGGTATGAAGATGCGGATGAAGAAACGCCAGAACGGATAGCCGTCGACGAAAGCGGTTTCGTCGAGTTCCTTGGGCACCCCGGACATGAATCCTTCGAGGATCCATACCGCCAGTGGGATGTTGAACAGGCAGTGCGCAAGTGCCACCGCGACATGGGTGTCAAACAGCCCGATGGCCGAATACAGCTGGAAAAACGGCAGCGCGAACACCGCTGGCGGCGCCATCCGGTTGCTGAGCAGCCAGAAAAACAGGTGCTTGTCCCCCATGAAGCGGTAGCGCGAGAACGCGTACGCCGCGGGCAGTGCCAATGTCACGCTGATCAGCGTGTTCATCAGCACATAGGCCAGTGTATTCAGGTAGCCCGTGTACCAGGTCGGGTCGGTCAGGATGGTGCGGTAGTTTTCAAGCGTGAATTGGTCGGGCCACAGCGTGAACGATCCAAGGATCTCGTTGGTCGTCTTGAACGACATGTTCAGCAGCCAATAGATCGGCAGCAGCACGAACAGGATGTACAGCGCCGGCAGCAGCCACCGGATCCGCTTCATTGCCGCACCGCTGCGCGCCGGATTTTCATCATTGGGCCTCGTCGCGGGTCATCACGGCGTAGAAGACCCACGACAGCAGCAGGATGATCAGGAAGTAGATCAGCGACATGGCCGCAGCGGGTCCCAGGTCGAACTGGCCCAGCGCGATCTTGACCAGGTCGATCGACAGCAGTGAGGTGGAATTGCCGGGGCCGCCTCCGGTCAGCACGATCGCCTCGGTATAGATCATGAAGCTGTCCATGAAGCGCAGCAGCACCGCGATCATGAGCACGCGCTTCATCTTCGGCAGCTGGATGTAGCGGAAGACGGCCCAGGGCGATGCGCCGTCGATCTTCGCCGCCTCGTAAAAAGCGTCTGGAATGGCCGACAGGCCGGCGTAGGCGAGCAATATCACCAGCGACGTCCAGTGCCAGACATCCATCGCGATCAGGGTGGCCCAGGCCGACAGCGGCTGGCGCGTGAAGTTGTAGTCGAAGCCGAGCGCATTCAGCGAGTGGCCGAGCAGGCCGATGTCGGGCAAGGCAAAGATGTTCCACATCGCGCCGACGACATTCCAGGGAATCAGGAGCGGCATCGCCATCAGCACCAGGCAGACCGACGCCCACGCGCCCTTGCGCGGCATCGCAAGCGCGATGGCGACGCCCAGCGGAATCTCGATGGCGAGGATGATCGCCGTGAACAGCAGTTGGCGCTGGAGCGCCTCGTGGAAACGCGTCGAGTGCAGGATCTGCTCGAACCAGGTCACGCCCTCGAAGAAGAACTGGTTGTCGCCGAAGGTTTCCTGCACCGAGTAATTGACCACCGTCATCAGCGGGATCACCGCATTGAAGGCGACCAGCACGACCACCGGCAGCACCAGCCACCAGGCTTTCTGGTTTGGCGTGCGGCCGCTCATCCGGGCTCTCCACCCTGGCGCCATCCATCCGCATACAGGTAGGTAAACGACGGGTCGAATCGCAGGAACGCGCGTTCCGAGGGCAACGGCATGTCCTCGCCCACCAGCAGCCGAATGATGGATTGCCCGTGACGCGTTTCCACCACGCGGAATCGTCCTGCGTCCGCTACCTTAGCGACGGTCACCGGGATGCCTGTTCCGGCAAACGAGACAAATTCCGGCCGCACGCCGATCTGAAGTTGCGCTCCCGTCGGGACCGCCCCCGGCGCAGCCGCCATCTGCACCGCGTGCCCGGCGAATCGCGTCACGCCGCCGTCAAGTGTCGCCGGCAGCAGGTTCATGCCCGGTGACCCGATGAAGTGGCCTACAAACGTGTGCTGCGGCCTCTCGAACAGATCCACCGGCGTCCCCACCTGCACCACGACGCCTTCATTCATCACGATGACGCGGTCGGCGAAGGTCAGCGCTTCCGTCTGGTCATGCGTCACGTAGATCATCGTGATGCCGACCCGCCGGTGCAGTTCCTTCAGCTTGGAACGCAGACGCCACTTCAACTGCGGATCGATTACCGTCAATGGCTCGTCGAACATGATCACATTGACATCGGAACGCACCAGACCGCGCCCCAGCGAGATCTTCTGCTTCCCATCGGCGGTCAATCCGGATGCCCTGCGATCCAGCGAGTCCCCGAGATCGAGCATCGCTGCAATTTCGCGCACGCGGCGGTCGACCGCATCACCCGTCATGCCGCGATTGCGCAGCGGAAAGGCGAGGTTGTCGTACACGCTCATCGTGTCGTAGACGACCGGGAACTGGAACACCTGCGCGATGTCACGCGCATCGGGGGCGAGCGCAGTGACGTCCCGATCATCGAACCACACCGACCCTTCACTCGGCTTCAGCAGTCCGGAAATGATGTTCAGCAGTGTGGTCTTGCCGCAGCCGGAGGGTCCTAACAGCGCGTTGGCGCTGCCGTCATCGAATGTCAGCTCAAGTCGCTTCAACGCCCAGTCGGATTCCGACGCCGGGTCGGGCCGGTAACTGTGCCGAAGATTCTTCAGGCTGATGCGCGCCATCTGGATTCTCAGTCTTCCGCTCTGCCGACGCAGCGGCCGTCCGGGGCGAAGTACAGGGCATGCGAAACATCCAGGCCGAATGCCGTGGTCGCGCCGACCTCATACCCACAGATGCCATGCGACTGTGAAACCCAGGTAAGCCCTTGCAGATCGAAGTGCACGACACTCTCCGAGCCGCTGATCTCAGCGATCGCGACGCGCCCTTCCACCCTGATTGCGCCCGCCGCTTCGCCGGCCAGCGGCTGCACACGATGCGGTCGCAAGCCCAGGGTGTATGGGCCGTCGGCGAGTTGCGCGAGTCCGCGTTCGGCCGGCCACGAGGCCACGTCGGGGAGTTCGAAGCGCCCGCCGCGTTTCACGACCGGCGCGCAATTCATCGGCGGATCGGAAAAGGCGCGCGCGGCAAGCAGATCCGCCGGTCGGCGATAGACCTCTGCTGTCGCTCCGAACTGGGTGATCCTGCCCTCGTGAATCGTCGCGGTGTGGCCACCGAGCAGCAGTGCTTCGGCAGGCTCGGTCGTCGCATAGACCACCGTGCAGTCCCGGTCGGCGAAGATGCGCGGCAACTCGTCGCGCAGCGCTTCGCGCAGTTTGTAGTCGAGATTGGCAAGCGGTTCGTCGAGCAGCACGAGACCGGCATCCTTGACCAGCGCGCGCGCAAGTGCGGTCCGCTGCTGTTGCCCACCCGACAATTCGCCCGGCCGCCGGTCCAGCAGGGGGGACAGTTGCAGGAGTTCCGCAATGCGTCCGACCCTCGCCTTGATTTCCGTGCGGTTCGCTCGCGCGACCCGGAGTGGCGATGCAATGTTCTCGAAGACGCTCAAGTGCCCGTAATTGATGAACTGCTGATAGACCATCGCGACGCCGCGGGCGCGCACCGGCACGCCGGTGACATCGCACCCGTCGGCCCACAGCGTGCCCGCGGTTGGCTTCAGCAGGCCCGCCATCAGGCGCATCAACGTGGTCTTGCCGGCCAGCGTCGGTCCGAGCAGGACGTTGAGTCCCCGCGGTGAGAACGCAATGTCGGTCGGGTGGATATGCGCCTGGCCATCCACGCGCAGTTCGACGCCGCGAAGTTCGAGTCCCGATCGGGTCACGAAGTTGTCTTTCAGGGCTTCGCCGCCCAGCGCTTCACCAGTTCGTCGTAGTCGATGGTCTGGCCTTTGGGTTTTTCGTTGGCGAGCCTGGCCTTCGGGCCGTCGGGCTTGCCGAGCCATGCCTTCGGGTCCTTCGGCTTGTTCAGGCGTGGGCCGCAACCGCCGTAGGTCTTTGCCTTTTCATCCGCCGACTGCATGCGCGCCATCACGTCATCCATTTCGCCGGCCAGCTGGTCCATCGCCTGCTGGGCAGTGGATGCGCCGGAGTTCACCTCCCCGATGTTCTGCCACCAGAGTTGCGCGAGCTTCGGATAGTCAGGCACGTTGATGCCGGTCGGCGTCCACAGCACGCGATCGGGCGAGCGGTAGAACTCGATCATGCCCCCGAGCTTCGGCGCGCGATCGGTGAAGGACTTGTGCCGGATCGTGCTGTCGCGGATGAATGTCAGCCCGACCTGGCTCTTTTTCACGTCCACCGTCTTGGAGACGGTGAATTGCGCATAGAGCCAGGCAGCCTTGCGGCGATTCACCGGCGTGGACTTGAGCATCGTCCACGAACCCGCGTCCTGATAGCCGAGCTTCATGCCTTCCTGCCAATACGGCCCGTGCGGCGACGGCGCCATGCGCCACAGCGGCATGCCCTTGTCGTCGACGGTGTTGTTGCCGTCCTTCCTGGGCCTGACCATCTCCGACGGGAAGGCGGTGTACCAGAAGATCTGCTGCGCAACATTGCCCTGCGACTGCGCCGGCAACGACTGGTAGAAATCGTAATCGGCAGCGCCGGGCGGTGCGTACTTGCGCAGCCATTCGTCCCACTTCGCAATCGCGTATACCGCAGCCGGACCATTGGTCTCGCCACCACGGGTGACCGACGCGCCGGCCGGATTGCAGGACCCCTTCTCCATCCGGATGCCCCACTCGTCGATCGGGCGGCCATTCGGCAGTCCTTTCGAACTCGCGCCGGCCATCGACAGCCACGCATCGGTCATACGCCAGCCGAGATCCGGCGCGCGCTTGCCGTAGTCCATGTGGCCGTAGATGCGCTTGCCGTCGAGCTGCTTCACCTGATTGCTGAAGAAATCGGCGATGTCCTCGTAGGCGGACCAGTTCACCGGCACGCCCAGTTCGTAGCCGTACTTCTCCTTGAACCGCTTTTTGAGGTCGGGGCGCCTGAACCAGTCGTAGCGGAACCAGTACAGGTTGGCGAATTGCTGGTCGGGCAGCTGCCAGATCTTGCCGTCAGGGCCGGTCGTGAACGAAATGCCGATGAAGTCCTTGAGGTCGAGCGTCGGCAGCGTCACGGCCTTGCCCTCGCCCGCCATCCAGTCGGTGAGGTTCACCGCTGACTGCAGGCGCGAGTGCGTACCGATCAGGTCGGAGTCGTTGATGTAGGCGTCATACAGGTTGCGGTTGGTCTGCATCTGCGTCTGCACCGCCTGCACTACCTCGCCCTCGCCCAGCACCTGGTGATTGACCTTGATACCGGTGATTTCCGCGAAAGCCTTCGCCAGGGTCTTCGACTCATATTCATGTGTCGGGATTGTCTCCGACAGCACGTTGATCTCCATGCCCTTGAATGGCTTCGCGGCGTTGACGAACCATTCCATCTCCTTCAACTGCTGTTCTTTCGAGAGCGTCGAAGGCTGGAACTCTGTGTCAACCCATCGTTTCGCTGCGGCCGTGTCGGCATGGCTCGCGGTGATGCCTGCGGTCGCCAGGACGGTCGCGAGGATTCCTGCTGCCAGCTGTTTTTTTCTCATGATGACTCCGATCCCGTGGGCACCGAGTGATCCGCGGCATCGTATCAGCGAACTGCAAACCAATGTAATGACGGTGAAGCCGGGACTATATCCCTGTATCGCCCTTCACGGCCCGGGCGGTTTCGCGCATGATCGGCTATCCGCAGTCGAGCCCCCAATGACCAAGCGGTCTGACGCCGAGGACTTCCAGGCTGAAATCATCCGGCGCTACGACGCGCCGATGTACCGGGCCATGCTCGAGGTCTATGGCGACCAGATTCATCCGGGGTTCCTGGAAGGCGATGACGACGACCTGCGGGAAGCGGCGCTGCGCGCGACCGCCCGGCTGGCCGAACTGGCGCGCATCGCTGCCGGCGCGAGCGTGCTCGAGACCGCGTGCGGCGTCGGCGGCACGGCGCGATACCTTGCAGGAATGCGTGGCGCGAGGGTCGTTGCCACCAATATCGCGCGATCCCAGCTCGCTATCGCAGAGCAATGGACCCGGAATGCGGCCGGCGCCGAGCGCATCCGCTTCGAGTACGCCGATTACCATTCGCTGCCCTACGCTGATTCGAGTTTTGACGTCTACTGGTGCCAGGACTCGCTGCTGTTTTCGATGGATAAGCCGCGTGCCCTGGCTGAGGCGGCGCGCGTGGTGCGCCCTGGCGGCACCATTGCGATCTCGGACCTCGTCGTTGTCGGCACGCCGGCGCCAGTCGCCGCTGCCCTCCTCACTGAGATCTCGGCGCCCGGCTTCTGGTCCGCCGAGGATTATCGAGTTGGACTCGCCGCGGCCGGATTCGAAGCGATCGTCACGGAGGACTGGAGCCGCCATGTGCTGCCGGCGTTCGACCGCCTCGCGGCCGACATCGCGGCCAAGCGCGCGCGCCTCGCCGCGATCGCAAGCGACGCGGATGTGGTGGAGACGCTGCAACGCTATGCGTTGTGGTGCAAGGCGGCGCGCACAGGCAACCTCGGCTGGTTTGCACTCGTCGGAACGCGGCAGTCGAGCACGTGACAAGCGCGGCCGACCGCGCGACCGCACTGGCGGCGATTGCAACCGTGCCCCGACTTGATCGCCTCGATGCAGCGACACTCGACATCGTGCGCCTGGGAGGGTTGACCAACCTGGTGTTCCGTGTCCAGGACGGTGCCGAGGCCTATTGCCTTCGCGTTCCCGGCAAGGGCACCGCCGCCTATATCAATCGCGGCGTCGAGGCCGTCAACGCGCGCGCAGCGGCGGCGGCCAGGGTCAGCCCCGAAGTGCTGCATTTCGGCAACGACGGCATCATGGTCACGCGGTTCCTCACCGGCTGCGTCACGATGACCCCCGAAACGCTGCGCACGACGCCCGGCGCCCCGGCTCGCGTCGCCCGTGCGTTCCGCCGGCTGCATCGGTGCGGCCGGGTGTTCGAGTTCCGCTTCGAACTGTTTGCGATGATCGATGGCTATCTCGCGCATCTGGACAAGCTTGGAGCGAGCTTGCCGGAGGGTTATCACGAGACCGTCGCCAGGGCACAGGTCGTACGCGAGGCGTTGGCGGCACGTCCGCTGCCGCTCGCGCCGTGCCACTGCGATCCCTTGTGCGAAAACCTGCTCGATGACGGCCGGCGCATGTGGCTCGTCGACTGGGAATACTCGGGCATGAATGACCCGATGTGGGACCTCGGCGACCTTTCGGTCGAGGCCGGATTCGATCCTGAGCATGAACGCGAGATGCTCGAGGCCTATTTCGACGGGCCGGCGCGCCCCGCCGATTTTGGCCGCATGGTCATTTACAAGGCCATGTGCGATCTGCTGTGGACGCTGTGGGGACTGATCCAGCACGCCAACAACAATCCTGTCGACGATTTCTGGGCCTATGCCGTCAAGCGTTTCGCGCGCTGCCGCGCGCTGATGGCAACGCCCGTCTTCGCGGCCCACGTCGGCGCGATCAGTGAGGCGGAATGACTCGCGACCGCGATGCGCTCTATCGTGAGGTCATGCACCAGGTGCAGGCGCGCAACTGGCGCGAAGCCGATGCACGCTGCCGGGAACTGAATGCCGCCGATCGCGCATTCGCGCCGGGCTTGCTGCTGGGGAGCGTGATCGCCCAGCATCTGGATGAGCATGACCGGGCGTTGCAGTTCGCCGAACGCGCCGTCACTGTCGCCCCGAAAGACCCGTCGGCGCACCTGCGCCGGGCGCAGTGTCTCGATGGATTGCGGCGCCGGCCGGAGGCGCTGCGCGCTGCAGCGGAAGCTGAGCGCGCATCTGACGGCAACCCGCGCGCGCTCGCGGCGATTGGCCTGTTCTACAGTACGGCGGACGAGCACTTTCTGGCGCTGGCTGCCTACGACCGCGCCTGCCGTGAGTCACCCGACAACACACGACTGCTGTTCAGCCGCGCCGTCGCCCGCAGGGCCGTTGGTCAAATCGAGGGCGCGGAAGACGACTACGACCGTGTCCTCGAGCTGGACCCGAAGCACTACGAGAGTTACACGAATCGATCCAACCTTCGCACGCAGACGCCAGATCGAAATCACGTGGCTTTTCTCCAGCAGCTGCTCGAGCGTGGTAGCGCCGACGAGCATGGAGAAGTGCAGCTGTGCTACGCGCTCGCAAAGGAATATGCGGACCTGGAGAGGCATGCCGATTCGTGGGCGGTGCTGGAACGCGGCGCACAGCTTCGCCGCTGGCAATTGAACTACGACATCACCGCCGATCTGGAAACCGGCGACCGGCTGATCGAAGCCTTCCCCACTGGTCCTCCGCAACCGACCGCGGGGGCGGTAGCCGATGCGCCGGTCTTTATCGTCGGTCTTCCACGCGCCGGCTCGACGCTGGTCGAGCGCATCCTGTCAAGCCACTCGCAGGTCCAGGCAGCGGGCGAATTGCGTCACTTCACGCTTGCGATCACTGCAGCCGTACGCAAGATGAGCGAGTCCGGCGATCCGCCGTTGCGCCAGGCCATCACTCTGTCGGCACAGCTCGATTTTGCTGAGCTCGGCCGCGATTACATGGCGCGCTGCCGGCCGGTCACCGGCGACGGACGGCGGTTCATCGACAAGATGCCGGTCAACTACCAGCACTGCGGCCTGATTCGCCGCGCGTTGCCGAACGCCAGGATCGTGCACGTCGCACGCGGTCCGCTCGCCGCCTGTTACGCCATTTACAAGATGTTGTTCAAGGATGGTTACCCGTACTCCTACGACCTCTGGGAGATTGCCGAGTACTACATTTCTTACCGCCGGCTCATGGATCACTGGCAGCGCACGATGCCAGGCGCCATTCACGACCTGTCCTATGAGCGCCTCGTTGCCGACCAGCCCGGCGAAACGAGACGGCTGCTCGAGTTCTGCGGCCTGGAATGGGAAGACGCGTGTCTCGATTTCCACCTGAATCCTGCCGCGAGCACGACCGCGAGCGCGCACCAGGTGCGTCAGCCGATTTACCAATCCGCCGTAAACGAGTGGCGCAACTACGCCCCGCAACTCGCCGGGCTGCGCGCCCACCTGGAAGCGGCGGGAATCGCGGTCGAGTCGCACAGCTGACCCGGTCGTATGCAAAGATGATCCCGATGACCAGACCAAGGCCAGTGCGCGCGGTGCTTTTCGACCTGGACGGCACGCTGGTCGACAGCGAGATCCACACCGACCAGGCGATCAGCGCCGCCCTTGCGCAATATGGAATCGCGGACTTCAGGCTGCCGCACACCGAAACCCAGGGCCGCACCTGGGTCTATATCGCCGGCATCATCCGGGCTCGCACGAACATAGACCGCGCCGTGCCGGTAATCGCCGCCGATCTGCTGGCGAAATGGAACGACGTTGCAACGGACGTGAAGCCGATTCCCGGCGCACCGGAAGCCGTGCGCACCGCGGCGGCGTGCAATCTGAAACTCGGCGTCGTGTCGTCGAGCCCGCGTTCCGTGATCGACTCGTTTCTCGACAAGCTCGGCGTCGGCGACTGCATCGACCAGAGCGCGCGCATCGGTGGCGATGCGGTCAGCAACACCAAGCCCGATCCGGAGGGTTACCTGCTCGCGGCACGCACGCTCGGCGTCGATCCCGCGGACGCCCTGGTGTTTGAGGACAGCCGTGCCGGGCTGATGGCGGCAAGAGCTGCCGGCATGCGCTCCGTTTTCGTCACCTGCTGCGCGTCGGACATCGCCGATAATATTGCGCTCGCCACCGCCAGTTGCACCCATTACCGGACGTTGCCGCCACGATTCTGGGATGAACTGGCGGACGGCAGCTGCGACCTCACCAGCAGGTCATTTGAATGAATGCAGCGAATCCCGAGTTGTTGCGCCGCTATCGCGTGCAGCTGTTCACCGCGACCTGGCTTTCCTACGCCGGTTTCTACTTCGCCCGGAAAGTCTACGCGGTCCTGAAGCATCCGCTCAAAGAGCAGTTTGGCCTCGACGATGTCCAGATCGCCTGGCCGTGGACCATCTATCTCATCACTTACATGCTGGGTCAGTTCCTCGCGGCGTGGCTCGGCAGGCGCATGGAAAGCCGGCGCGTGCTCGCCTACGGCATGTGCATTGCGGCCGGCTGCAACATCGTGCTGGGATGGCTCGTCGATTCCCAGCTTGCGAGCGTGTTCCTGTGGATGTGCGTGACCATGGGAATCCACGGTCTCGCGCAGGCCACGGGCTGGCCGCACAACGTCGCCTTGTTCGCGAACTGGACGCGCCGTTCCGAACGCGGAACGCTGTTCGGCTTCTGGGGCACTTGCTACCAGCTAGGGAGCGTCGCTGGAAAGGGACTGGCCGGTTTCCTGCTCGGCTGGCTGGGAATGGCGTGGTCATTCTTCGGCTCCAGCGTCGTGCTGCTCGCGTTCACCGTCTACTTCGTCGTGTACGCGCGCGAGCGGCCGGAGTCGGTCGGACTTTCGCTTGAAGACGATGCGGAGCCGGACGCCCCCGCAGTTGACAAGCGCGGAACAGGCGCAGCCCGTGAGCCGCCGCTGCCAAAGGGCTTCATCGGCGCGATCGTCGTGATGGGCTTGATCTACTTCGGCTTCAAATTCCTGCGCTACGCCCTCGACAGCTGGTCCACGCTGATCCTCGGCGAGCATTTCGGAATGACCACATCCATCGCTGCCTACTGGTCCACCGCATTCGACTGGATCGGGTTCCTCGGCGTGATCGCCGGCGGTTATTGGTCGGACCGAATGCCGGGGTCAAGGCGCACACCGGTAATCTTCTGGATGGCCACCGGCTGTCTGGTGTTCACGTCGCTGATGTGGTTCCTCGGATTGTCGTCGCCGGTCCTTTTCATCCTGCTGCTCGGCCTGATCGGATTTACGGCGATGGGTCCCGACTCGCTGCTTTCCGGCGCGTGCGCGATGGATATCGGAAGCCGGCGCCAGGCTGCGCTCGCTGCCGGCGTCATCAACGGTTTCGGGTCAATCGGTCCCATTCTGCAGGAACCGGTGATCGGCTGGCTGAAGCAGACGCGTGGTCTGGATGCGGTCTTCCTGCTGCTGGTCGGGGTCGTGTTTCTGACGACCGTCGCCACCGGGCTGTTCGCCAAATTCGAGCGACGCCGGGGAATCTGAACCAGGTCAAGACGTACCAAAAGGAATTTCGCGTGCAAGATGCTGGACCAGCGCGCGATTGCCGAACAACGAGTCCACCTTGCCCGGCACCTGCGAGTGGCGAAGCAAGATCATCCCGCCCGCCTCTTCGATGAGCACCTGCGTCGGCAGAATGTCCCAGGGGTTCAGGACGGGATCCATCATTGCCCCGAGCGCGCCGCTGATTACGAGGCCGTGGCCGAAACAGTCCGTGTAGCCGCGCACAAATCCATGCAGCGCTGACAAGCGGCAGTAATCCTCGTAACGACCAGCGGCAACGAACTGCGCCACATCGCCCACACCGATCACGGAGTCTTCGATCGCCACGGACTCCGGCAGGCGCAGGGCCGTTCCATTGCGGGTGACGCCCTGCCCCCTGGCGCCCGCATAGGTGACCCCAAGCATCGGCAGGTGGATGACACCCAATACCGGTCGTTCATCCTGCATGTCCTGCAGGGCGATCAGCGTTCCACAGAGAGGAATGTTGTGAATGAAAGACTGGGTGCCGTCGATCGGATCCACCGTCCAGCGCCAGCGAGTCCCCTGCCCGGCAAGACCCTGCTCCTCGCCCAGGATATCCAGCGGCCCGAGCGAAGCTTTCGATAACAGGTGCGCGCGAATCACCGCTTCCGCCTCCTGATCGGCGACCGTCACCGGTGATCCGTCGTGCTTCTGCCGCACCCCGAGTTGCTGACCCCCGAAGTACTTCTTGATGCAGACTGATGCGGCCAGTGCAGCATCGACGGCGGTTTGCAGCAATTGCTTCAGTTGTTCATCAGTCATCAAGCCCGCAGCATAGCTTTAACGGTGTCAGGTTTGGCATATGTGGCATATGCGGTTTATGGACACCATCGGTTCGACTTGTGACGTGCCAGAAGCTTGGTGAGCGAGGAAGGATCGCGATTCAGGAAGCGGGCGACCTCACAGAGAGTCGCGATGCGTCGTTCGATGGCTTGAACGCTGAATGCAACGCGGATCGCTGCGAGATATCTGGCGCGCGAGGGTGAGCGCAAGAGCTCCGTACTAAGGTGATGCTGGGCGCAGTGGAATATAGCGAACTCGGCCAGCGTCAGGGCACTGCGCGGCTTGTGCGGTGCGAATGGGATCTTTGCGATGAATTGATCGGTACCCAGAATCCGGGGGTCTTCTGGATGGGACTCCTCATCGAGATCGCCGTCATCCTCATCACGGGGCTCACAAATGAATCGCTTGTAAGCGCTCCGCGCCTGGACGATATCATTTGAGAACAGTGACAGGCCGAAATCAGTCGTCAACCAGAAAATGGAGTCGGTTCCGACGTACGCCCGATGCGAGGACCACGGGTAGTCAGAGGGACTATCGACGATCCTGGCCTTCACCGGGTTCAGGTGGATATAGCGGAGGAGCGTCAGGAAGTACGCATCGACCTCGACGAGCTTTGCCCCATGGCGCTGCTCGAACAGGTGTCCACTCGTGTTGAGCAGCTTGTGACGATAACGAGAATAGCGGCCGGCGATGCTCTGAATGATCTTTCCCAGTGGACAGTCGGCGATCTGCACCAGCGCATGCAGATGATTCGTCATCCAGCAGAACGCATGAATTCGACAAACGAATCGCGTGACTGCGTCAGCGACGAAATCATTGAGTACACCTCGGTCGGCCGCAGTGCCGAATAGCGCCTCTCGGTGATTGCCGCGAAGAATGACGTGATAGAAAGCGCCGGGGACGTGAAGGCGCGGTGGTCTGGACATCCCTGCCGCTTCCTGGTGGAGACGAAGCGGAGACTACCGTGCTGGCGCTGCGCTCACTTTGCGGAGAAACTCTGCAAATGGCCAACAAGCCAAACCTGACACCTCCCATCCGTTCAGCGCGCATCGTCATCGTCGGCGGTGGCATCGTCGGCTGCTCGGTTGCCTATCACCTCGGCAGGATGGGCATCACCGACTGCATCCTGCTCGAGCGCGGGAGACTGTCGTCGGGTTCGAGTTGGCACGCCGCCGGTCTCGTCGGGCAGCTTCGTAGCAACGCGAACGTGACGCAGCTGCTCGGTTACTCGGTGGCGCTCTACAACAGGCTCGAAGCGGAGACCGGGCTCGCGACCGGCTGGAAAATGAATGGCGGGCTCCGCCTCGCCTGCAATGCGGAGCGCTGGATCGAAGTGAAGCGGCAGGCGACCACCGCGCGCAGTTTCGGCCTTGAAATGCACCTGCTGTCGCCGGCGGAAGCGCGCGATCTCTGGCCACCGATGACGGTCGATGATGTCGTCGGCGCCGCGTTCCTGCCGACCGACGGCCAGGCAAACCCGGGGGATATTGTCCAGGCGCTCGCCCGCGGCGCGCGCACCAGCGGTGTGACAGTTCACGAAGACATCGAGGTCATCGGCATCCGCGTGGAGAACGGCGCCGTGCGCGGGATCGAAACGGATCGCGGCGCGATCTCCTGCGAGAAGCTCGTGCTGTGTGCCGGCCAGTGGACGCGCGACCTTGGCCGACTTGCGGGTGTCGACGTGCCGCTGGTCTCGGTGCAGCACCAGTACCTGATCACGACCCCGATCGAAAGCGTGACGCGCGGGCTGCCGACGCTGCGCGATCCGGATCGGCTCACTTACTACAAGGAGGAGGTCGGTGGTCTCGTAATGGGTGGTTACGAACCGAATCCGATTCCCTGGGCGAGCGGCGGCCTGCCGTCCGATTTCCAGTTCACGCTGCTCGATTCGGACTGGGATCATTTCACGCCGATCATGCAGCAGGCACTGGAGCGTGTGCCCGCGCTCGCGACCGCGGGCGTCAAGCAGCTTGTGAACGGTCCCGAGAGCTTCACGCCCGACGGCAACTTTATCCTCGGGCAGGCACCGGAGGTGCGCAATGTCTTTGTCGGCGCGGGTTTCAATGCGTTTGGCATCGCGGCCGGCGGCGGCGCCGGCATGGCGCTCGCCGAGTGGGTGGCGCAGGGCGAGCCTTCGAACGACTTGTGGCCCGTGGATATCCGCCGCTTTGGCCGCCACCACCAGGACGTCGACTGGGTGCGTACCCGCACGCTGGAGGCGTATGGCAAGCATTACACGATGGCGTGGCCTGCCGAGGAGTACACGTCAGGACGGCCATTCCGGAAGTCGCCGCTTTATGAGCGCCTGAAATCCCAGGGTGCGGTATTCGGCGAGAAACTCGGCTGGGAGCGTCCGAACTGGTTCGCTGACCTCGTCGCGGGCGAGAAGCCGGAAGACATCTACACCTTCGGGCGGCCGAACTGGTTCGAGGCGATCGGACGCGAGCACCGCGCGACGCGTGAACGCGTGGCGCTCTTCGACCAGACGTCGTTTGCAAAATTCATGATGATCGGCCGCGATGCCGAAGCCGCGTTGTCCTGGATTGCCGCGAACGACGTCACGAAGCCACCGGGTGCGCTGACCTACACGCAGATGCTCAACGCGCGCGGCGGCATCGAATGCGACCTGACCGTCGCGCGCCTCGCGGACGATCAGTTCTACATCGTCACCGGCACCGGCTTCGCGACGCATGACTTCGACTGGATACGCCGCAATCTCCCCGCGGGACTCGACTCGCAACTCGTCGATGTCACCGAAAAACATTCGGTGCTCACGCTGATGGGACCGCGCGCCCGCGACACCTTGTCCGCCGTGACGCCGGATGACGTGTCGAATGCCGCGTTCCCGTTCGCGCAATGCCGGCGCATCACTATTGGCGGCGCGCCCGTGATCGCGCTGCGCGTTACTTATGTCGGGGAGCTTGGCTGGGAACTGCATGTCCCGATCGAAGCCGCTGCGACGGTCTATGACTCACTGATCGAGGCGGGCCGGCCGCAGGGTATTGCCAATGCGGGCTACCGCGCGATCGAGACGCTGCGCCTCGAGAAAGGTTATCGCGCCTGGGGCGCCGACATCGGTCCCGATCATTCGCCGCTGATGGCGGGGCTCGGCTGGGCGGTGAAACTGCAGGGCGATGTTCCGTTTCTCGGCCGTGCAGCGCTCGAGGAGCAAAAGAAGCGCCGCCTGCCACGCCTGCTCGCCTGTTTCACGGTCGACGACCCCGCGGTCGTGCTGCTGGGGCGCGAGACTATCTTTCGCGATGGCCGGCGCGCGGGCTGGCTGACGAGCGCAGGATTTGGCCACACCGTGCAGAAACCCATTGGCTACGGTTACGTGCGCGACGCGGACAACGGGGTCGACCCTGGCATGGTGCTGTCCGGCAGCTATGAACTCGAAGTCGCCACCGAGCGGGTGCCGGCATCCGTTTCGCTCACTCCCCTTTACGATCCCGGCATGACCCGCATCAAGGCCTGATGCAAAATAGAACATGAGCAGCACGGACACATTCGATCTGCTGGTCGTGGGCGGCGGCATCAACGGCACCGGCATCGCCCGCGACGCGGCCGGCCGCGGCTTGCGCGTGCTGCTGGTGGAGCGGGCCGGCCTCGCGCGCTACACGTCTTCCTCGACCACCAAGCTGGTCCACGGCGGCCTGCGTTACCTCGAGTATTTCAAGTTCCGGCTGGTGCGCGAGTCGCTGAATGAGCGCGAGCGCCTGCTCTCGATCGCACCGCACCTGGTCACCCCGCTGCGTTTCGTGCTGCCGTACAAGAGCTGGCTGCGTCCCGCCTGGGCGGTGCGCCTCGGACTGTTCCTCTACGACTGGCTCGGCAGCCGCAGCACCCTCGAATCGTCAGCGTCCATTCGTTTTGCGAAGTCGGAATACGGCCGGCCACTGCGCCGCAACATTCGTCGTGGTTTTGCCTATTCGGACTGTGCAGTCGACGACAGCCGGCTGGTCATTCTGAACGCGAGGGACGCTGCCGAGCGCGGCGCCTCCGTGCGCGTCGGCCACCGCCTGGTCCGCGCGACGCGGGAGCGCGGCCTGTGGCGGGCGGAAATGGAGGGTGAGATGCCGCAGCAAGCGTACTCGGTGACGGCGCGCGTCATCGTGAACGCCGCCGGCCCATGGATTTCGGACGTGCTGACCGAGCGGCTCGGTGGGAAAAGCCGGCAGTCGGTGCGGCTCGTCAAGGGCAGCCATATTGTCGTGCGCCGCCTCTATGAAGGCGCCCACGCCTACGCGCTGCAGCACCCGGACCGTCGCATCGTCTTCGTGATCCCCTACCAGGAAGAATTCACGCTGATCGGCACGACCGACGTGCCCTGGCATGGCGAGCCGGGCACGGCGGTCATCACACCTGCCGAGACGGACTACCTGTGCCAGGCGGTCAACCGGTATTTCGAACACCAGATCAGTCCGAGCGATGTGGTCTGGAGTTACGCGGGCATTCGCGCGCTGTGGGACGACGCAGCGTCGGAGGCGGCAGCGGTAACCCGCGATTACGTGCTCGACCTCGACGCGCCACAGGGCCAGGCGCCGGTGCTGTCGGTGTTCGGCGGCTAGATCACCACCTACCGGCGCCTCGCGGAGCTGGCCCTCGAGAAGCTCGAGTTGCAGCTTGAACCGATGGCTTCCCCGTGGACACTCACCGTGCCGCTGCCCGGCGGTGACATTCCGGGCGGCGATGTCGATGCATTCATCGCCGACGTGCGCCGGCGCTGGCCATTTCTCGACGCGCCGCAGGCGCGGCGCCTTGCCCACGCCTACGGCACGCGCATTGCGCAGGTGCTGGCCGGCGTCAGTTCACGCGAAGCGATGGGCGAGGACTTCGGCGGCGGTTTGACGCGGGTGGAAGTCGACTTCCTGATTCGCGAGGAGTGGGCCAGGTCGGCCGAGGACATTTACTGGCGGCATTCGAAGACCGGCTTGAATGCCTCGCCCGCAGACCAGCGGCGACTCATTGCGTACTTGCAGAACATTCCGTACCACAGCCACCGGGAGTTGCCGGTACGGACCGGGTGAAGGAACTGCCATGAGCAGGCCGCACCACATTCTTGCCATTGACCAGGGGACAACCTCGACCCGCAGCATCGTGTTCGACGACGCAGCACGGGTGGTGTCGATCGCGCGGCGCGAACTTCGTCAGCATTACCCGGCCGCAGGCTGGGTGGAGCACGATGCGGAGGATATCTGGCGCGATTGCCTGGCGACGGCGCGCGAGGCCATTGACCAGTCCGGTCTCGGCGCACGCGGCATCGCTGCGGTCGGTATCACGAATCAACGCGAGACGACGGTGATATGGGAACGGAGCACCGGCAAGCCGATCCATCGCGCGATCGTCTGGCAGGACCGGCGCACGGCCGAGACTTGCGCCCGCCTGAAAGGCGATGGCGCCGAGGACCTGGTCCGGCGGCGTACCGGACTGCTGCTCGATCCGTACTTCTCCGGCACCAAGATTAGCTGGCTGCTGGATCAGGTCGCGGGCGCGCGGGCGCGCGCAGAGCGTGGCGAACTCGCCTTCGGCACGATCGACAGTTTCCTGCTTTGGCGGCTGACCGGCGGCCGGGTCCACGCCACCGACGTGACCAACGCCTCGCGCACCCTGCTTTTCGACATTCATCGCGGACAGTGGGATGAGGAACTGTTGCGGCTGATCCGCGTACCCCGCGAACTGCTACCCGAGGTGAAAGACAGCAGCGCAGTCTATGGCGAGACCGCGCCGGGCATCTTCGATCAGGCCATCCCGATCGGCGGCATCGCCGGTGACCAGCAGGCGGCGCTTATCGGTCAGGCCTGTTTTGAACCTGGAATGGTCAAGTCCACCTACGGCACGGGTTGCTTCCTGCTGCTCAATACCGGCGATACGCCGGTGCTGTCGCAGAACCGCTTGCTGACGACGCCGGCGTATCGCATCAACGGTCGTACGACCTATGCAATGGAAGGATCGATCTTCGCCGCCGGTGCCGCCATCAAGTGGCTGCGAGACGGGCTCGGGCTAATCAAGGATGCCGCCGAGACTGCCGCGCTCGCAATGCGGGTACCGGACAATCACGGTGTGTATCTGGTGCCGGCGTTCGTCGGGCTCGGCGCACCGCATTGGCTGCCCGATGCACGGGCGCTGATTTGTGGACTGACCCTGGACGCGACCGGTGCACACCTCGCGCGGGCGGCACTTGAATCGGTGGCGTTTCAGACCCTCGACCTGACGACAGCCATGGCCGGCGACGGCGCGCAGAGCGCGGCAGCGATCCGCGTCGATGGCGGCATGGCCGCCAACGACTGGTTCTGCCGTTTTCTGGCGGATGTACTCGATGCGCCCGTGGAGAAACCGACCCAGCTGGAGACCACGGCACTCGGGGCAGCTTTTCTGGCCGGGCTCGCGACGGGTGTCTGGACCGATCTGCAGGCCGTCGCCGCGACCTGGACGACCGGCGCCATGTTTACACCGGATATGGCGCCCGCCCGTCGTACGGAACTGGTCGCCGGATGGAAAACCGCGCTCCAACGAACGCTTGTTGTATAATAACAACAGACTCATCCATGGAGGCTTGCATGAGCCAGAGAACGGGCTAAAATGCCGTCCCATCTAGATGTCTGAATACCACAACAGTTGCGGGTGGCATGAGTGCCACCGTGACAAACGAATCAGGAGAAGCCATGACTGACCAATTGACCAAATCATCGCTGACACGTGCGCTCAGCCTGGCGGCAGCAGTCGCCACAGTCCTCTCGGCCGCAGCCGTTCAGGCGGCTGAACCTGAGAAGGAAGCGGTGCTGGAAGAGGTCATGGTGTTCGGCCAGGGTCAGTCGCGGCAAGTCGCGGAGATCGGCGCCATTGAGATCGCGAAGGAGGCGCCCGGCACGAGCCCCCTCAAGGCCATTTCCAAACTACCCGGCGTCAGCTTCCAGTCGGCGGACCCGTACGGCGCCTATGAGTGGTCGACCCGCATCTCGGTGCGAGGCTTCAACCAGAATCAGCTCGGCTTCACCCTCGATGGCGTGCCGCTGGGCGACATGACCTATGGCAACCACAACGGGCTGCACATCAGCCGCGCGATCTCATCCGAGAACATTGGCAGTGCCGTCCTGTCGCAGGGCGCAGGTGCGCTCGACACGGCCTCGTCCAGCAATCTCGGTGGCACCCTGGAATTCTTTTCGATCGACCCCGCGACCGAATTCGGTGCGAACGTCGCGCTGACGGGGGGCAGCGATTCGGACCTGCGCGGCTTCGCGCGCTTTGAAACGGGCGAGCTCGGCTCCGCGGGCACGCGCGCTTACCTGAGTTACACGAACCAGGAAACCGACAAGTGGAAGGGCCAGGGCCAACAGAAGCAGGAACAGATCAACTTCAAGATTGTGCAGCCGATTGGCGAAGGCAAACTTTCCGCGTTCTACAATTATTCTGACCGCCAGGAAAACGATTACCAAGATCTGTCGCTCGACATGATCAGCCGTCTCGGCTACGACTGGGACAATCTTTCGAGCTTGAGCGACTGGCCGGTGATGGTCCAGGTGGCGCAGATCTATCAGGGCACCCTGCCGGGACCGTATCCATCGCCGATTGGCACAGTAGACGACTCGTACGCAAACGCATCAGGCCTGCGCCAGGACGATCTGGCGGCCATCACGCTGAACCTGCCCTTCGGCAACGGCTGGTCCTGGGACACGACCGTGTACCTGCACCAGAACGAGGGCCAGGGCATCTGGTTCACGCCATACGTGCCAACGCCGGTCGGGGCACCGGACGGTCGCGGTGGCACGATCGGCGTGGGGGCCAATGCACCGATCTCGGTGCGTACGACCGAGTACAACATCGACCGCCAGGGCGCGACGACTGCGCTGACCGCGACGTTTGGTAATCACACCGTGAGCGGCGGCCTCTGGTATGAGGACAACGACTTCGAACACGCGCGTCGCTTCTATGGGCTCGAGCTTGCCGCCCCGCAACGGAATTCGCTCGAATTCATGCGCGATCCGTTCTTTACCCAATGGCACGTGGACTTCAACACCAAGACCCAGCAGTTCTTCCTGCAGGACGACTGGCTGCTTAGCGACGCGCTGAAGATCAACTTCGGCTTCAAGTCGCTCGAGGTCGAGAACGAGGCGAAGGCGATTCTCCTCCCTGCGACCCGGGCCGAAGGGACGATCGAAGCCAAGGAAAGCTTCCTGCCGCAGGTTGGTTTCAACTGGCAACTGTCCGATTCCAGCGAGGTGTTCGGCAGCTACACCGAGAACATGCGCGCGTTCCAGGCGGCGTCGACCGTTGGGCCATTTGCAACGACCCCGGCTAATTTCGCGATCCTGGAGGCCAGCGGCGGCCTTGAGCCGGAGACTTCGACGACCTACGAATTGGGCTGGCGTTACAACGTCGCGTCCGTGCAGGCGGTGGCGGCAATCTACTACGTTGACTTCAAGGACCGGCTGCTCACGAATACGGTTGGCGCCGGCATTGTCGGTAACCCGACGGTGCTGCAGAACGTCGGCGACGTCGAGACGACGGGTGCCGAAGTCGGCGTGCGCTGGGCGTTTGCAGACGACTGGAGCTGGTATAACTCGTTGAGCTACAACCAGTCGGAATACCAGGACGACGTCATACGTATTGATATCGTCGCTGGCGTGCCGGTCGAGACCATCATTCCAACCGGTGGCAAGAACGTGGTTGACACGCCGCAGGAACTGTTCAAATCGGAGCTCGGCTACGACAACGGCACGTTCTTCGGCAAGCTCGGTCTGGATTACGTCGGCGAGCGCGACTTCACTTACACCAACACGGACGGCAAGGTCGATTCGTATGCGGTGTTCAATCTGGGCCTTGGCTACCGGCTCGAGAACCTGAGTTTTGGCAAGAATCTCTCGATACAGGCGAATGTCACGAACCTGACCGACGAGAGCTATGTCTCGACCCTCGGCTCGAATGGCTTCGTCAACGCGGGTGACGCGCAGACGGTCCTGGCGGGCGCGCCGCTGCAGTGGTTCCTGTCCCTGAGCGGCCAATTCTGATTTGACTGACCTGTGCACCACCCCGGCCGGACGCATCGTGGTCCGTCCGGGGTGGGCCGATCGCAGCGCCACTGCTGCACGAATCTGGAGAGCGAAAACGAAGCCATTCAGAATCTGCGTCTCGGCCGCGATCGCCGTGTTTGCCACCGGCAGCCTGGCGGCCAGCCCCCGGACGCCGATCGAGCACGTCATCGTGATCGTCGGCGAGAACCGGACGTTCGATAACCTGTTCGCAACCTATCAGCCAAAGTCGGGAGCATCGGTCCGGAATCTGCTGTCGCTCGGCATCGTCAGCGCCGACGGATCGCCGGGACCGAACTTCCGGCTGGCCGAGCAGCATACTGCCGAGGTCCTCGACCGCTACACGCCGACCCCGAAAGTGACCGGCAGCTATTCGACGCTGCCGCAGCCCTACGCCTTTGGTGCGTTCGGCCAGCAATACAACATCCCGGACGCCCGTTTCAGCGAGCCGATGCCGAACGGACCGTTTCAGATTACGAAACACGTCAGCTACGGTGCGCACACCGGCGACCCGATCCACCGTTTCTTCCAGATGTGGCAGCAGATCAACGGCGGCAGGAACGACCTGTTCGTGTGGACCGCGGAAACCGTCGGCATGGGCGGGAGCAACGGCGCCGCAGCCTTTGCGCCCAACCAGACCTACCAGGGCGCCGTGTCGATGGGCTACTACAACATGGCGCGCGGCGACGCCGCGTATTTCCGGTCGCTGGCCGACGAGTACGCGCTGGCCGACAACTTTCACCAGTCGATCATGGGCGGAACGACCGCTAACTACTTCGCGCTGGCCACTGCAGACGTCGGTTTCTACACAGTGGACGGCAAGGCTGCCGCGCCGCCGGCCAAACTGATCGAAAATCCGGATCCGCAGCCCGGCACGAACAACTGGTATACCGAAGATGGCTATCAGGGCGGCACGCTGGTCGACTGCGCGGACCGCAGCGCGCCCGGGGTCGCACCCATTCGTGCCTATCTCGCCAGCCTGTCGTATCCGGCCTTTCGCGACGGCAACTGTGAGCCCGGGCATTACTACATGGTCAACAATCTCGAGCCCGCCTATCTGCCGAATGGCGGCTTGCGGGAAGACAAGCCGGAAAAGCGCGTGCTGCCGCCGCAGACGATGCGCAACATCGGCGACGCGCTGAGCGCGGGCGGCGTGTCATGGAAGTGGTATACCGGCGGCCGCAATGACGGCAAGAACGTTGACCGTGAGTACTGCGCGATGTGCGACACGCTGAGCTACTTCACATCGACCATGACCGGCCCCGACCGCGCAAAGCTTCAGGACCTGCAGCAGTTCTATGTCGACGTGAAGAACGCGGCGACCTTCCCTTCGGTCGCCGTGATCGCGCCCTATGACAGCATTTCCGGCCATCCCGGCTATGCCATGCAGCCGGGCTTTGACGAGCTCGTGCGCGACATCATTACGCGACTGCAGGCCAATCCGGAAATCTGGAAGCACACGGCAGTCCTTGTCACATTTGACGAGGGCGGCGGCTACTACGATTCCGGCTACGTGCAGCCCATCGACTTCTTTGGCGACGGCACGCGCATTCCGCTCATTGCGGTCTCTCCGTACGCGCGATCGGGGCATGTCGATCACACGTACTACGATCACGCCTCGATCAATAAATTCATTGCATACAACTGGGGCTTGCCGCCGACCTCGGCCCGCAGCCGCGACAACCTGCCGAACCCGATCCACGATGATCGCGATCCGTACGTGCCTGTGAACCGGCCGGCGATCGGCGATCTGACCGGGTTGTTCGACTTCAACCGCGAGCCGCGGCCCTAGGCGAAGGGGACCGGGAAGATTCCATCCGCGATCTGCGGCGCAGCCCCATCGATGGCGTAGTACTCGCCCTTCTCGGCGACGAAGATATGGCAGGCAATCTCGAGGCCCGTGGAATCGTCGAGAGTGCCTGCTGCGATGCTGATGTAGTCACGCCCGACTCCGTCCCAGAACAAGGTTGAGCCGCACTGATCGCAGAAACCGCGACGTGCCTTGGCCGACGCCGAATACCACTTCAGTCCGGTGCCCGACATCAAGCGGAAATCAGTGCGTCTCGCGGCGGTCGCTGCCATGAAATGGCCGGTCATGCGCCGGCACTGGTTGCAGTGGCAGGCGATCACCGGTCGCATCGGCCCCGAGACCTCATAACGTACGGCGCCGCACACGCAGCCCCCCGTTCTTGGCGGTGCATCCGGCTTTGTGTCCATCGTCATGCCGCTGCCGCCCTTGACCTGCCCCACCGTCTAACGAATGATCGATCAACAGGGGATCTGTTCGGCACGTTCGTTTCCCCGTAGCTCTTTGCAGAAAGGAATATGTGGCAACCCTCGACAGTCTCGCAGAACCGCGACTGATTTCCATCAATCCCGCGACCGGAGAACGGCTCGGTGATGTGCCGGTGGCCGGCCCCCGCGAGATCGAGGCCGCCGTAGCTGCCGCGCGCGAGGCGCAGCCTGCCTGGGCCGCGCTCGCGGGCAGCGAGCGCGCCCGCATCCTGCGCCGTGCCGCTGAGCTTCTTCGGGCGCGTAACGACGCGCTCGCGGAACTCGAAACCCGCGATACCGGAAAGCCGATCCAGGAAACGCGCGTCGTCGATGTCATCTCGGGCGCCGAGTGCATCGAGTACTTTGCCGCGCTCACGCAGAGCGCGGCGGGCGAGCACATCGACCTCGGTCCGCAAGCCTTCGGCTACACGCGCCGCGAGGCACTCGGTGTGGTCGCCGGCATCGGTGCCTGGAATTACCCGCTGCAGATCGCCTGCTGGAAGTCCGCCCCCGCGCTCGCCTTCGGCAACGCGATGATCTTCAAGCCGGCGAGCCTCACGCCGCTCACCGCCGTCGAGCTCGAAAAGGCCTATCGCGAGGCAGGCGTTCCGTCCGGCATCTTCCAGGTGGTGCAGGGCCATTCCGAGACCGGACGCCTGCTGACGCGCCATCCGGAGATCCGCAAGGTGTCGCTCACGGGTTCCGTCGGCACCGGCAAGGCAGTGATGAACGACGCCGCAAGCAACGTCAAGGCCGTGACGCTCGAGCTCGGCGGCAAATCGCCGCTCATCGTGTTCGAAGATGCCAAGCTCGATCAGGCTGTGTCGGGCGCGCTGCTCGCTAATTTCTATTCCGCGGGCGAGGTCTGCTCGAACGCA
This sequence comes from Gammaproteobacteria bacterium, assembly GCA_031364365.1. GTDB lineage: Bacteria > Pseudomonadota > Gammaproteobacteria > Steroidobacterales > Steroidobacteraceae > SCUD01. Next base: position 19,270 of record JANLWE010000046.1, on the reverse strand, counting down.
ACGCGCGTGTTCGTGCACCGCTCCATCAAGGCGGAATTCCTGCGCCGCCTGGTCGCGCGTGTCGGCGCCATGCACATCGGCGATCCGATGGACCCGGCGACACAGGTGGGTTCGCTCATCTCCGAGGAGCACATGCAAATGGTCCTTGGCTACATCGCCCGCGGGCGTGCAGAGGGTGCGCGCGTTCTGGTGGGCGGCGCGCGCCGAACGGACGGTGCGCTCGCGAAGGGATTTTTCGTCGAGCCGACGGTCTTCGATGGCTGCCGCGACGGCATGAGCATCGTGCGCGAGGAGATCTTCGGCCCGGTGATGTCGGTGCTGGAGTTTGAGGATGAAGAAGAGGTCATTGGGCGCGCAAATGCCACCGAGTTCGGCCTGTCGGCCGGCGTTTTCACCAACGACCTCAACCGTGCGCATCGCGTGATCGCGAGGCTGCAGGCCGGGACCTGCTGGATCAACCACTACAACATCACGCCGATCGAACTGCCGTTCGGCGGCGTCAAGCTCTCGGGACTCGGGCGCGAGAACGGCCGTGCCGCGATGGAGCATTACACCCAGCTGAAGAGCGTGTACGTCGCGAAAGGCGACATCGATGCACCCTACTGAGATCTTCGATTACGTGATCGTCGGCGCCGGCTCCGCCGGTTGCGTATTGGCCGATCGGCTCACCGAGGACGGAAAAAACAGCGTGCTGCTGCTGGAGTACGGCGGCTCGGACCGTTCCATTTTCGTGCAAATGCCCTCGGCGCTTTCGATCCCGATGGGCATGGAGAAATACGACTGGCGCTACTACACGGAACCGGAGCCGGGACTCGGCGGGCGGCGGCTGCACACGCCACGCGGTAAAGTCCTTGGGGGCTCCTCATCGATCAACGGGCTCGTCTATGTACGCGGCAATGCGCAGGACTTCGAGCGTTGGGAGGCGGAAGGCGCGAGCGGCTGGAACTATGCCGCCGTGTTGCCGTATTTCCGGCGAGCGGAGACGCGCGCGGCAGGTGGCGATGCATACCGCGGTGATTCGGGCCCGCTGCAGACGCGTTACGGGACGCTCTCGAATCCGCTGCACGCGGCCTGGCTCGAGGCCGGCAGGCAGGCGGGCTACCCGTACACCGCAGACATCAACGGCTTCCAGCAGGAAGGATTCGGCCGCTTCGACATGACGGTCGACGCCGGACGCCGCTGCAGCGCGGCCAACGCCTATCTGCGGCCGGCAATGAAACGCCCGAACCTCGCCGTCCGCACGCACGCGCTCGCGACGCGCATCCTGTTCGACGGCAAGCGCGCCGATCGCGTCGAGTATCGCCAGGGCGATGCGACCCGCACAGTGAGGGCGCGGCGCGAGGTGATCGTCAGCACGGGCTCGACCAACTCACCGAAGCTCCTGAAGCTCTCGGGCGTGGGGCCTGCGGCCGAGCTTCGTGAGCATGGCATCACGGTCGTGCACGATCTGCCGGGTGTCGGCGAGAATCTCCAGGATCACATCGAATTTTATTTCCAGGTGGCATGCACGCAGCCGATTACGCTCTATTCCTCGATGGGCATCGTAGCCAGGGCACTGATCGGCGCGCGCTGGCTGCTGTTCAAGGACGGCCTCGGTGCGACCAATCATTTCGAGACCGGCGGCTTCATCCGCAGCCACCAAGGCGTGCCCTATCCCGACATCCAGTATCACTTCCTGCCGCTTGCGGTGACCTACGATGGCTCGTCGCTCGCGAAAGAGCACGGCTTCCAGGCGCACGTCGGGCCAATGCGCTCGAAGAGTCGCGGCTGGGTGCGCCTCGCGTCGGCCAACGCAGAGGACAAGCCGAAGATCCGCTTCAACTACCTGAGCCATCCGGACGATATGGCCGAGATGCGGGCCTGCGTGCGGCTGACGCGCGAACTCTTCGCGCAGCCGGCTTTCGATCCCTATCGCGGGCGCGAGATCCAGCCCGGCGCAGATTGCGTGACTGACGAGCAGATCGACGCCTTCGTTCGCGCGAAAGTCGAGAGCGCCTATCACCCGTCGTGCAGCAACAAGATGGGGCGTCGCGACGATCCGATGGCGGTCGTGGACTCAGAGGCGCGGGTGATCGGTATCGACGGCCTGCGCGTCGTGGATTCCTCGATCATGCCGTCCATCACGACCGGCAATCTCAACGCGCCGACGATCATGCTGGCTGAGAAGGTTGCGGATCACATCCTCGGCAAGCTGCTCTTGCCGGCCGCCGCGGAGCGTTACTACGTCGCGCCCGGCTGGCAGGCGTCGCAGCGATAGCGGGTGTCCTTGTTGAGGCGATTAAAGGTCATAATCGCCTCATAAAATGAGGTTATTAGTCTTGCTAATCGACTCACTCGGCCATAGACTCCTTATTCACCTCATTTTCTGACGCGATTATGCCCGATACCGCCTGGATCTGGACATCGCCCGCGTGGCCAGACTTTGGCTACGACCTTGCACAACTCGCAGAGCCGCTGCGCCGGGCTCGAGCGGAAAGTGGTCGGCTATTCGGCAAGGCCGAAGCGATTGGAGCCCATGAGTTAGCGCTGTTACAACGTGACGTCTGGTCCTCGGAAGCCGTAGCGACCGCCGCCATCGAAGGCGAGTCAATCGATCTGGCGAGTGTGCGCTCCTCCGTCGCACGTCGACTCGGCATCACACCGGAACTTGTCGCCGCTGTCCCTCGAAATGTGGAGGGTTTGCTCGACGTCATGGAAAGTGCGGCGGCGGACTGGGACAGCGATCTGACTGAAGAGCGCTTGTTCAGGTGGCAGGCTTCGCTGTTCCCAGCCGGCGGCTCCGCGCTACGCTTGATCGAGACGGGTCGCTATCGCAGCCACGCAGATCCGATGCAGATCATCAGCGGCCCGGTCGGCCGCGAAACAGTGCATTACGAAGCGCCGCCCTCTGCAGCGGTGCGCGCCGAGATGCGCAATTTCATCGATTGGTTCAATCGCACTCGCGGCACTTCCCTGGATGGCATCCTGCGCGCGGGCCTCGCTCATATTTGGTTCGAAAGCATCCATCCCTTTGAAGACGGTAATGGTCGGATCGGTCGCGCCATCGTTGACCTGGCACTAGCGCAAGACGCGCGGCTTCCCACACGGCTGCACGGGGTTTCGACTGAACTGCGTCGCCGGCAAGCTGCGTACCACGACGCGCTGAATCAAGCGCAGCGCGGCGTCGGCGATGTGACGGCGTGGCTCGAGTGGTTCACCAACATTTTTGCCAATTCGTGCCAATCGAGCTCGACCCTGATCGACGAGGCTTTAGTGCGTGCACGATTCTGGAGTGATCACAAGACTGCAGAGCTCAATGAGCGACAGCGTAAGGTCATCAACAAGATGCTGGAGGCGGGTGCGGGCAGATTTGAAGGAGGACTCACGCAGCGTAAGTACGTTGCAATAAACAGTGCTTCCCGGGCTACGGCTTCGCGCGACATTAGCGACCTGATCAACAAAGGCGTGCTCGTGACAGGGGAAGGCGCCGGCCGATCCACGTACTACGATCTCTCAATCCCAGGGTGGGGCTGGAAGTCGACGGAAAAGCGATAGCGATTCCGGCCTATGCCTCGAGCCGCGTCCTGACAGCCTCCAGCTGCGGCAGCACCCGCTCGATCGCCGCGGCATTGCGCTTCCACTTGTCCGGATCGGGTTTGGTATGCGTGTGGCGTGACGGGGGCAACGGCTTCGACAGGTATTCCTCAAACCTCGGGTCCAGGGCGAGCCCCGCAAAGTCCAGTATTTTCACGATCTCGGACCGCGGATCCCGCACCAGGTCTTCGTAATTCACGGTCGTCCAGCGCTCACGAGGAACGTCAGCGAGGTCGTCGAGGATCGTCTCGTTCGCCGCCCGCCACTGGAATGCCACGATTTCCTCAAGTGGCCGACCTTGCAGGCGTTCGTAGCCAGGCGGCAGCAACAGCGACCAGGCCCCGTTCCAGCCTGCCAACTGGCGATAAGTGACCCATTTCTGTGCGCGCCAGGCTTCAATCATGCTGCTCAGGTTGGCGCGCGGCTCGCGGCGCAGGTACACGAACGAGGCGTCGGGAAAGACCTCGAGCAGGAACGGCACGCGCAGCGCATTCTTGGGTGTCTTCTCCAGAAACCGGGCCCGCGATCCAGGCGCCGGCGGCAAGCCGTCCCGATCCCGCAGTTTCGTCGCGAACCGGTTGCGAAGTTCCTCGGCGATAGCCACCGTTGCATCCTTTCTCGTCAGCCGGTTGGACGTCACCGTGCCGCGGCCCGGGCGTAGTGCATTGATGCCTTCGATCACGCTGTGACTTTCCCCGCCGATCGTGTACACGCCGGACGCCTGCGCCAAGGTCTCGAACAGCAGGGTGCTCCCGGCCCTGGGCGCGCTCACGATGATGAGCGGGCGATCGATGACCGGCGGTTTTCCGGGAGCGGGCGAACCCTGACGCTCCGGACCGGACGGTGAGGGCCCGACCGGAGATTGCAGACTGGAATCGCGTGCAATCCCTGCTGCGCCTTCTGATGTCGACGAAGTGACATTGAACTCCGTGGCCTCCTGACGCGAACCGCCGGCACCCCCGAACAGCATCGAAAGTATCCGCGACTGGACGACCTTCATTGCAAGATTGCCGGTACTGGCAACTCGCACCGGCGGCAGCTGGCGCAGATTCCGGCGAACAACTTCCGCAAGATTCTCGAACTGGCTGCGTGCCTCCGGGACATCGCCGTGGAGGTGCCACAGTGAACGCCAGTTGTGACAGAACTCGAGGACGGCGACGACGAAAGCGCTCTCGGCGGCGACGGATTCCGGGCGTTCATCGACTGGCGCAAGGTCGGGCAACAGGTCGAATGCCAGCTGTTCCACTTCCGAGGGCGGCATGAGCGGCCAGACATTGAAGCGCTCGATCATGAGCGTTGGGCGGGAGGCCGGGTCGAATGCGATCAGTCGCGAATTCGGATGTGTCCGTTCGAAATTCTCCGACTGCCCCTGAGTGACCAGCCGCCAGAATGCGGCGGTGCCCGTCGTGTCGGCCACCAGGTGGATGCGTGCTTCGGGGCTTGGGTTGAGGACCTGGTGTACGCGCCAGTTGTCGAAGACCCACGCTTCGCCAGCCGCCATGTGAACGTTCTGGTCGCCGCAGTAGAACCTGACTTCCGGGCGGGTGACGACGGGAATGTGCACCCGGACCCGAAAGTACCAGTGATGGTTGGTATCGCTGTGCAGTGGCACCGATCCGCCGCCATCAATCCGCATCAGGCGCGAGCGCGACCAGACCGTGTTGAAAGATGCCAGTACCTGCTGCAGGTACGGGCTCGCAAGCAGCGCGGGTGTAGGCTGCATGGCACCGGCGACGCTGTCGTTCTGCGTGCCGCCGGCCGTAATGAGCCGCGCGGCAGTATTGCCCTGGTACTCCTGCGGATGGCGCGACCACGCATCGGCGGGCAGGCCCTCGACCTCGGCCCGCAGCCGCTCGACGTCGAACCTGACCGGAAGCCGGAAGAAAGGGCTCGGGAGCTTCAACGGGCCTGCGCGCTAGTCGTGTGCCGCCCCGAACCGGAAGGTCGCCGTCACGCCATAGGTGCGCGGCTTGCCGTAGACGCCCGCGACGACACCGGCAAACAAAGAACTGTCGAAGGCATAGACGCGATATTCCTCATCGGTGAGGTTGTCCCCGAAGATTGCGACTTCCCAGCTTCCGTCCTCCGCCCCGTAAGCGATGCGCGCATTGGCGACGGTATACGAACTTTCCTTCTCGACTGGCGCGCACAGGACGGTGAAGCAGAAATCATCGGAATAAAGCATATCGGCCTGCACGGACGCCATGCCTCCGCCCAGCGCGAACTCGTAGCGCGCCAGCGCGTTGCCCGAGAAACCCGGTGCCTGTGGCATGTCGTGTTCCACTTGCGTTATGGAGTCGGGCAGCACGATGTCCTCGACGTTGGAACTGAGTGCGGACAGGCCGAGCTGCAAAGTCAGGCCGGTGACGGGCCGGGAGTTGATTTCCGCCTCCAGGCCGTAGGAGGTTGCCGGCAGGTTGATGACCGTCTGGTTGTATCCGAGCTGCACGAAGGCCTGGTAGTCCGAGTAATCATAGTAGAAGGCACTGGCGTTGAAGGTGGTCGTCCCGTTGATCGTGGACTTGATGCCCACTTCGAATGAGTCCAGAACTTCAGGCTTGAATGGAATTCCGTTCAGGAACTGTGCGTTGGTGCCGAGAGGAGTGAACGGCGGGAAATCGGCGAAAGGCGTGCCCGTGGAAAAGGAAAAGCCGCCGCTCTTGCTGCCGCGGTTGTAGCTCGCAAACAGCAACACATCATCGGTGACGCGGTAATCGAGCTCGAGGCGGACGGTGAAATCATCAAATGTCGCGTCCGCATCGTCCGGCGTCAGCGTGATCGGTACAACCGTCTCATCGAAAGGCGCGCCAAAGGCCGTACCGACCACCTGCGTATGGTCAAACGCGATATGCATGTCGTTGCTCGGCTCGTCCCCATAGTACGCGCCTTTGCGCTGATCGTGCCAGTAACGCAGCCCCGCGATCAGGCTGAGCTTGTCGGTCGCTTTCCACTCGTCCTGTGCAAAGATGGCATATGAGGTCGTCTCCTGCGAGGCGGTGATGACCGGTACGTAGGCGCAGGAAGGGGGGGCGCAACCGGTGAATATGTCGGCATAGAAAGGATCGGCGAACTGGCCGGTGTAGTCGCCGTCAACTTTCATGCCGTACAGGCCGCCGACGATCTGGTTGTTGCCGAAGGTGCCCGAAAGCCGCAGCTCCTCCGAATACTGCGTGAGATCGCTGCCCTGGTAGAAAACCACGCCGAGGTCGGGCGAGGCGTCGCCACCTTCGATATAGAACTTGTTGGCGTCCTGGAAATCGGTGATCGACACCAGGTCGAGGCTGCCGACCTTGGAATCGATGCGAAGCGTGGCGGCCTTGATGGTGCGGTCCACATACGAAAGCGAGGTCTCTTCGGTCGCCCACGGATCGCCGCCCCGGCTCGGAATGATCGCCGGATTCTGGTAGCCAGTGCCGGTTGCACCCGCGCCTCCTAACCAAGCAGGGCAATCCAGTGTCGGCGGCGTGAATTCTCCCTGCCTCTGCGCATTCGGACACGCGGGCTCGTGCGAATACAGGCCTGCCTGGCGCTCCTTGTCGGCGCGCAGGTAGCGCAGGATCAGGTTGACGTTCGTGCTGTCGGTCGGCTGCCAGGCGAGCTGGCCACGCAGCGCGTAATGGTCATTGGCGCCGCGATCTTCCTCGGTGCCGCTGATGTCTTTGATATAGCCGTCATCCTGATTGCTGATGAAGGCAATACGTCCCTGCCATTTGTCTGAGAACGGGCCGGACAGCGCACCCTCGAAAATCTGCTGGCTGAAGCGGCCAAAGGTCGCAGTCGCGTAACCTTCGAATTCATCGGTCGGCCGGCGCGAAATGAACTGGATCGCGCCACCAGTCGCGTTACGGCCGAACAAGGTTCCTTGCGGGCCGCGCAATGCCTCCACGCGAGCCAGGTCGAACACGGGAAAGCTCGCGAGATTGATTGAGCTGGAGTAGCTGTCGTCCTGGTAGACAGCAACCGGCGGCTCCTGCTCATCGCCGTAGCTATTCTGCGCGACGCCCCGGATGTTGAACACGACCTGCGAAGACGAGTATGCGTTCATCTTCAGGCTCGGCACGGCGCGCACGATGTCCGTTGCGGTCTTGATGTTGAGATTCTGCAGCGTCTCCTCGCCGAGCGGAGTCACCGATATGCCGACGTCCTGAATGTTCTGCTCGCGGCGCTGGGCTGTCACCACGATCTCGGCGAATGGCACGACTTCCGTCCCGGTCTCCGCCTCTTGAGCCAGGGCGGCCGGCGATTCCCCGGCAATGAGGGCCGTACAGGCGGCCAGCCGAAGAATGGAACGAACAGCGCGTTGTGGTTGCCGCATGGGAGCCTCTTACATCAGGAATCTTGGGATCTTCCGCCAGTGCCAGATGTTAAGCAACATTGGCCGGCGCGATGAAATCCCGGGCGGCTTCCTGCAGGCATCCCAGGATGTAGTCCGAGAAGGAGCGCCACACCTCGAGGTGGAATTCGGTGGCACCCGTGCGCCACAGCACGATGTCCGCCTTGCCAAACAGCGTGCGCGTGCACATGCCGGCAGGAAACTCCGCGGGATCGAGATCCAGCGGACATCCGCAGTTCAGGATCGCGGCCACGTGGGGACCGCGAAGTTCGAGTGCGATCTGGCGTTGACTGACATCCACGAATGAATGCGGGATGCCGGTCAATGCGCGGGCGAAGCCGGCGGCAAGAATCGCGCACTCCGCGGCCGGGGCCAGGATCAGGTTCTCGTCGGGGCCGAGCCACAGTGCCGCCCGATTCTCCCGCGAGTTTGCACGGCAGGGCATCTCGGACAGGGGCACTCCGAAGACCGCACCCGCCGCAGCGCGCGCCGCCGGCCCGCCCTGCAGGATGAAACGAGAAGCCGGCGCCAGGGTTCGCAACCAATCAGACATTCAGGCGCGCTCCGCCCCGGTCGTAGAACACCGGATCCGTCACCTCAACCGCGATATCGCCGCCCGCCACGGGCACGACCAGCGTCTGGCCGTGCCGCGCGCGACCGGCGGACAGCATCGCGAGCGCAATCGAATGTCCGAGCACTGCGCTGAAATAGGAAGACGTGACATGCCCCAGCAACTTCATCGGCGGTTTCTGCCCCGCCGATTCGACGAGCTGCGCGCCCTCCTCGAGCACCATGCCGGGGTCGAGTGTGCGCAGTCCCACGAGCTGCTTGCGACGAGGATCCTTCATCGCCGCGCGCTCGAGCGATCGCTTGCCAACGAAATCCGGCTTGTTGCGGCCGATGGCCCAGGCGAGGCCCGCATCGTCGGGCGTCACGGTGCCGTCCGTGTCCTGACCGACGATAACGTACCCTTTCTCCGCGCGCAGCACGTGCATCGTCTCGGTGCCATAAGCCACAATGCCGTGTCGGACACCCTCGGCGTGAACGGCTTCCCAGACAGCGCGACCGCTGCCGGCCGGCACATTGATTTCGTAACCAAGCTCTCCGCTGAAGCTGACGCGAAACAGCATCATCGGCACACCGCAGATGCTTCCCTCTGCCACGCCCATGTGCGGCAGGGCGGTTGACGACAGTTCGATGTCGGCGATGAGCGGCTGCAGCACCTGCCGTGCGAGCGGCCCCTGCACGGCAATGACCGCCCACTGTTCAGTCGTGGATGTCAGCCACACTTCGAGCTCCGGCCATTCCGTCTGCCGATAGTCCTCCATCATCGCGAGTACGCGCGCTGCGCCGCCGGTCGTTGTCGTCACGTGAAAGCGATCCAGGGCCGTGCGCGCGACGACGCCGTCGTCATAGATGAAGCCGTCGTCGCGCAGCAGGATTCCGTAGCGTGCGCGGCCGACCGCGAGATTCGACCAGCTATTGATGTAGAGCCGGTTCAGGAATTCGGCGGCATCCGGACCGACGACCGCAATCTTCCCGAGGGTTGATGCGTCGAAGATTCCGCAGGCGCTGCGCACCGCCCGGCATTCGCGCGCGACTGCGGCGTGCAGGTCCTCGCCGGCGCGCGGAAAGTAACGCGCCCGCTTCCACAGGCCGACATCTTCGAACACCGCGTTCTGCGCCCTGGCCCATTCATGCATCGGCGTGGTGCGCACTGGGTCGAACAGCTCGCCGCGCGCCATGCCCGCGAGGCTGCCGAACGTGATCGGCGTATACGGCATGCGAAACGTGGTGTGCCCGATCTCGGGAATAGAGCTGCCAAGTTGCCCGGCGACGATGCCGAGTGCATTGAGATTGGAAGTCTTGCCCTGGTCGGTCGCCATCCCGACCGTCGTATAGCGCTTGATGTGTTCGATCGAACGAAAGCCCTCGCGGGCGGCGAGCGCCAGGTCATTGGCGGTGACATCGTTCTGCCAGTCCACGAATGCTTTCGATCCCACAGCTGCCGCCGCCTGCGGCAATGCGGCCGTCGATACATCGGCACCGGCATCGTCTCCGCTCACCTCAAAGCGATGCGCCACGCCCTCATGGCCGCTCGCCTTCGCGGCCGCGGCTCCCGCTGCGGCGCCGTCCGCAAGCGTCTCCGCCAGGCCATAAACGCCGCGGCAGGCGCCAGCCGAGCGTTCGCGTTCGGCTGATACAGCGGGCACATACGCCCGCACCGCGTCGCTCCATTGCAACCTGCCGCGCGACTGGGAAAAGAGATGCACGCTCGGCGTGAAGCCGCCGGACATCAGCACGAGGTCGCAGGGCAGGGTCCGTCGTTGCACGCGGCCCCGGTCATCGGTCGCCTCAAACTCGATGCCGCTGACACGGCGATTGCCGCGGGTGCCGAGCATGGTCGCGCGCATCAAAGATTCGATGCCGGCGCTGCGAGCCGCTTGCGGCAACGGGCCATCGGCACTCTGGCGAAGATCCGCGATCGCGGCCACCTGCACGCCGGCGGCCTGCAGATCGAGCGCTGCCCGGTAGGCGCTGTCCGTCGCCGTGACGACGACTGCGCGGGATCCCGCGCGAACGCCGTAACGGTTGAGGTAGGTCGCGACCGCGCCGGCCAGCATGATTCCGGGACGGTCATTGCCCGGGAACACCAGCGGCTGTTCGATCGCGCCAGTCGCTATCACGACCTCGCGCGCCCGCAGCTGCCACAGCCGTTCGCGCGCCTGCACCGGACCCGGATTCGCCCGGTGATCGCTGAGACGCTCATTGAGGCCGATCATATTGTGCGGGAAATAGCCGAACGCCGTCGTGCGCGGGAGCAGCCGCACGCGCGGATTCTTTTGCAGCGCCGCCAACGTCCGCTCGAGCCAGGCTGCGCTCTCGAGGCCCTCGATCCGCGGCCGCGGGTCGGCTAGCAATGAGCCACCCGGCTCCGCCTGTTCATCGCAGAGGATCACGCGCGCGCCGCCATCGGCCGCGGAGAGCGCTGCTGCGAGCCCCGCGGGTCCCGCACCGACGACCAGCACATCGCAATGCGCGTAGAGATTTGAGTAGCGGTCCGGGTCCGGCAGCGTCGGCGCGCGGCCGAGGCCCGCCGCAGCGCGGATCAAGGGTTCATACAGCGCGGCCCACGCAGCGCGCGGCCACATGAAAGTCTTGTAGTAGAAGCCGGCCGGGAACAGCGGCGACAGCAGGTCGTTGGCGCGCCCCAGATCGAAGCCGAGGCTCGGCCACCGATTCTGGGAGCAGGCCGCGAGTCCGTGGTAGAGCTCGACCTGGGTCGCGCGCAGGTTCGGCGTATTGCGTGCCGCATCGCGGCGGAGCGCAATCAGCGCATTCGGTTCTTCAGCGCCGGCCGTCAGAATGCCGCGCGGCCGATGATATTTGAATGACCGCCCGACCAGGTGCACGCCATTCGCGAGCAGCGCGGATGCGAGCGTGTCGCCCTGCAGGCCCTCGAATGTCTTTCCATCGAAAGTGAATTGCAGTCGTCGCGCCCGGTCCACGCGGCCTCCGCTCGCCGTGCGAAATGCGCTCAAGGCCGCTCTCCGATCTTGTAGGTCCTGGAAAAGTGATCGGTTGTCGTATCGCGGAGCGCATTGAAGAAGCGGCCGCAGCCATGCACGTGGCGCCAGCGCTCGGCATGCGGGCCTTTCGGATTGCTCCGCACATACAGATAGTCCGCCCATTGCGGGTCGCTCAGTTCCGCGGGCTGAGGCGGCCGCGCGAGATGCGCCTGTCCGCCATAGGCGAATTCGAGCTCAGGCCGCTTGCCGCAGTAAGGACAGTCGATCAGCAGCATCGGGGCTCAGTGGGCGACGGCCGCTGCCGCAGCCTCGTCGATCAGCGCGCCGTCGCGGAATCGCTCAAGCGTGAACGGCGCATTGATGGGATGCGGCTCGTCGTGTGCGATGGTCCAGGCGAACACCTGTGCCGAGCCCGGCGTCGCCTTGAATCCGCCCGTGCCCCAGCCGCAGTTCAGGTACAGGCCCGGCACCGGCGTCTTGCCGATGATTGGCGAGCGATCCGGCGTCACGTCGACGATGCCGCCCCAGTTGCGCAGCATCCGCAGTCGGCGGAAACACGGAAACAATTCGCAGATCGCCTCAAGCGTGTGCATGTTGACGTGCAGCGCACCGCGCTGCGTATAAGAGGTATAGGCGTCGGTACCCGCGCCAATCACCAGCTCGCCCTTGTCTGACTGGCTGATGTACGCGTGAATGCTGTTCGACATCACGACGCAGGGAAATATGGATTTAACCGGTTCAGAAACGAGGGCCTGCAGCGGAAAGCTTTCGAGCGGCAACTGCACGCCTGCCATCCGCATCACGACGCTCGAGTTGCCCGCCGCCACCACGCCGATCCGGCTGCTGCGGATCGGTCCGCGGGTGGTCTCGAGCCCCTCCACCGCGCCATTCGCGCCGCGGCGGATTCCGGTCACGTCGCAGTTCTCGATGATGTCGACGCCGAGCGCATCGGCCGCGCGCGCATAGCCCCAGGCGACGGCGTCGTGTCGGGCCGTGCCGCCGCGCCGCTGCAGCGCGGCGCCCTGCACCGGGTAGCGGATATTCGCCTCGACATTGAGCGGCGGACAGAACGCCTTGGCTTCTTCGATCGTGAGCCACTCGTTGTCGACGCCGTTGCAGCGGTTGGCGTGCACGTGGCGCTTCAGCACCTGCACGTCATGCACCGTGTGCGCGAGCATCATCACGCCGCGCGGCGAGAACATGACGTTGTAATTCAGGACCTGCGACAGGTGTTCCCACAGCTTGAGCGCGTGGTCATAGAGCCGGGCGCTTTCGTCGAAAAGATAATTCGAGCGGATGATGGTCGTGTTGCGGCCGGTGTTGCCGCCGCCGATCCAGCCCTTTTCGACGACCGCGATATTCGTGAGCCCGTGCTCGGCCGCAAGGTAATACGCGGTCCCGAGGCCGTGTCCGCCGCCGCCGACGATGATTGCGTCGTAACAAGCCCTGGGCTCCGCTTTCCGCCACTGCTCGCGCCAGCCGTGGTGCCTGCCGAGGCTGCGCCACAACAGATTGAATCCGGACCAGGATTGCCGCTTCACCGGACGGCGCCCTTACGCCCTCAGATCCCTGTTCTCGGGATCGTAGGGCGAGTCCACCAGCACCGTCGTTTTTTTCCTCTCACCCAGAATTTCAATCTGCAGCGGAGTGCCGACGGCTGAAAAAGGCGTCTTCACGTAACCGATGGCGAGACTCTTTTTCAGCACGTGTCCGTAGTAGCCGGAGGTCGCGCGACCGACCATCGCGCCCTTCTGGTCGAACAGCGGTTCGTTGCCGAGCGGGTCGGCGTCGCTGACGCCGTGGACTTCCACCGTCACGAAGCGGTTGGGCACGCCGGCGGCGACCTGCTTCGAAAGCGCCTCTTTGCCGATGAACTCACCCTTGCCGAGCCGCACGAAGCGATCGAGGCCGGCCTCGAACGGCGTGTAGTCGGGCGTCATGTCGCTGCCCCACATGCGGTAGGACTTCTCGAGGCGCAAGGACTCCATCGCACGCATGCCGGCCATGCCGATCCCGAATTCCTCGCCCGCCGCGAACAGCGCGTCGAACAGGTGATGCGCGTACTCGATCGGGAAATGCAGCTCCCAGCCGAGCGCACCGACGAAATTCACGCGCAGCAGATAGACGTCCGTCGCGAGGCCCACCTCGCCGGTCTGCGCGGAGAGCCAGGGGAATGCGGTGTTGTCGAGTGGCAGATCGGTCATCTTCGCGAGCACGTCGCGTGACCGCGGACCCGCCAGTACGAAGCAGCCACGGCTGGTCGTGATGTTGCGAAGCACGACGGATCCATCCGCCGGCAACGTGTTCTGCAGGTAATCGCTGTCATAGCGCTCCGCCGCGCCCGCGCTGACCACATAGAAATTCTGTTCGCCGAGCCTCGTGATCGTGAACTCGGAGCGGATGCCGCCGCTGCGCGTCAAGGCGTGGCAAAGTGCCATTCGCCCGACCTTGGCCGGGACCTTGTTGGCGACCAGACTGTCGAGCCAGGCCTCGGCGCCCGGACCGGATACTTCGTGCTTCGTGAATGGCGTCAGGTCGATGACGCCCACGCCCTCGCGCATCCGGCGACATTCGTTGCCGACGTGCTCGAAATAATTCGTGCGGCGGAAGCTCCACTGGTCCTTCGCTTCGACGCCCGCGGGCGCGAACCAGTTGGCGCGTTCCCAGCCGTAGCGCTGGCCAAACACGGCGCCCATGCGCTTCAACTTGTCGTAGACGGGACTCGTCTTCAGCGGCCTTGCGTCCGGCCGTTCCTCATCCGGGAAATGGACGACGAAGACATTGCGGTACGTCTCCTCATTCTTCTGCACGACGTAACGCTTGCTGGTGTACGGACCGAATCGGCGCGGCTCGACCGCCAGCATGTCGATGCCCGGCTCGCCCTCGACGATCCACTCCGCGAGCTGCCACCCGGAACCGCCGGCCGCGGTGATGCCGAAGCTGTGACCCTCGTTGATCCAGAGGTTGCGCACGCCCCAGGCGGGCCCGACCATCGGGCTGCCGTCGGGCGTATAGGAAATCGGCCCGTTGACGACGTCCTTGATACCGCAGTCGACGAGTGCCGGGACACGCCTCTGCGCCGCCTCGACATGCGGCAGCAGGCGCTCGATATCGCCGTCGAACAGGCTCTTGCCGAACCACTCCGGCACGCCGTCGGCGAACCGCGCCGGTGCGCCGGTCTCATAGGGCCCGAGGATCCAGCCGAGGCGTTCTTCGCGCAGGTAATACGACTTGTCCGGTTCGCGCAGCACCGCAAGCTCGCGCCCACCTTTCTGACGATAACGTTTCAGCTCAGCAGATTCGTCGTAAACGATGTACTGGTGCTCGACCGGAATCGCCGGCACGTTGAGCCCGAACAGCCGGCCGGTCTGGCGCGCGTAGTTCCCGGTGGCGCAGACGACGTGCTCGGCGACGATGTCGCCTTTATTCGTATTCAATAGCCACTCGCCGGAACGGGACCGCGAAACCGCCGTCACTTCGGTCTGCTCGTAGATCTCCGCCCCGCGCGACCGCGCTCCCTTGCGGAGCGCCATTGTCAGGTCGGCTGGGGCGATGTGGCCGTCGTCCGGGTGATAGAGCGCGCCGACGATCGCAGGCGTGTCGGCGCTCCCGCCCAGTTCCGCCAGCGGCCAGAGTTCCTTGACCTCGCGCGGCCCGATCACCTGGAACGGCACGCCGATCGTGTTCGCCGTGCCGCAGTATTTCTGGTATTCGTCCATGCGCTCGCGGCTGGTCGCGAGACGCAGGTTGCCGGTCACGTGAAAACTCACGTCCTGGCCGGTTTCCGCCTGCAGGCGCTTGTACAGGTCGACCGAGTACTTGTGCAGCTGGCCGACGGTGTAGCTCATGTTGAAGAGCGGCAGCAGCCCGGCGGCATGCCAGGTCGAACCGGCGGTCAGCTCCGCGCGCTCGACCAGCACCACGTCCGACCAGCCTTTGTGCGCCAGGTGATAAAGCGTGCTGACACCGACCACACCGCCGCCGATCACGACTACCCGCGCGTGTGTCTTCATGGCGGCAGTTTAGCCGCTGGCGCGCGGCCGGCAGCCCCAAAAGCGACAGTTTTATGTCGGAATCAGACATCTACGGCGGCTCGGGTGGCATACTCAATTCGACATGCTGCCCATCAGCAAGTACGCCTTCCTGACCTTGCAGAATTATTCGCTGATCGCGGTCACGAACGCGGTCGAGCCCTTGCGCATGGCGAACCGGGTCGTGGGCCAGGATGTTTACGAATGGTCGATCGTGAGCCTGGACGGTCGTCCGGTGCTCGCGAGCAATGGTCTCGATCTCGCGCCGACCATCCCCCTCGACAAGCTCGGCAAAGTGGAAATCCTGTTCGTCTGCGGCGGCATCAATGTCCGGGACGCGGTGTCGGCACCGCTCCTCTCCGCACTCCGCCGCCTCGCCGAGCGCAGGGTCGCGCTCGGAGCGCTCTGCACCGGCGGCTATGCGCTGGCGCGCGCGGGGCTCCTCGACAATTACCGCGCCACGATCCACTGGGAGAACTTGCCGGCGCTGCGCGAGGAATTCCCGCGGGTGCAGCTGAACGACCAGGTGTTCAGCATCGATCGCGAGCGCTACACCTGTTCCGGCGGTACCGCGCCACTCGACCTGATGCTGAACCTGATCCAGCTGAAGCATGGCTTGCGCATCTCACAACTCGTGTCCGAGCAGTTCGTGCTCGAGCGGGTGCGGAGCGCGGAGGATCGCCAGTACGTCCCCTTGCGCGCACAGGTCGGCGCGTCGCATCGCGGCATGATCAAGGTGGCGCAATTGATGGAAGAGAACATCGAAAAACCGCTGTCGCTCGACCGGATCGCGCGCGCCACCGGTCTATCGAGAAGGCAGATCGAGCGCCTGTTCAAGCGCCACCTGGATTGCGTGCCGAAGAAGTACTACCTCGAGATGCGCCTGCGCCGTGCGCGCGAACTGCTGCTGCAGACGGCCATGCCGATCATGGACGTCACCACCTCCTGCGGCTTCAAGTCGCCGCCGCATTTCTCCCGCTGCTATCGCAGCCAGTTCGGCCATCCACCGAGCGCCGAGCGGTTGATCCGTAAATGAGGCCCCACCGGCGTCCCACTTCTTGCCCGCCTGTCGTCCGCAGACATGTGGCTGTCGCGAAACGGCCAGTCCCGGCGCCGCCCCCCGCTTAACATCCTGCCCATTGGCAGGACCGGAGATGGCGAAAATGCCTGAATCTGAAGAGGGTGAGTTCGACCTTCGCACGCTCGACGACACGGAGCTCGCCGAGCAGGTGCATGACGACCTGTACAACGGCCTGAAGGCCGAGGTCGAGGAAGCGACGCACATCTTCCTGGGGCGCGGCTGGTCGCCGGAGCGCGTACTCAATGATGGGCTGGTCGAGGGCATGCGCATCGTCGGCGTCGACTTTCGCGACGGCATCCTGTTCGTGCCCGAAGTCCTGCTCGCCGCGAATGCGATGAAGGGCGGCATGGAAATCCTCCGCCCCCTGCTCGCCGAGACTGGTGTCGAACCGATCGGCAAGATCGTGATCGGCACCGTCAAGGGCGACATCCACGACATCGGCAAGAATCTCGTGGGGATGATGCTCGAGGGTGCGGGATTCGAAGTCATCGACATCGGCATCAACAACGCGGTCGAGAAATACCTGGCCGCGCTCGAGAAACACCAGCCCGACTTCCTCGGCATGTCGGCACTGCTGACCACGACCATGCCCTACATGAAGGTCGTGATCGACACGCTGAAAGAGAAGAACCTGCGCGACAAGTACATCGTGCTGGTCGGCGGCGCGCCGCTCAATGAGGACTTCGGCAAGGCCGTCGGCGCGGATGCCTATTGCCGCGATGCGGCGATCGCGGTGGAAACCGCGAAGCGGCTGATCGCCGAACGCCGCGCGGCCGCGAAGGCCCATTGAAGTGGTCGCCGCAGGCGTGGATACACCGGCCAGAAAACTCGTTATCGCCTGCGGCGCGCTCGCGCGCGAGATTGCGGCACTTCGCCGCGCCAACGGCTGGACCGCGCTCGACATCGTCTGCCTGCCGCCGGAACTGCACAACCGGCCGGAACGCATCGCGGATGCGGTGCGTGAAAAGATCCGCGCACACCGCGGTGAATACGCCGACATCTTCGTCGCCTACGGCGACTGCGGCACGCGCGGCGCCCTCGATGCCGTGCTGCGCGAGGAAGGTGTCGAACGCATCGAGGGCGCGCATTGCTACGAGTTCTACGCGACGCCGGCGGCGTTCGCGGCGCTTGCGGATGCGGAGCCCGGAACCTTCTACCTGACCGATTTCCTGCTGCGCCACTTCGAGCGCCTGGTCATTCGCGGTCTCGGTATCGATCGGCATCCGGAATTGCTGCCGGTCTATTTCGGAAATTACCGCCGGCTGGTTTATCTGGCCCAGGCGCCGAAGGCAGATTCGACGGAGCAGGCGCAGGCAATCGCGGCACGGCTCGGTCTCGAGTACCAGTTTCAATCCACCGGCTACGGCGGGCTGGAACGGAAACTGGGCGCCTTTGCCGATCGTCCGCAGACACTGCAATGGCGAGCCTGACACTGATCTATTGGCGTGACATTCCCGCGCAAGTGGTGGTCAGGCGCGGCCGCGAAACCGCCAAGGCGATTCTCTCCGCCCGATTCCAGGAGGCCGTTGACCGCGCGGCAATGCGCGCGGGTAAGGGCAGCTCCGACGCCTACATCGCCGAATGGCGGCGCTCGACGGCAACCCCGTGCAGCGACGACATTCATGTTGAGGCCGCCGCCGAAGCTGCCCGGATCGAAGCGAAATACAGCGACGAGGAGCTCGAGCGCCTGATTCGCGCGAAGGGCATTGCCGAGACACAGGCCGACCCTTCGCCGCAGCCCGCCGGCTGAGATCCTGTCGATGTACCGCATGCGGCAGTGGTCGGTGCGTCATGCCCGTGGGCTCAATCGCGTCTATTGCTGGCTCGAGTCCGCACTCGTTGGCCTCGCCCCGTTCTGGCGGGCCATCGGTTACCGCCGGCTGGAAAGACCGGTCGCCGCCGTGGAGAAAGCGACCAAGGGATTTCTTTTCGACTGCCGCATGTGCGGGCAATGCGTGCTGAGTTCGACCGGCATGTCCTGCCCGATGAACTGTCCGAAGAACCTCCGAAACGGTCCCTGCGGCGGCGTCCGCGACAACGGCAACTGCGAAGTGATCCCGGCGATGAAGTGCGTGTGGGTGCTGGCTTATGAAGGAAGCACGCGCATACCCAACGGCGTCGAGGCGATGCGCGGCGCGCAGGCCGCAGTCGACCATCGCCTGCAGGGAGGTTCATCGTGGCTGCGCATCGTGCGCGAGAAAACCGGGGAGTCCGCGTGAGGTTCGAAGACGAACCGGTTCCCGGTTACCCGCTGCCGATCCTGCCCGGCCATGTGTCTCCGGGGCGTTTCGAGCGGGTGCTGCGTGCGGGCGGATTCGCCGTAACCGCCGAGCTTGCGCCGCCGGATTCGGCGGATCCCGACGAGGTCTACCGGCGCGCCCGCGTATTCGACGGTTATGCCGACGCGATCAATGCGACCGACGGCAGCGGCGCCAATTGCCACATGTCGAGCCTCAGCGTCTGCGCGCTGCTGACGCACACGGGCTACGCGCCGGTCATGCAGATCTCCTGCCGCGACCGGAATCGCATCGCGATCCAGGGCGACATCCTCGGAGGCGCCGCGATGGGCGTCTGCAACCTGCTGTGCATCACCGGCGACGGCGTGCAGGCCGGCGATCATCCGCAGGCGCGGCCGGTGTTCGATCTCGACAGCGTTTCGCTGCTCGACATCGCGCGCACGCTGCGCGATGAGCACCGCTTCCAGAGCGGCCGCCGGATCAGC
>JANLWE010000036.1:0-31105 GCA_031364365.1 Gammaproteobacteria bacterium | reverse complement strand
TCGGATTGCCGTCGCCATGCTCGTTGTGGCGGGCGAGCGCGCGGCGGGGTGCTGCGCGCCATCAACGCGGGCACGACGATCAGCCGGGAAGCCGCGAGCAAACGCTCACGGGGCGGGCACGGTCGGGGCGCGCGGCGCCCGAATTCTCGCCGCGCATCCCCGCGCACGGCCCGGCGCTACACTCGGCGTCGGCAAAGTGCCCTCTTATCCGTACTATTCCCAAACGATCACGCTCAAAGGTCTCGGCACCAACTGGTAGCGGCGGGCGCGCGTCCGGCGGCGGATTGCTATAGTCGGAACCCGATGACGGACTTGAGACCATGGAACGACTCTCTGAGCGAAGCGGGATTCGATGCAAGCCTCATCGAGGCGAACCTGCGGCTCAGCCTCGAGGAACGGGTGCTGAAACACCAGGCAGCACTCGACCTGGCAATCGCGCTGACGACTTCCGGCTCGAAGGTCCGTGGCCGACCTGAAACAGCTGCTCGAACGACTGTCCGACGCTGATATCGAGTTCGTCATCGTCGGCGGATTCGCCGCCGTGCTGCACGGATCGACATTGGTGACGCGGGATCTCGACGTTTGCACGGTTCTGACGGATGTCACGGTCGGGAAGCTGCGCAAGATCCTTGCGGATCTGAGGCCGGTTCATCGCGTGGGTGGCGGGCGACTGTCTTTCCTGACCAATCCGGACCCCGGCATCGAGCTCAAGAACCTGAATCTCTAGACGGACGCCGGCGCGATCGATTTCCTGACTTCGATAACGGGAATCGGCAATTTTCAGCGGGTGCGGGCCGGAGCGGTCGAAGTCGAACTATTCGGCCGTCGCTGCCTGGTGATGTCCTTGCCTGATCTGATCGCCGCGAAACGCGCCATGGCCCGCGGCAAGGACCAGCTCGCCGCGCAGGAACTCGAGGCGATCGCCGAAAAACTGAAGTAGCTGTTGTTCCAGGCGCCAATCAGGTTCTTTCAATTCAGTTCGCCGAAGCTCCAACGGCAATTTCATCACTCAAGCAAATATCGAAGGCAGCTTCGTGAAGGGCGTGCTGCACGACCCGATCGACCGCGAGATGGTGCGCTCGATCAACGAGATCGGTCACCTGACCGGCAAGATGACGATTGCGGAGTGGGCGGAGAACGCGGAGATTATCGAAGTGCTGCGCGGGCTGGGCGTCGACTATGCGCAGGGCTACGGCGTTTCTCAGCCGCAGCGGGTGCAGAGGGCGGCGATCGCCTAAGGACCGGCCCGCGTACGACGTTTGCGGCAAGCCGCCCGCAACGATCGAGCGGGAATGTGGCAGCTCTCGCGTCAACACGTCAATCAATGCCAATAGCGCGACTTCCTGCAACCTTCGTCAGACCGCCGCACTGCGAACGTCATGCTGTTGGATTCCGATGCGTTGTTCGTTCAAAATCAGACCGACAGGGCGCCCTTTTTTGTGGGCCCTCGCACGTGCGGTTTTAGCCTTGCCTGACGGTGGTTGCTAGTTGGAGAGACACATCATGAGTCCAATCATTCGCCTGAAACTGACATTGAGCTGCCTGGTGTGCCTGGCATTCATGCCGCTGGGCGCTGCCTTTGCCAAGGACCAGGTTCTGGTGAACGGGCACATCTTCACGGCCAACCCGCAACAGCCGTATGCGGAGGCGGTATCGGTACGCGACGGCAGGATCGTTGCCGTCGGCAGCCGCAGCGAAGCGGCTGCCAGCGTGGGTGCCGACGCCTCAGTGACCGATCTCGGGGGGCAGACGCTTCTCCCGGGCTTGATTGACAGTCACGTGCACGCCGTGTTCGGCGGCATCGGATTGTTGTCGGCCGACGCCCAGGACGATATCGCCGACATCGATGCGCTCGAGGCATTCGTGGCCGAGGCCAAGCGCAGCGGCCGCGGCATGAACGGCGACGTGCTCGTCGTCACAGGCATTCCCCTCGGCATCTGGTCGCAGAACGCGGCTTTGAACGAGCGGTTCAACGGCGGGGACTACGCGAGTCAACCGCTGTTCCTGCGCGGCATGGACGGGCACACCGGCTGGTCGAATGCGGCGCTGCGAAAGCGCGCCGGCCTGAACAAGTCGTTCGTTGCCAGGCTGCCGGAGGAGAAGCGGAAGTACTACGGCCTTGGCGATGACCTCACGCCCAACGGGTTTGGCGTCGACGAGGGGCTGGAGATCATCGACAAGCAGATCCCACCGACCGACGCGCGCAAGAATGCCGCGGGCGCGAAGGCGGCCATCGAGTACCTCCACAGTCTCGGCATCACCGCGTGGCTCGATCCCTGGGTCGACGAATCCACGCTGACCGCATATCGCGATCTTGCGGCAGCCGGCGGATTGTCCGCGCACGTCGCGGCGCTGCCCGTGGTGAAACCCGATGACCCGCAGTCCTTCAAGCATGCGCTCGCGCTGCGCGGCAAGTTCGGCGACATTCCCAATCTGACGATTCCGGGCGTCAAGGTGTTTGCGGACGGTGTGGTCGAATACCCGTCGCAGAGTGCCGCCATGACTGTGCCGTACAGCAACACCGGCAAGATGGGCGATCTCCTCTTCAAGCCGGAAAACTTCTCGAAGCTGTGCATCGACGCCGACAAGCTCGGCCTTTTCGTGCATACGCATGCCATCGGCGACCTCGCCGTGCATGAAGCGCTGAATGGCTACGAGGCCATGCGGAAGACCAATGGCGACAGCCGCCTGCCAGCAAGCATCACGCACCTGCAATTCGTCCGGCCGGACGACATCGGGCGATTCAAGCAGCTCGGCGTCCTGGCCTCGTATCAGCTCCTGTGGGCTGCGTACGGAACGGACTCGGTCGACCTGGTCAAGCCTTACGTCGCGGCTGACATCTTCCCGTGGCAATACCCCGCGCGCTCAATGCTGGATGCCGGGGCCGTGATCGCGGGTGCCAGCGACTGGCCGGTATCGACACCCGACGTGTTCAAAGCCATCTATCAGGCCGAGACACGCAAGGGCGAGTCCGGTGAGATACTCAATCCCGCTCAGGTCGTGCCGCGGGAATCGATGCTGTATGCCTACACGATCAATGCCGCTCGCGCGATGAAACAGGAGGAAGTCATCGGCTCGATCGAACCCGGTAAAGCCGCGGATTTCGCGCTGGTCGACCGCGATGTGATGACGGTGCCCGCAGAGCAGATGCGGGACACGAAAGTGCTCGCCACGATGGTGGGCGGCGAGTGGGTATATCGGGCGCCTTGACGGGGCCCGCCCGGATCACAGGCGCCAGGTGGCGGTCAGGCCCAGCATGCGCGGGCGCAGCGCCACGTCGGACCAGTCCTGGGGATCGTAGTAGGAGCTGGCCGAGAGATCCAGACGCGGCGCCTCGTTCGTGAGGTTCTGCGCGAAGAGGGAGACATCCCAGTCGCCGAACTGCACGCCGAACCGCAGGTTGACCAACCCGTACGATTCCGTCGGCTTGAGGCGCGGATCGAAGAACGGATCCGTGGGGACTTGATCGGCCACGCGCCGCCACTCCGCCGACCAGGTGTAGTCGAGCCGGGCATAGCCCTGGTAAGCGCCTATCGGCAGTAAATACTCGCCGGTCAGCGAAAACGTCTCTGGCGCGCCCGCATTCGGCACCGCGGAGCCTCCGGCGAAGATCACCGCTCCGCCCGGTGAGGTGGCGTCCTCGTCGAAACTCGGATCGTTGTAGCCATACGCGCCGCTCAGCGTGAACCGCTCGGTGACCAGGTAGCTGAAGGCGATGTCGAATCCGTCCGAAGTGGCGTTGCCCAGGTTGTCGACGAAGTTGTAAGCGCAGTTCGGCAGGCTCACGTTCGCCTGGATGTCCGACCACTCGATGCGATAGACGCTACCGTCGAGGTAGAGCTTGCCGTCGAGCAGGCGGCTCTTCGCGCCCAGCTCATAGCTCCACACCGAGTCCGAGTCGAAGGTTTCGGGCTGGAACGGATTGCCGTCCCCGTCGACGTAGCCGTTCTGGATCAGGTCGAAGTCGCAGATTGCCGGCACGCGCAGCGAAGCGCCCGCCGGCCGGAACCCTTGGGCAGCGGTCGCGTAGATCATGTGCGCGTCGCTCGGCTCCCAGGAAATGCCGAACTTCGGCGTGTAGGCGGTCTCGCTCCCGCTCGAGGACGAGGTCGGGTAGGAAGGCGCCGACGCGCCGCTGCCAAACGTGCAGTCGCCCGGGTCGGCGCAGGGAAATCCGAAGGGGGCGTTGGCGTTGTTTTCCGGCCCCAGGTAGGCGGCGTTGAAATCGAGCCTGTTCTCGCTCGCCCGGATGCCTGCGGTCAGGGTGACGGTTTCGCTGATGTCGTAGTCGATCTGCGCAAAGCCCGCGATCTGCTCCTCCTGGGTGGCCCATTCGCCGTAGAACATCACGGCGTTCTCGAGCGGGTTGTCGCCGAAGAAGTTCTGCAGCGCCGTGGATCCGGGTCCGAATGGCTCACCCCCGTCCTCGGTCCAGTAGCCGAAGTCAAAGGCGGTGGGATAGAAGCCCATCCAGGTCGCGTTGATCATCCAGTTGTGGTTGATCGGCTGGCTCGCTTCCTGCTCGAGGTCCGAGTAGAAGATACCCGCCACCCAGCTCAACCTGCCGTCGCCGGTGGACTGCAGGCGCACCTCCTGCACCCAGTTCCGCTGCGCATTGTTGTACTGCGACATGCCCTTCATGCCCTCGGGCAGGTAGGTCCCGGTGGAGGTCACGCCGTCGGGCTCGAGGAAGAACTCCGGCGCATAGAACTGCGCGTAGCCCTTCGTGTAGTCGGCCCACTGGAACTGGTCACGATCGAAGTACGAAGTGTTGGACACCAGCTCGGCCCAGCCGAGGTCCCAGTCGATCGCAAGCGTCGTGAGGGTGAATTCGTCCTCGCCCCTTGCGTTCTCGGGCGCCGTCATTTCGTTCAGCACCGTGGTGTGCGGCGTGTTCGGGAACGTGAACAGCGTGCCCGCGGCGCCCTGCACGTAGTGCGGGCGCGCGAAATCGGCATTCCCCTGATTCGACAGCGAGAGGTCGTAGCTCGGGGAGCCGTCGTTGTTCTCGACTCTCTGATAGAAGACCGACGGCGTGATGGTCAGGTTCTCGGTGGCCGCGAACTTGAGCGCCAGGCGAGCGGACTTCGTCTCGGCCCAGTTGATGTCCTCCTCATACGTCGTGGTCTTGGTGAAATTCACCGAGTCGCCGTAGCTCTCGCCGGTGGGATCGACGATTTCGTAGGTGCCGCCCACTGCGTCGATGTAGCCGCCATCGCGGCGGAAGTAGGCGCTGCCGCGCAGCGCGACGCGATCCGAGAGCGGACCGCCGTAAGCCATGCCAAGCTCGTAGGACTCGTCGCCATTCTCCGTGCTGCCCATCTCGGCACGTGCGGTGCTGCTGGCCGCGTCCAGGCCCGGCTCGGTCGTGATGAATCGCACCGTGCCTCCCTCGGAGCCGGCTCCGAACAGCGTGCCCTGCGGGCCACGCAGCACCTCGATCCGCGCGATGTCGAACAGGCCCGGGAAGCTGTTGCCGGCGCCGAATCCCATGTTGCGGACCTGGATGGGCGTGTCGTCGATGTAAATGCCGGTCGTGCCCGAGCCGGCATTGGAGGAAATGCCGCGGATCGCAATCTGGCTGGCTCCGGTGAAGGACTGGCGGGTCAGATTCAGGCCCGGCGTCAGGCGGATGATGTCGTCGAACTGTCGCGCGCCGCGCTGCTGCAGCTCCTTATCGCCGATCGCACTGACGCTGATGGGAACGTCGGAGAGCGCCTCGTTGCGTCTCGTCGCCGTGACCATGATTTCCTCGAGCTCCACGCCGGTCGGCGACTGCGCGCCGGCCTGCGGTACCAGTGCGACGCCGACCGCCATCGCCAGGACGCTGGTCCGAGTGTTCCGAAACTGCATGACGCACCCCCTTGCGCTAGGAGACCAGATGTACGGAAGCCGTGTCAAACCGGCACGTCAGTTTCGTGCCCGGCGAAGCTCCAGCGTGGCCGCACGCAGCTTGGCGGCGACCAGCGCCACGGCATTGGCCGCGGCCTGCAGGGCCTCAATGCGAGCGGCCTCGAGCCCCGCGACGATCGTGGCCTTGTCCGGGTCCCCATTCCGCAGTGCACGGCAGGCCGCGTCGAAGGCGGGCAGCGGCGGCGGCGCGCGGTGGTCGAAGCGGCTGGACCAACCGCCCTCGCCGGACCAGAAATTGCGCTCGAAGGCGTACGCCTGCTCGGACAGGCGCGCGCACTGCCGCCCTTCATAGAGGACGGCGAGCGCCTCGAGCGCGCCCTCGCGGTCATCCGCTCGCAATCGCTCGAGCGCTTTCGCCAGCGCGTCCACGCGGTTGGCATACTCACCGGTGCGCGGCACCTGCGTAAAATCCCCGTCCACCGCGTAGAGCCACGGCACCAGCACGTGACGCGTCGCCATCAACAGGCGGTCGGCGTCCTCGCCCCGCAGGCCGGCCTCGCGGTCCGTCTCCACCAGGCCGGCCGCGCCGCGAAAATCCGCGAGGGCGGTATGCAACTCACCGAAGTCCACGCCCGCAAGTCGCCCGGCATCGGCCGCGAAGCGCTCGCCCACGTGGTCCGCAAGCGCGGTCAGCGCGGCAGTCTGGCGCGGCGCAGTGGCGGCACGCGCCAGCGCGAGGGCGAGCATGCGCAGGTCGCGCCCGAGGTTCGCGAAGCGTTCGGGCAATACCACGTCTTCCTGCGTGTGATAGATCGGGAAGTAGTCCTGGTCCATCGAGTACAGGTGATTGGTCGCCGCGCCGCCCAGCACGCCGTAGTTCCAGGCGTCGATGGCGCTGACGGTGTGCGGCTGCTGGGAAACCACCTGTGCGACGCCCAGGTCCTCGAGCACCGCGCGCTGCGCGGCCAGCACGTCCGGCGTGCTGACGAGCCGCACTTCCTTCGCCCACCAGCCGAATCCGTCCACGTTGTAGACCAGCGCCGCATGACGAAAGACTTCGGGGTGGGCCATCAGGAAGGCGTGCGAGCCCGCCAGCCAGTCCCGCTCCGGGTCCACGAGCCCGGCTTCCTCGGCGCCCACCGCGAGGAACATTAGCGAGCGGCGCGGGCGCAGTCCGGCCTGCGTCATGGCACGCGCCACCTCCAGCAACGCCGCGGTGCCGCTCACGTTGTCGAGCCCGCCCCGGAACCAGCGGTCGTAGTGCGCGGAGGTCATGACCCACTGGTCCGGGTACTCGCTGCCCTCCAGCACGCCGACGACGTTTCGCGAATGCCCATCGCGGATGTCCACGCTGCTTTCCAGCGTGATCTCGACCGCGGACTTTGCGAGCATCTCGCGCAGCGCGCGGCCCGAGGCGATACTGATTGCGACCGCCGGCAGCTGCTCGTGCGCCCACAGGCTGTCCTGGCGCAGCGCATCCACGCGATTGCCGGCCGAGGGGTGGTCGTAGAACAAGATTGCCGCGGCGCCGTGCTGCGCGGCCTCGGTCACCTGCAAGGGCGGCCAATCGCGAAGTTCGCGACGCACCAGCACCGCCTTGCCCCGCACATCTCCCGCGCGCGCGTAGTCCGCTTCGTAGCCATCGCCCGCGTCGACCAGCACGGCCCGCAGCCGCGTGCCGCCGGCCTCGTTGCCGCGCGCAAAAGACACTCCGTCACGCTGCCCGCTAACCGCACCGGCTGCGTGCAGCGCGATCGCCTCGAGCGGCTCGCCATCGATGCGAAGCCGGGGCACCGTGTAGCGATACGCGCGCACCGGGAAGGTTTCGATGCGTGTCGCGAGACCGAGCTCGCGGAAGCGCCGTGCGATGGTCTCGGCGAGCGCGGCTTCTTCCGGGCTGCCGGCTACCACCGAGCCTTCGCCCACGCCCTGTGCGATGCCATCGGCGCTGGCCGCAATGTGCTGCATGTCGGCGAAGGCGCGCCCGGCGTCGAGCGCATCGAGCACGCGTTGCTCGTCGGGAGCAATGGCGTTCGCCGCGGGCGAGGCGCCGCAGGGGATCGCGCATGCCGTGCACAGCAGCGCGGCCAGGACGGCGGCAGCTTTCATGCGCAGCGGCAGCGCCTCTGGGCCGGCCGCGATCGGCTAGAACGGCAGGCCGTGCGTGGCGCCGCCCATGCACAGAAGCATCGGAATCGACAGGATGTAGTTGGTGCGCGAGGCATGGAGCGCCATCTTGCGCGCAGCCGCCTTCTGCTCGTCGGTCGCGGGCACGATACCGAGAATTTTCTTCTGGTTCGGCCAGATGAAAACCCAGACGTTGAAGAGCATGATCGTGCCGAGCCAGACGCCGACGCCGATGACGAACTGGTAGGTGTTGAACTCGTCGCCGCCAGTGCCGAGCGCGAATGCGCCGAGCGCGCCCGCGCGGGCCAGATACCAAAAGCCCGTAAACCAGGTGACGACCGCGGACCAGCGGAACCACAGGAGCGCGCGCGGCGCGACGTATTTCGCGATGCCTGCGCCCCCTGGCCCGCCCTTGTCAGCGGCTGCCTCGGCGAGCGCCGGCACCTGCACCGCGTTGAAGTAATAGAGTAATCCGATCCAGGTGATGCCGGCGATAATGTGCAGCCAGCGCGCGAGACCAAGCTCGTTCCAGCCGCCTTCGACCGCGAACACCGCGAACAGGATCGCGAGCACGAAACCGGTGATGAGGGAACCCTTGACGCTGGTGAGCGGATTCATGTCGTATCTCCCCTGGATTCATTGAAGAATAGGCCAGCGCACCGCATAATTCAACGCGTTAGCCTCATGCCGTCATGGACGAACTCGGCCCCAGCTCACCTTGTCTCAACATCTGTTCGCTGGACGATCGGGGCGTCTGTCGTGGCTGCTTCCGGACGCTTGCAGAGATCGCAGAATGGACCCGGATGGACGCGCCGGCGCGCTGGGCGACGGTCGCGAGGGCGGAAGAACGGCGCCTCGCCGATGAGCCGATGAAAAGGAACGGGGTGGAAAATGACCGATGAAACGATGACACGGCGTATCCGCGAGAAACTCGATTCGGCGCCTGTCGTGCTTTTCATGAAGGGCACGCCGGATTTCCCGCAATGCGGTTTCTCGGCGCAGACGGCCGGCGCGCTTCGCGCACTCAAGGCTGAGTACCAGCACGTCAACATCTTCGAGGAGCCGGAGCTGCGCGAAGCGCTCAAGGCCTTTTCGAGCTGGCCGACGTATCCGCAGCTTTACGTGAAAGGCGAGCTTGTCGGCGGCTGTGACATCGTGACCGAAATGTACCGCTCGGGCGAACTCAAGACGCTCCTGCAGGACGCCGGCGCGATCGCCTGACTGGCCTACTCTGGCGCCGGTTCGAGCAGGGGATTCGGCGGCTCCGTCGCCTCGGTTCCCGCGAGCCTTCGTGCCGCGGCCTCGTACAGGGGCTGGAACTGGTTGCAGACGATGCAGAAGAGATCTGCGGTGCGTTCGGCATCGTAAGCCGCAGAATGCGCCTCCCCGGAATTCCATTCGAGACCCGCAGCTTCGGCCGCGCGTGACAGCACGGTCTGCCCGAACGCGACGCCTGCGAGCGTCGCCGTGTCGAAGCAGGAGAATGGATGGAAGGGATTGCGGCGGATCCCGGCGCGGGCAACAGCTGCGTTCAGGAAGCCGAGGTCAAACGAAGCGTTGTGGCCGACAAGTATCGCGCGCGTGCACTGCTGCTCGCGTACCGCGTTTCGCACGTCGCCGAATATGTTGCCGAGCGCATCGCCCTCGGTTGACGCAATGCGGAGCGGATGCCAGGGGTCTATGCCATTGACCGCGAGCGACGCGGGATCGAGGCGACCGCCTTCAAAGGGGCGCACGTGCTCGCGGATGGTCCGTCCGCGCACGACGCGTCCGTTGCGGTCGATCGCGAGCAGAACTGCCGCGATTTCGAGCAGGGCGTCGGTCGATGCATTGAATCCGCCGGTTTCGACGTCAACGACGACGGGCAGGAAGCCGCGAAAGCGGTCGCGCATCGCGACGGGTTCCGCGCTCATGCCGTGCCGCCTGGCGCCCGGAGCCGCCACTCGAGCCGTTCGCCCGCGGACATCGGCACGACCTCACCGCCGCCGAAGGCGCAGTTCGCGGGCACGGTCCACGGCGTCCGATCGAGCGTGATCGTGCCAATGTTCCGCGGCAGCCGGTAGAAATCCGCGCCGTGAAAGCTCGCAAACGCCTCGAGCCTGCCGAGCTGCCCTGCCTCCTCAAATGCCTTCGCGTAGAGTTCGATCGCTGCGGGAGCGGAGAAGACGCCGGCACAGCCGCAGGCGGATTCCTTGGCGATCCGCGCGTGCGGCGCGCTGTCGGTGCCGAGAAAGAAGCGCGGATCTCCCGAGGTCGCCGCGTCGACCAGGGTCTCGCGGTCCACTTCCCGCTTGAGGAGCGGCAGGCAATACAGATGCGGCCGCAGGCCGCCAGCGAACATCGCGCCGCGATTCAGCAGGAGATGCTGCGGCGTGATAGTCGCCGCGATGTACGGACTGCCCGCGCGCACGAAATCGACTCCCGCGCGCGTCGTCACGTGTTCGAGCACGATGCGGAGCCTCTGGTGCTTGCGGGCGAGCGGCAGGAGCTCGCGCTCGATGAAGACGCTCTCGCGGTCGTATGGATCAATCTCGGCGCCGGTTGCTTCGCCGTGCAGTTGCAGGACGACATCACGCTCTTCCATGCGGGCGATCACAGCCTCGCAGTGCGCGAGCGAGCGAACGCCGGCGTCGGAATGGGTGGTCGCACCGGCGGGGTAGCACTTGACCCCGACGACAAATCCGGAGTCGGCAGCGCGGTCGATTTCCGCCGGATCCGTGTCTTCGGTCAGGTACAGCGTCATGAGCGGCTCGAACGCGGAACCCGCCGGCAGCGCCGCGCGAATACGGTCGCGATAGCTCCGCGCCGCTGCTACGCTCGCGACCGGAGGCACGAGATTCGGCATCACGACGGCGCGACCGAAGGCGCGCGCGCTCCACGCGACCACCGCCGCCAGCTCGGGGCCGTCCCGCAGGTGCAGGTGCCAGTCGTCCGGCCTCGTGATCGTCAGTGTCGGATTCGGACTCGGCAATTGGGAGTTCAATCTTGACCCGCGGGCGCCGCAGACAGGATCATATCGGGCCGGCCGCCGGCATGGGAGAGCGCTGATGGCTGACGGCCCGCAAACCGACGACATCGATCCACTCGAGACCCGGGAATGGCTCGAGTCGATTGACTCGGTGCTGAAAGTGCACGGCCCGGTTCGCGCCCACTTCCTGCTCGATCGGCTCATCGATCACGCGCGCCGTTCCGGCGCGTGGCTGCCGTTCAAGGCTAACACCGCCTACGTCAACACGATCCATGTCTCGCGCGAGAAGCCCTATCCCGGCGATCGCGCGCTCGAACGGCGCATCGAATCGCTGATCCGCTGGAACGCGGTCGCAATGGTGGTGCACGCGAACCGCGTCAGCACCGAGTACGGCGGCCACATCGCGACTTATGCCTCGTCGGCAACGCTCTATGAAGTCGGCTTTAACCATTTCTGGCGCGCGCCTTCCGATCATCACCGCGGCGACATGATCTTCGCCCAGGGTCACTCGAGCCCCGGCCTCTATGCGCGTGCATTTCTCGAGGGGCGTTTGACGGAGGATCAGCTCCGGCATTTCCGCCAGGAAGTCGGCGGCAAGGGACTGCCGTCCTATCCGCATCCCTGGCTGATGCCGGACTTCTGGCAGTTTCCGACGGTTTCGATGGGCCTCGGTCCGCTACAGGCGATCATGCAGGCCCGCTTCGTGCGCTATCTCGAGCATCGGGGCCTGGTCGAGCCGGGCGACCAGAAGATCTGGTGCTTCCTCGGCGACGGCGAGATGGACGAGCCGGAATCGATGGGCGCGCTCACGATGCCGGTGCGTGAGAAGCTCGACAACCTCGTCTTCGTCATCAACTGCAACCTGCAGCGCCTCGACGGGCCGGTGCGCGGCAACGGCAAGATCATCCAGGAACTCGAGGCGGCGTTCCTCGGCGCAGGCTGGAACGTCATCAAGGTCGTCTGGGGCTACCGCTGGGATCCGCTGCTCGCGCGCGACACGGCAGGCATCCTGCGCAAGCGGATGGAAGAGGCGGTCGATGGCGAGTACCAGAACTTCAAGGCCAAAGGCGGCGCCTATACGCGCGAGCAATTCTTCGGCAAGTACCCGGAGCTGCTCGAGCTGGTCGCGAACATGTCCGACGACGAGATCGCGCTCCTGAACCGGGGCGGCCACGACTCACTCAAGGTCTGGAACGCCTACGCGGCCGCGATGGCGCACAAGGGCCGACCGACCGTGATCCTCGCCAAGACTGTGAAGGGCTATGGCATGGGCAAGGCCGGCGAGGCGCTGAACGTCACGCACCAGCAGAAGAAAATGGACGACGAGTCGCTCAAGGCCTTCCGCGACCGCTTCAACATCCCGATCTCCGACGACGAGATTGCCCGGCTGCCGTTCTTCCGTCCGGCGGAAGACAGCCCCGAGTTGCAGTACCTCAAGGGCCATCGCAAGGCACTCGGCGGCTACCTGCCGGTGCGGCGCACGAAGGCACCCCCGCTTGCCGTGCCCCCACTCGCGGCATTCAAGAGCCAACTCGACGGCAGCGAGGGCCGCGAGATCTCGACCACGATGGCTTTCGTGCGGATCCTCACGCAGCTCCTGAAAGACAAGAACATCGGCTCCCATGTCGTGCCGATCGTTCCCGATGAGGCGCGCACCTTCGGCATGGAAGGCCTGTTCCGGCAGATCGGCATCTATTCGTCGGTCGGCCAGCTCTACACGCCGCAGGACGCGGACCAGCTCATGTATTACCGCGAGGACCGCAAGGGCCAGATGCTGGAGGAGGGCATCAACGAAGCCGGCGCGTTCTGCTCGTGGATGGCGGCAGGCACCGCCTATGCCAATCACGGGATCAGCATGATCCCGATGTACATCTTCTATTCGATGTTCGGCTTCCAGCGCATCGGCGACTTCGCCTGGGCGGCGGGCGACATGCAGGCGCGCGGATTCCTGCTGGGCGCGACGGCAGGGCGCACGACGCTCGCGGGCGAGGGCCTGCAGCACCAGGACGGCCACAGCCACCTGCTCGCGTCCACCATTCCGAACTGCGTCGCCTACGATCCCTGCTTCGCGTACGAACTCGCGGTCATCATGCAGGACGGCCTGCGACGCATGTACGCAGAGCAGGAGAACATCTTCTACTACATCACCTGCATGAACGAGAATTACGCGCATCCGGCAATGCCGAAGGGCGTCGAGCAGGGGATTCTCCGCGGCATGTACCTGCTGCATATCGGCGGCAAGGGCGCGGTGCGCGCAACGATCTTCGGATCAGGCACGATCCTGCGCGAGGCGCTCGCCGCGGCCGAGTTGCTGGAGGCGGAATTCGGGATCCCGGCGGACGTCTTCAGCGTCACCAGCTTTACGGAACTTCGGCGCGACGCGCAGAGCTGCGAGCGCGAGGCGATGCTCAGGCCCGGCGACAAGGCCCGGCAGCCCTGGGTGCGCGAATGCCTGTCGGGGCGGCAGGGACCTTTCATCGCCGCCACCGATTACATCAAAACGGTCGCCGACCAGATCCGGCAATGGGTACCCGGCCGTTACGTCGCGCTCGGCACCGACGGATTCGGCCGCAGCGACTCGCGCGAGGCACTGCGCCAGCATTTCGAGGTCGATCGCCGCTGGATCGTGGTCGCCGCCCTGAAAGCGCTTGCGGACGACGGCCGGATCGACCGCTCGAGTGTGACGCTCGCGATCAAGAAGTTCGGCATCGATCCGGCCAAGCCCGATCCGCTGGTGAGCTGACAAGCCGTGGCAGAACGAGTCACCGTCAGCGTGCCGGATCTCGGCGATTTCAACGACGTCGAAGTGATCGAAGTGCTCGTGAAAGCCGGCGACACGGTTGCCGTCGACACGCCGCTCATCACACTCGAGACCGACAAGGCGACAATGGACGTGCCGTCGACGGCGGCCGGGCGTGTCACCGCGCTCTCTGTGAAGAAGGGTGATCGCGTTTCGAAGGGCGCCGCGATCCTGGTGCTCGAGTTGGCGACGGCTGCGCCGGCTTCCGCGGCCAAGACGTCGCCCGCGCCGAAATCGGGATCGGCCGCGACGACGCCTCCGCCCGCTGGTGCTTCGAAGCCTGCGACAGCCGCCGCAGTGCCGGTGGCCGCCGCAGCGCCGGCGAAGCCGCAAGCGTCGATCGCGGAGACGGACCTCCGAGGCGCGCACGCGAGTCCGTCCGTGCGGCGGTTTGCGCGCGAACTCGGCGTCGACCTCTCGCTCGTGCAAGGCACGGGCGTCAAAGGCCGGGTCAGCGAGGACGACGTCAAAGTATTCGTCAAGCAGGCACTTGCAACGCCGCTACGCACGGGCACCGGCGCCGCCGCGACCGGTTCCGGGCTGCCGCGGGTACCGGAGGTCGATTTCGCGGCATTCGGACCGGTCGAAGTCCGCCCACTCGGGCGGATCCAGAAAATTTCGGGTGCGAGGCTCCAGGCGAGCTGGGTGAACCTGCCGCATGTGACGCAGTTCGACGAGGCGGACATCACGGAGATGGAGAAGCTCCGGGGTTCGCTGAAGGAACGCGCCGCGGGCCTTGGCATCAAGCTGACGCCGCTCGCGTTCATCGCGCGCGCCTGCATGCGCGTCATCGCGCAGTTCCCGAATTTCGCGAGCTCGCTCGACGCCTCCGGGCAGAACCAGGTCTTCAAGAAATACCTGCACCTCGGCTTCGCGGCCGACACGCCGAATGGTCTCGTTGTGCCGGTGATACGCGACGCCGGACGCAAGGACATCTACGAACTTGCGCGGGACCTCGGGGAACTTGCGGGTAAGGCGCGCGCCGGAAAGTTGACTGCCGCCGAAATGCAAGGCGGATGCTTCACGATTTCGAGCCTTGGCGGCATCGGTGGCACGGCCTTCACGCCGATCATCAATGCGCCGGAGGTCGCGATCCTTGGCGTGTCCCGCTCGCAGCAACGCCCGGTCTGGAAGGACGGCCGTTTCGAACCGCGGCTGATGCTGCCGCTGTCCCTGTCCTATGACCATCGCGTCATTGACGGCGCCGAGGCCGTGCGCTTCGTGGTGGCGCTCGCGGAGGCGCTTGCGGCGCCGCAGAGCCTGACCGAGGCGGTGCCTTGAGCCAGCCGGTCGAGCAGCGCGTACCAGATCTCGGCGAATTCCACGACGTCGAAGTCATCGAAGTCCTGGTGAAACCCGGCGACAGCGTCGAGCCGGAGTCGCCGCTCATCACGCTCGAGACGGACAAGGCGACGATGGACGTGCCCGCGACTGTTGCGGGTGTGGTGCAGGAGGTCAAGGTCCGGAAGGGAGATCGTGTTTCAAAGGGATCGTTGATCGCCCTCGTTGCCGCCGGTGCGAGCGACACGGTCAAGCTGCCTTCGCTCCGCGAGACGG
Source organism: Gammaproteobacteria bacterium (assembly GCA_031364365.1). Taxonomy (GTDB): domain Bacteria; phylum Pseudomonadota; class Gammaproteobacteria; order Steroidobacterales; family Steroidobacteraceae; genus SCUD01. The sequence continues at coordinate 15,800 of JANLWE010000036.1, read as the reverse complement.
TCGTCCAGGCAGATGCCTCAGTCTCGGCCGGCGAGCCGGCGGCGGACCTGACGACGCAGCTCCTTGTGATCGGCGCAGGTCCCGGCGGCTACACAGCCGCGTTCCGCGCAGCCGACCTCGGGCTCGGCGTAGTCCTCGCTGATCGCTGGCCGCAACTCGGCGGCGTGTGCCTGAATGTCGGCTGCATCCCGTCGAAAGCCCTGCTGCATGCCGCGCGCGTGATCGAGGAGGCCGAATCGATGTCCGCGCACGGCATCCGCTTCGCAAAGCCAGAGATCGACCCCCAGGCCCTGAAACAATGGAAGAACCGGATCATCGGCAAGCTGACGGCCGGGCTTTCGGTGCTCGCGAAGCAACGCAAGGTGGACGTGATTCGAGGCTTCGTCCGTTTCGTCTCCCCGTATCGAGCGGAGATCCGCGCCGAGGACGGCTCGAGGAAAATCATCGGCTTCGAACACTGCATCATCGCCGTGGGTTCGGAGCCTGCGCGGATTCCCGGTCTGCCGGACGATCCGCGCGTGCTCGACTCGACCAGCGCGCTCGATCTTCGCGACGTACCTTCGAGGCTCCTCGTGATCGGCGGCGGCATCATCGGGCTCGAGATGGCCTGCATCTATGACGCCCTCGGATCCGAGGTCAGCGTCGTCGAATTGACCGATACCTTGATGCCCGGCTGCGACCGTGACCTCGTGCGCCCGCTTGAGAAGCGGCTGCGCGCGCGTTACACCGCAATCCAGACGGGTACGCGCGTGATGGGTGTCGAGGCGACGGACGCGGGACTGCGGGTGAGCTTCGACGGCAAGGGCGCCGGCGAGCCGCAACTCTACGACCGCGTGCTCTGTGCCGTCGGGCGCGTGCCGAACGGCAAGCTGATCCGCGCGGAACGGGCGGGCGTTCGTGTCGACGAACGCGGTTACGTGCCGGTCGACCGTCAGCAGCGGACGAACGTGCCGCATATCTTCGCGATCGGCGACGTCGTCGGACAGCCCATGCTCGCCCACAAGGCGACGCATGAAGGCAAGGTCGCGGCCGAGGTGGCGGCGGGACACAAGCGCGCCTTCGACGCCCGCGTCATTCCGTCGGTCGCCTACACCGATCCGGAGATCGCCTGGGCCGGCGTTACGGAGACAGAAGCCCAGGCCTCGGGTCGGAAGCTCGGCAAGGGGCTCTTCCCGTGGATGGCGAGCGGCCGCTCGCTCGCGCTCAATCGCGACGAGGGATTCACCAAGCTCCTGTTCGACCCGGAGACCGATCGCATCGTCGGCGGCGGCATCGTCGGCAGCAATGCGGGTGATCTCATTTCGGAAGTCGCGCTTGCGATCGAGATGGGCGCAGTGGCCGCCGACATCGGCCTGACCATCCATCCGCATCCGACGCTGTCGGAAACCATCGCCTTTGCGGCGGAGGCCTACGAGGGCACGCTCACCGACCTTTTCGTCCCGAAGAAGAAGTCATGACGCGGGCCTTGTCCGGATAGAGGCAGAGGTCGCGGATCGGGCATTGCGGGCACAGCGGCTTCCGCGCCTTGCAGACATAGCGACCGTGCAGGATCAGCCAGTGATGGGCATTCCTGCGGAATTCCTCGGGCACGGCTCGCATCAATCCATCCTCCACTGCGCGAACCGTGCCGCCCGGTGCGAGACCGGTGCGGTTCGCGACGCGAAAGATGTGCGTGTCGACCGCGATCGTCGGCTCGCCGAACGCCGTGTTCATCACGACATTCGCGGTCTTTCGCCCGACGCCCGGCAGCGCCTCGAGTGCTGCACGATCGCGCGGCACCTCGCCGCCGTGCTTCGCGAGGATGATTTCGGTCGCCTCGATCACATGCCTGGCCTTGACGCGCCACAGGCCGATCGTGCGGATGTAACCGGCGAGTCCGGGTTCGCCGAGCGCGGCCATCGCCTGCGGCGTTCCGGCGACGCGAAAGAGCGGTCCCGTCGCCTGATTCACGCTGCGATCCGTGGCCTGGGCCGAAAGCATGACGGAGACGAGGAGTTGATACGGCGAGTGATACTTGAGCTCCGTCGCCGGCGCCGGATTCGCCGCGCGAAGGCACTCAAAGAGCTGCCGTCGCGCGGATGCCGACAGTTTTCGTTCAGCGCGCTTTCGGGTCATCGCCGGAGAAGTTTGCGCGCAGCGAAGCCTGCCAGGCCTCGTGGTCGCGTGCGAGCCGCGTGCGCCGCGCGTCGTAGCGACGGCGGAATCGCGCGGCACGGATTCCGATTGCGGGTGGGTCGAGCGGCGCGGCGGGCAGGCCGGGCGCCGGAATCATGCGAATACAGTCTACCGGGCAAACAGGCAGGCAGAGCCCGCAGCCCGAACAATCCTCCACGATCACCGTGTGCATGCGCTTGCGCGCGCCCACGATCGCATCTGTCGGGCAATCATCGAGGCAGCGCGCGCAGCCGATGCAAGCCGGCTCGTCGATCCAGGCAATGAGCGGCGCCGTCTCGACGCCGCAGTCCGGATCGAGCGGGAGAGTCTGCCGGTCAAGCAGCAGCGCGAGCTTTTCTATCAGCCGCTCGCCGCCAGGCGGACAGCGATTGAGGCTGGATTCTCCGCGTGCGAGCGCCTCCGCATAGGGCCGGCATCCGTCGAAGCCGCAGCGCCGGCATTGCGTCTGCGGCAGCAGCGCATCGATGCGGTCCGCGAGCGCGATCACGGCATCGGCGGCCATCGCAGCCGGTCAGCTGACCTTCATGCCGGCGGTCGCGCCGGCATCCGGCGCCAGCAGGAAGAGGCCCGCCTCGCCAGAAGCGGCGAGTGCCATCCCTTCGGATACTCCAAACCGCAGCTTCTTGGGCTTCAGGTTGGCGACGATAACGACGTGGCGGCCGGCCAGCTTCTCGGGTTCGTAGGCACCGCGGATTCCCGCGAACACCGTACGACGCTCGCCGCCGAGATCGACCGTGAGCCTGAGCAGCCGGTCCGCGCCCTCGACGTATTCCGCAACTTCAATGCGCGCGACGCGGAGATCGATTCGCGCGAATTCCTCGGCGCTGATCGTGGCGGGGCCGGCGGCGGGCGCGGCGTTCGGGGTGGTTTCCGTCATCGGAGTCTCCAGGAGCTTGCCGACGGTCGTCGCGTCCACACGCGTCGCCAGTGGCTGGTATTCGTTGATCATCGTGCCGAGGAGTGGCCTGGCGATGTCGTTCCATTTCGAGATGGGGGCACCGAGGAATGTTTCGGCGCGTTCGGCCGTCGCCGGCAGCACCGGCTTCAGGAATGCCATCAGCACGCGGAACAGGTTGATGCCTTGCGTGCAGACCGCCTGCACCTCGGCCGCACGCGCTGAATCCTTGGCTGCGAGCCAGGGTTTATTGCGGTCGATATACAGATTGGCCCGGTCGGCGAGCGCCATGATCTCGCGCACCGCGGCCGCATACTCGAGCGACTCCCAGGCTTCCAGGATGCCGGCGCCCGCATCGACGAATTCGCGGTACAGCGCGGGATCCGGCAGTTCCGTCGCAAGACGTCCGCCGTAGCCGCGATGGATGAAGCTCGCACAGCGGCTCGCGATGTTGACGAGCTTGCCGACCAGGTCCGCGTTGATGCGCGTCGCGAACTCCCCGAGATTCATGTCGATGTCATCGAGGCCCGGGCCGAGCTTGGCCGCCAGGAAATAGCGGAAATAGTCCGGCGGCAAGGTGTCGAGGTAACGCCGCGCGGTCACGAAAGTCCCGCGCGATTTCGACATCTTTTCGCCGTTGACAGTCAGGAAGCCGTGGGCATGCACTGCCGTGGGCTTGCGCAACCCCGCGCCCTCGAGAGTTGCCGGCCAGAACAGTGAATGGAAGTACAGGATGTCCTTGCCGATGAAATGGTGCAGCTCGGCTGTGCTATCCGCCTTCCAGTAGTCGTCGAACGCGAGCCCGCGCCGCTTGCAGAGGTTCTCGAAACTCGCCATGTAACCAACCGGCGCATCGAGCCAGACGTAGAAGTACTTGCCCGGCGCATCCGGAATCTCGAAGCCGAAGTACGGGGCGTCGCGCGAGACGTCCCAGTCCTTGAGCCCCGTATCGAACCATTCGTCGAGCTTGTTGGCGACGGCCGACTGCAAGGTGCCGGAGCGCGTCCACTTCCGGAGCATCTCCTCGAAATTCCCGAGCCTGAAGAAGATGTGCTCCGACTCGCGCTCGACGGGGCGGGTACCTGAGACGACAGACACGGAATCGACGAGATCCGAGGTCGAATAAGTGGCTCCGCAGTTCTCGCAGCTGTCACCGTACTGGTCGGGCGTCCCGCAACGCGGGCAGGTCCCCTTCACATAGCGGTCCGGCAGGAACATGCCGGCCTTCTCGTCGTAGGCCTGCCGGACACTCCGGCGCGTGATGTGGCCGGCGGCCGCGAGCGCGCGGTACATCTTCACGGTCAGGCGCCGGTTCTCTTCCGAATGCGTCGTGTAGTAGTTGTCGAAATCGATATTGAATGCCGCGAAATCACTGCGACGCTCCGCGCCGACTCGCTGGATCAGGGCCTCCGGCGTGATGCCCTCGGCCGCGGCCTGCAGCATGATTGGCGTGCCGTGCGTGTCGTCGGCGCAGACGTAGAGACAGTCGTGTCCGGCGAGCTTCATCGCGCGAACCCAGATGTCGGTCTGGACCATCTCGGTCATCCCGCCGAGATGCGTGGGCCCGTTCGCGTAGGGCAGGGCGCTGGTGACGAGGATGCGGCGTTGCATCCTGCGTCAGTCCTGTTCGCGCAGCGGCTCGAACTTGGACTTGCTGATGGACTTTTCGTAAGCGGAACGGCCGCTGATCAGCCCCTGGTCCAGCAGCTGCTCGATCGCGGAATCCATGGTGCGCATGCCGGCCGCTGAGCCCGACTGCATGGTGGACTCGAGCTGGTCGATCTTGCCCTGGCGGATCAGGTTGGCAGCCGCAGGCGTATTGATCAGGACTTCGAGCGCTGCGACGCGGCCGGGCACGCCCTTGCGCGAGATGAGCTGTTGCGACACGACGCCGCGCAGCGAGGTCGAGAGCATCGTGCGCACGTGGTTCTGCTTGTCCGCGGGGAACGCGTTGACGACGCGATCCACGGTTGCCGCGGAGCCATTGGTATGCAGGGTTGCCATCACGAGAATGCCCATCTCGGCGGCAGTAATCGCGGTCGAGATCGTCTCGAGATCCCTGAGTTCGCCGACCAGGATGACGTCGGGATCCTCGCGCAGGGCCGACAGCAAGGCGGACGCGAAGGACTCGGCGTGAACGCCCACCTCGCGCTGGCTGATCAGGCAGTTCTTGCGCGGGTGGACGAATTCGATCGGGTCCTCGATCGTCAGGATATGACCCTTGAGCCGTAAATTGAGGTCGTCGATCATCGCGGCGAGCGTCGTTGACTTGCCCGAGCCGGTCTTTCCGGTCACGAGTATCAGGCCGTTCGAGGCTTTGCAGAGATTCCGCACGGCCTCGGGCATCTTGAGCTGCTCGAGTGTCTGTGCCTTTGACGGGATCGCCCGGAACACGCCACCGAGCCCGTTCAGCTGACGCAGCACATTGACCCTGAAACGCGCGATCGATCCAAGTGTATAGGCGAAATCCGTGCCGTCCCGGGTTTCGAATCGCTCGAGCGCCTTGCGCGGCATGATTTCGTAGAGCGCCTCGCGGACGAAATCGGCGCCGAGCCTTTCGGCGCGCAGGCTGGAAAGCTTGCCGTATTGGCGGATGCGCGGCGGGTCCCCTGCCATGAAATGCAGGTCCGAGCCGTCGCGCTTCAGGATCTCCTCGAGGTATTCGTCGATCTTCGCCAACACGCGCTCCGTCAGTCCAAGGTCTCGAATTTCGGCAACAGGCTGCGGTCGACGACGAATTTCGAGAACATGCGCTTGTCGCTCGCGTAGGAATAGGCGTCGTCCGGATCAACTTCCTTGGCTTTGATCGCGCGCAGCAGCGCCTGGTCCATCAGCTCCATGCCGAGGTCCTTGCCGGTCTGCAGCTGGGCGGGGATCTGGTGGGTCTGGTCGGTCTGGATCAGCTTCGCAATCGCGCGATTCATCAGCATGATCTCGCAGACCGCGCGGCGGCCGCGGTTCTCCGGCCGGCGCACCAGCACCTGCGTGATCACCGCGATCAGGCTCTGCGCGAGGAAGCTCTTGGTCTGCTCGCGCTCATCGGCCGGCAGCGCGTCGATCATGCGGTCGATGGTCTTGACCGCGCTCGTCGTGTGCAAAGTGCCCAGCACGAGGTGTCCCGTCTCGGAAGCGGTCATCGCCATTGCGATCGTCTCGGGATCGCGCAATTCGCCCACCAGGATCACGTCCGGGTCCTCGCGCATGGCGGCGCGCACGCCCTCGGCGAAAGAGGGCAGGTGCGTGCCGAGCTCACGTTGCACGACCTGGCTCTGCTTGCTGCTGTGAACGAACTCGATGGGATCCTCGAGGCTGATGATGTTGAGTTTCCGGGTCGTGTTCAGCAGGTCGATCATCGCCGCGAGCGTGGTCGACTTGCCGGTACCGGTCGAGCCCGTCACCAGGATCATGCCCTGGTGGTAGTCGCAGAGTTTCTTGACGAGCGGTGGCAGCGCGAGCGAATCAAGCGTCGGCACCTCGGCCGGGATCGTGCGGAACACGGCCCCGACCCCGGAATCCTTGCGGAACACGTTGACGCGGAAGCGGCCGCCTTCCTCCGACACGTATGAAAAGTCGACGTCGTGGCCCGCGCGGAACTTGTCGGCCAGGCTGCGCGTCAGGATTTCGGTGACGTAGGCCTCGAGTTCGGGCGCGGCGAGTTCGCGGAACCGGATCGGCACCAGGTCGCCGTTCATGCGGAGCATCGGCGGTACGCCGACCGCCAGGTGGACGTCAGAGCATCCCTGGGTCGAACCGAGCTTTAGAAATGCATCGATACGCGGCATTGCCGCGCGAGTGAATCACAAGAATCGCTCGAGCGCCACATACACCTCTTCCATCGAGGCGTAGCGCTTCTCCTTGTCCACCGCCATGCATTTCATGACCGTATCAGATATTCCCTGCGGCAGCGCCGGGTTGAGCTCGACCGGCGGGCGGGCGCGCCCCTGCACATGCTGGTACATGACCGACATGTGATCGCCCCGGTGATAGGGCGGCGTGCCGGTCAGCATCTCGTACATGATCACGCCGAGCGAGTAGATATCGGCCCGTTCGTCCACCTTCTTGCCGAGAATCTGCTCCGGCGCCATGTACTTCGGCGAGCCGATCACATAGCCCGTCTTGGTGAGCTGGGTATCGCCCTGGTGCTGGGCCGCGGCGACGCCGAAGTCCACGATCTTGACGATGCCCTCGTCGTTGATCAGCACGTTGGCAGGCTTCAGGTCGCGATGCACGATCCCGACCTGGTGCGCGACCGTCATGCCCTTCGCGACGTCCATGCCGAGGCGCACGGCGCGGCGGAGCGCGAGCGGCTTGCCGTCGGATACCTCGCCGCCCAGCGTATGCGACGGGAAGTATTCCATCGAGATCGCGTAGTTGCCGCGGATGTGCAGGAAGTCGTAGATGCGGATCACGTTCGGATGCGTGATCTTGCGGCTGTAGCGCAGCTCGTGGACGAAGCGCTGCATCATCTCCTCGTCCTGCGAGATGCTCGGATTCAGGAACTTAAGTACGAGCCGCTCGTCGACGACCGTGTCCTCCATCAGCAGCACCGTGCCGAAGGCGCCGCGGCCGATCCGCTCGATGTACTTGTAGCGGCCCTCGATGATGTCGCCGGTCTTGAGCGTGTTGATGTCGAGCCGCTGCAGTGACTCGGCCTGCTTCATGATCTGCGAAACGTCTGCGGATTCGATCAGGAGCGTACGCTGCGCATCCGCACGTGCCGCCTGCGTGAGTCCGGGCTTGCCCGGATGCGAGATCGCGGACGTTCCGCCGAACCGCGTGTCGAGCTCGCTCAGCGCACGGATGGCGGCGCCTGCGACCGACTGGTCGGCGAGGTCTACAAACGGCGCGATCTTCGCGCGCACGGGGTCGAGTGAACGATCGTCTACGAGCTTGACGAGCGCGGACATCGCCTCGACGCGGATGTCGGATTCCTCGCGGTCGAGCGCCTTCAGCACGCTTTCGATCGCGACTGTGTCGCCGATCTTGCCGAGCGCCCTGACGACCGTCGGCATCGACTTCGGATTGCCCTTCATCATCTCGATCAGCCGCGGCACCGATTTCTTGCTTGCCATTGAACCGAGTGCGTCGATCGCACGTTCGCTGACCCACCAGTCGGAGTCCTTGGTCGCCTCGAGCAGGTAGCTGACGGCGCGCTCGTCCTGGGTCTGGTTGAGGATCTCGATCGCGGTCCGGCGGACCTCCTCGTCCTTGTCGGAGACGAGTTCGAGTGCCGCGCCGATGACCAGAGGGCCGCCGATCTTGCCGAGTGCGTCGGCCGCACGGCTGCGGACCCACCAGTCGGCGTCCCGGATCGCCTTCAGCAGGAACTTGACCGAGGTTTCGTCGCCGACGACGTTCAGCACCTCGACGGCGGCGCGCCGGGCATGCTCGGACTCGTCTTTCAGCACTTCGACCAGGTGGCGGACGGTGTCGGGATGCTTGCTGCGGCACAGCAGCTCGATCGCCGGATTCTGGACGTCGTGTTCCGGATCCCGGAGAAGGGGCGCCACCAGCGCCGGATCGACCTGGCCGCTGCCGTTCGCGATCGCGCGAAGCGCGGCCGAACGGACCAGCTTGTTCGGGTCCTTGAGGGTTGACTGGAGCGCTGCGCGGACCTTGGGCGTGTCGAACCGCGCAAGCAGGGCGATGATGTGCGTGCGCGCAATGGTGTCCTTGCCCTCGACCCTGGAGACGAGCTCGTCCACCGAACTCGCGTCGACCATCTCGCCGGCGATCCGGAAGAGCGCCGCCTTTTCGTTCGGGTCCTGCTGATAGGCCGCGTTCAGCAGGTCGCGAAGCTGGAAACGGTTCTTCTGCGCGGCGATCACGTCGAGCACCGCCGGTTTCGACACGCCAGGCTTGGACAGGAGCTCGAGAAGCTTGGGTGGGGAATAGTTCCGGGACGAGGCGAGCGCCCAGGCGACGCCCGCGACCGCGCGCGGATTCTCCTCGGCAAGTGCGCGCGCGATCACCGGAAACGAATTGTTGTCGATGAGCGGCGTGAGCGTCTCGACGAACGCGATGGTCTCGCGCTTGTCGGCGGTCGCAAGCGCATCCACGATCGGCTGGATCGCGTTCTGACCCAGGCCCTGGAGCTTGGTCAGCGCCGATATCGCCTTTGCACTGGTCGGGTCGCCGCTCTCCCGAACCTCGGCAATGAGGCGATCCGCCCGGTAGCCTCCGAAAATTCCCATCCGACCCCGGCTGTTCTTGTGGGACGCAACGAAATTGATGACCGAGAATTATGCCATAGCGACCGGCCGGCCCGATCGCGCCGGTGGCTTCGGATACAATGCCGCCCCCGTTCTGGAACGAATCCATGTCCACCGGCCTTCAAGATCGCCTGAAGAGCGCGCTCGGAAGCTATGTCGAACCGAATCTCGGCATGTCGTTCGCGGACGCCGGCGCGGTCGAATCGATTACTGCAGGCCGGGACGGGCTGGTTGCTGAGATCGTTCTCGGATTTCCGGTCGGCGGCTATGCCGAATCCCTGACCCAGGCGCTCGATGCGCACCTCGCCGCCGCCGGGATCGAGGAGCGGCCGTCGTACCGGATCAGCGCACGGATCCCCGCTTTTGTCGCCGATGCCCGCCAGCGGCCGCTGCCGGACGTCGCCAATGTGATCGCCGTGGCATCCGGCAAAGGGGGCGTCGGCAAGTCCACCGTGGCAGCCAATCTTGCACTCGCACTCGCTGCCGAAGGCGCGCGCGTGGGCCTCCTCGATGCCGATATCTACGGTCCGAGCATGCCCCGGATGATGGGATTGTCGGGCGAGCGGCCGACGACGAAGGATGGCAAGACGCTCGATCCGCCGCGTGGGCATGGCTTGCCGGTTATGTCGATCGGATTCCTGGTCGATTCGGACCAGCCGATGGCCTGGCGCGGGCCGATGGTGACGCAGGCGCTCTCCCAGATGCTCGCAGACACGCGCTGGGGCGCGATCGACTACCTGGTCGTCGACATGCCCCCTGGAACCGGCGACATCCAGCTGACGTTGACGCAGCGCGTGCCGGTCTCGGGCGCAATCATCGTGACCACGCCCCAGGAGATCGCGCTTCTCGATGCGCGCAAGGGACTGCAGATGTTCCGCAAGGTCGGCGTGCCCGTGCTCGGCATTGTCGAGAACATGGGCCTGCATCGCTGCCCGGCCTGTGGTCACGAGTCCCACATATTCGACGAGGGCGGCGGGGCCGCCCTCGCGGAACGCTACGAAACGGCGTTGCTCGGGCAGCTGCCGCTCGACGCCGCGATCCGCGAGCAGGCGGATTCCGGACGGCCGACCGTCGTCGCCGACCCGGCGTCGCCGGCCGCAGCGATATTCCATGCGATCGCCAGGCGTGCCGCAGGCCGCTTGGCGGCAAGCGCGCTCCAGGGTTCGGTCAAGCTCCCGGCAATCCGGATCGAGGATGAATGATGGCAATCAAGTCCGACCGCTGGATCCGCCGAATGGCGGCAAAGGGGATGATCGAGCCGTTCGCGGAGGGCCAGGTGCGGACGCAGGACGGCCGCAAGATCGTGTCGTACGGCACGTCGAGCTACGGTTACGACGTGCGCTGCGCCGGCGAATTCAAGATCTTCACGAACATCAACTCGACCATCATCGATCCCAAGAATTTCGACGTGAACAGTTTTGTCGATTTCAACGGCGATGTCTGCATCGTCCCGCCGAATTCTTTTGCGCTGGCGCGTACTGTCGAGTACTTGCGGATTCCGCGCAACGTCATCGTGATCTGCCTCGGAAAAAGTACCTACGCGCGTTGCGGAATAATTGTAAATGTGACGCCGCTCGAGCCCGAATGGGAGGGCCACGTGACGCTCGAGTTCTCGAACACGTCGCCGCTGCCGGCGCGGATCTACGCCAATGAAGGCGTCGCGCAGATGCTGTTCTTCGAATCCGACGAGGTCTGCGAAACTTCCTATCGCGACCGCGGCGGCAAGTACCAGGGCCAGAAGGGCGTGACCCTTCCGCGTACCTAGTCGCCTGGCTGAAACTTCCGGATGTAGGTCTGGAAGCCGCGCTTGCCGCCGGTGCGCTGCTCGGCCTGGACCAGCGTGTATCCGAGCTTCGGCGCGTGCCAGGAAATCGTCTCACGGTTCGATCCGTCGCGCGCGCTGCGATAGACCACCGTCTCGTATTCACCGATCGCGGTCTTGAGCGTCTCGCGTCGCAGGAACGTGTAGCGGTAATGCTTGACCTTGTCCTTCTCGATCATCGAGACCGTGCCGGGCTCGGTACCGCTTCGCAGCCGCGATAGCACGAGCGCCTGCATCGAGGCCGCGTCCTGCAGGCCGGCGATGACCGGCATTTCGACCGGCTCGTCTTCAGCGGTCCCCCGCACCGTGCCGCTGTGCCAGTCGAATTCGAGCGTCACGTCGCGGCCCGTACGATCCGTGCCGTCGTCGAAGAGATAGTTCAGGGGACGCAACCCTGCAGGCTCGAGCTCGAAATTCGAGCGCTGTTTCAGCGTGCTGCTCACGATCACCCGGGCGAGTCCGGTGGCCGTTGACCTCGACTCGAAGATCCAGTGAGCGGGCGGAGCCGCGCGCGAGAGCTCGGTCCGGCTCGTTCCGACCGACATGCGGCCATAGCGGACGTCGTACTCCGCGACGAACGGGGCGAGCACGGCTTCCGCGGCGCCCGCGGCCAGAGGCCGCAGCATCGCCATCAGCGCAACCAGGCCAAGCGCCAAAATCCTCATCAGGACTCCTCGATGATTTCCGGACCGGGCGGCCGTCCGTCCAGCAGGGCCTGGCCATCCCGCCAATCGAGCCGGCCGGCGGCGTACCAGCCGACCGCGCGCGGATAAATAATGTGCTCGAGACGCTGAATGCGCGCTGAAAGCGAGTCCTCGTCATCTTCGGGCCGCACCGCAAGCCTTCCCTGGATGACTGCGGGGCCAGCGTCGAGTTCCTCGACGACGAAATGCACGGTGCAGCCGTGCCGGGGTTCGCGGGCTTCGAGCACGCGCCGGTGCGTATGCAACCCGCGATGGGCCGGCAGCAGGGAAGGGTGGATGTTGAGCAGCCGGCCCTGCCAGCGCTGCACGAAGCCGCCGTCGAGGATGCGCATGAAGCCTGCGAGTGCGATGAGCCGGGCACCGCTCTGCTCGACGAGGCGCGAGAGCTCGCGTCCGTACTCCGCGCGATCCGCACCCGAATCCGGCGTGAGCACTTCCGTCGCAAGTCCGCGCCGCCGGGCCTCGGCGAGACCAGCGGCATCCGCAAGATCGCTGATCACGGCCACGATCCGTCCGTCGATGCGGCCGTCCCGCGTCGCCTGCTCGAGTGCCAGCATGTTGCTGCCGCGCCCCGAGATCAGCACGGCGAAGGGTAGTCCACCCATCAGCCGATCTGCACGCCCGCGCCTGTCACGACTTCGCCGATGACGCTTGCCTGTTCGCCGGCGGCGCGCAGCATTTCCATCGCCGCATCCGCCTCGGAGCGCGCAACGACCGCGATCATGCCGATGCCACAGTTGAATGTGCGATGCATCTCGGCATCGCTGATCCGGCCGCTTGCGCGGATCCAGTCCCAGACCGGATCGCGCCGCCAGGAGCCTGCATCGAGGCGCGCGCCGAAGCCCGACGGCAGCACCCGCGGAATGTTGTCTGTCAGCCCGCCGCCGGTGATGTGAGCGTATCCATGCACGTCGACCGCGGCGGCGAGCCGCAGCAGGGATTTGACGTAGATCCGCGTCGGCGCCATGAGGAGATCGAAGAGCCGGGCGCCGCCCAGCATCGTCTCTGCATTTGTCCCGGTCACTTCGATGAGCCGGCGGATCAGCGAGAAGCCGTTCGAATGCGGTCCGGAGGAGGCGAGACCGATGATGGCGTCACCCGCGCGCGTGCGGCTGCCGTCGATAATCCGGTCGCGTTCAACGACACCGACGCAGAATCCGGCAAGGTCGTAGTCGCCTTCCGCGTACATGCCGGGCATCTCGGCGGTCTCGCCGCCGACGAGCGCGCAACCGGCCTTGACGCAGCCTTCGGCGATGCCCGCGATGACGCGCTCCGCGACCTCGACTGAAAGCCGGCCGGTCGCGTAATAGTCGAGGAAGAAGAGCGGTTCGGCGCCTTGCACGACGACGTCATTCGCACACATTGCGACCAGGTCCTGTCCCACGCCGTCGTGAAGCCCGGTATCGATCGCGAGCCGGAGTTTCGTTCCGACGCCGTCCGTTCCGGCCACCAGCACAGGCCGTCGCCAGCGGCCCTCGGGCAATTCGATCATCGCGCCGAAGCCGCCGATGCCGGCCAGGACCTCTGGCCGGTGTGTGCGGGCCACGCGCGGCTTGATGAGCTCGACGAGTTCCTCGCCGGCATCAATGTCGACGCCGGCATCCCGGTAGGTCAGCGAGGGGCGTTCTGTCATCGCGCGGATTCGGGCTCAGTTCGGCGGGCCCGGCAAGCGGGCAGTGTACTATTGTAGCGTGAGCAGAGGCCCCGACTTGACCCCCGTCCACCGTATCCGCTCATGGCTCGCCGCCTTCGCTTGCGTGGCATTTTCGCTGCCGGCGCTCGCCGAGTCGTTCGGCGACCTGTACGCCGTGACCGTGCCCTACACCGGTGAAAACGAAGCGGCGTTTCGCGAAGCGATGCGCGACGTCCTCGTTCGCGTGACGGGCCGGCGCGACGCGCCCGAGCTCGAGAATCTCGCGCCGCTCGTCGCCCAGGCCTCGCGCTACGTGGCCAGTTACCGGCGCGCCGGTGGCAACCAGCTTGCGGTGACCTTCGACGGGGCGGCAATCGAGAAGGCGGTCGATGCGTCGGGCCTCGCCTTCTGGGGCAATGAACGGCCGGTAACGCTCGTCTGGCTCGCGATCGATCGCGGCGGCGGGCGCCGTGCCCTGGTGTCCGCGAGCGACACGAGCGCCGAGAAATCCCGAATCGACACGAATGCCGAGCGCCGCGGCCTCCCGCTCGTCTGGCCCGACGCGGGCGATGATCTGGTGCGCGCAATGCAGCAGGCCTGGTCCGGGGCCCACGCTGCGCTGGTCGACGCCGCCCGACGCTATGGCGCCGATGGCGTCCTGATCGGACGCGCCCGCCAGACGGATCCCGGGACCTATTCGGTCGAATGGAGTTTTTCGGCCGCGGATCTCGCCGCGAACGCCACCGGCGAACTTGAGGCCGGTCCGGAACTCGCGGCCGAGCGCTACGCAGGCATGTACGCGTCGCGCGGCGCCTCGCAGCGCAGCGAGCAGCTCGTGACGATTACCGGCATTGGCTCGCTCGAAGCCTACGCATCGGCCCTGAAGGCGCTGTCCCGACTTGCCCCCGTGCGAGGCGTATCCGTCGACGAGGTGACGCCTGACGCGGTTTCCTTTCTGGTCAATGTGCGCGGGGACCCCGAAGCGTTGCACCAGGCGATTCAGCGCGACGGCCGCCTCCAGGCGGTTGATGCCGGGCGCCTGATCTACGCCTTCGCGCCATGAAGCTGGCGACCGTTCCCAATCTGATCTGCGTGCTGCGGATGGCGCTGACCGTGCCGATCGTCCTGCTGTTGGCGGAGGGTCGCTTCGGATACACGCTCGCGCTGTTCGTGCTCGCGGCGGCATCCGACGCGCTGGACGGCTATCTGGCAAAAACCTTCGGGTGGACCAGCGACGTTGGCAAGTGGCTCGATCCGCTCGCCGACAAGCTGCTGCTCGTCAGCGTCTTCATCACGCTCGCCTGCATCGGACTCGTGCCGGTCTGGCTCGCGGCGGTCGCGGTCGCACGGGACGTTGTGATCGGGGTCGGCGCCGCCGTCTACAAGTGGCTGTTCGGTCCGCTCGAAGGACGTCCGACCGTGCCCTCGAAAATCAACACCCTGGTGCAGCTCCTCTTCGTCATCGCCGTGGTCTGGCGTGCGGCATTTCCGGTGTTTCCGGAGTGGGTGATCACGGCGCTCGGCGCGCTCGTGCTGGTCACGACGGTCGTGAGCGGCGTCGACTATGTACAGATCTACAGTCGAAAGGCGGTCGCGGTGAGCCGCACACGGCGCGGCGCGGCTTAGTTCCGTGCGACAGCTGCCACTCGGCGTCCAGCTGGGCGTCTCGCTCCGCTTCGAGACCTTCCATGCGGGCACCAATGCCGAAGCCGTCGCGGCGCTCACGCGGCTCGCGAGCGGCGGCTCGCGGGTGCCGGTCTGGCTCTTCGGACCACCCGGCGCAGGCAAGAGCCACCTGCTCCAGGCGGGTTGTGCGCTGGCAGGCGCCGAGGGGCGGACTGCGGCGTATCTGCCGCTCGCTACGCTCAAGCCTGAAGGCCCGGCCCTGCTCGACGGACTCGAGCAACTGGATCTCGTGGCGCTCGACGATCTCGAGGCGGTCACCGGGAATGCCGACTGGGAACGCGCGCTGTTCACGTTCTATAACGGGCTCGCCGAGCATCGCGGCCGGCTGGCGTTCGCCGCAACCGGCGCGCCCCTGGCACTCGGATTCCGCCTGCCGGACCTCGCATCGCGCCTGGCCGCGACCGAAATCCACCGGCTGCAGCCGCTGTCCGAAACCGAACAGGCGGAGGCGCTTCGCCGCCGCGCCGGCCACCGCGGACTCGAACTGCCGGAAGAGACGCTCAGCTTCCTGACGCGCCGCGCGCCGCGCGATTTCGCAACGCTCTGCCGGATGCTCGACGACCTCGACACCGAATCGCTCGCGGCTCAGCGCCGACTCACGATTCCGTTCGTGCGGGAGTGGCTAAAGAGGTAAGAGAGGGCGTTCCTCTTCTAAAGGGGACGTTCACCTTTA
>JANLWE010000198.1:0-1925 GCA_031364365.1 Gammaproteobacteria bacterium | reverse complement strand
CGCCCCACTCGGCCCAGCCCCGACGCCGATCGAGCTCGGCAATCAATGCCAGGAATCGGGCATTCGCGGCATTCAAATGACCGGCGAGTTCGGTGATTTGATCGATCAGATCGGGCGTGGAAACCGACGAAATCGGGCCTTCCATGGCAGGCTCCAGAAAACTGTGTTTATACACAGTAGCCTACCAGCAACACCAACTAAAGCAATAAGTTGAGCGTCAGGATGCCAACCGATCGGCGTCGGCGCCGAAGGCGGAATGGCGGATCGCCGCAATCTCGTCACGCAGCGCCGCCGCCTTCTCGAACTCCAGGTTCCGCGCCAGCCGGAACATCTCCGCTTCCAGCTTGCGGATCTGCTGCATCGCCTGCTCGGGCGTGAGCTGCACGGGTCTGCGTCGCCCGCCTTCGCTGCCGGGCACCATGCGTGCGCCTTCCATGATGTCCTTGACCGACTTCACGATCGATTTCGGCACGATTCCGTGTTCCGCATTGTAGGCGAGCTGCTTGACGCGACGCCTGTCCATCTCGGCGATCGCGCGCTCCATCGAGCCTGTGATCCGGTCCGCGTACAGAATCGCCCGTCCCTGCTCATTGCGCGCCGCGCGGCCAACGGTCTGGATCAGCGACCCCTCGGAACGCAGAAAGCCTTCCTTGTCGGCGTCGAGGATTGCGACCAGCGAGACTTCCGGCAGATCGAGCCCTTCGCGCAAGAGGTTAATGCCGACCAGCACGTCGAATTTCGCGAGCCTGAGATCGCGGATGATTTCGACTCGCTCGACGGTCTCGATGTCGGAGTGCAGGTAGCGCACCTTCACGCCGTGCTCGCCGAGATAGTCGGTCAGGTCCTCCGCCATGCGCTTGGTGAGTGTCGTGACCAGCACGCGCTCCTTGCGCTCGGCACGCAGGCGAATCTCTGATAGCAGATCGTCCACCTGCGTCGCGACCGGCCGGACTTCGACCATCGGATCGATGAGCCCCGTCGGACGCACGACCTGCTCGACGACCTGGCCGGATTTCGCCAATTCGCGCACCGCCGGCGTCGCAGAAACGTAAATGGTTTGCGGCTGCACAAGCTCGAATTCATCGAAGCGCAGCGGCCGGTTGTCCAGCGCCGACGGCAGCCGAAAGCCGTACTCGACGAGCGTCTCCTTGCGTGAGCGGTCGCCGCGGTACATGCCCTGGAGCTGCGGGATCGTCACATGGCTCTCGTCGATCACGAGCAGCGAATTGCTCGGCAGGTAGTCGAACAGGCAGGGTGGCGGTTCGCCCGCCTCGCGCCCCGACAGATAGCGCGAGTAGTTCTCAATGCCAGCGCAATAACCGAGTTCAGCGATCATCTCGAGATCGAACAGGGTCCGCTGCTCGAGCCGTTGCGCCTCCAGAAGCTTGTTCGCGGCACGCAACTCCGCGAGCCGCGCCCGCAACTCGACCTTGATCTGGTCGACCGCGGCGAGCAGCCGCTCGCGCGGCGTCACGTAGTGGGTCGACGGAAACACCGTCAGTCGCGGAACCTTGCGCAGTACTTCGCCGGTCAGGGGATCGAAAAACGCGAGCGATTCGATCTCCTCGTCGAAGAATTGCACGCGCACGGCATCCCGTTCCGACTCCGCCGGGAAAATGTCGACGACGTCGCCGCGCACCCGGAACGTGCCCTGGCGAAGGTCCAGTTCATTCCGCGTGTACTGCATATCGGCGAGGCGCCGCAGCAGCAGGCGCTGATCCATACGGTCGCCCCGCACGAGGTGCAGGACCATCTTGAGATAAGTCTCGGGATCACCGAGGCCGTAGATCGCGGAGACGGTCGCGACGATGATTGAATCCGGCCGCTCAAGCAGCGCCTTCGTCGCCGATAGCCGCATCTGTTCGATGTGCTCGTTGATCGATGCATCTTTCTCGATATAGGTGTCCGATGACGGGACATAGGCT
>JANLWE010000017.1:0-13490 GCA_031364365.1 Gammaproteobacteria bacterium | reverse complement strand
GGCTCAGCCCGACTGAGCGCAGCGCAGCCGCCAGGTGCTGGCTCAAGAGCGCGTCTTCGTGTCTGCGCAGCACGGCCACGATTCCAATCGATAGCGGCGGTATCAGGACGACACCTGCCACTGCCAGCGTCCACCACGCGGTGCGCGGCGCGGCGAACCAGCCGACCAGCAGCAGCAGCAACAATGCCGCGGGCGCGAGACTGCGACGCAGGTTGTCCAGGATCTTCCACTGTGATAGCAACGCCAGCGGGTTTGACAGGCTTTGATTCTCCGCACCGGGAACGCGCGGCAGCAGCCAATGAGCGATCTGCCAGTCGCCGCGGATCCAGCGTTCCTGCCGACGCGTATCCGCCAGATATCGGGACGGATAGTCTTCGTACAGATGTACGTCGGTCAGCAAGCCCGATCGCGCATAGCAGCCTTCGAGCAGGTCGTGACTGAGGACGCGATTTTCCGGAAAGCGCGCGCCGAGCGCGCGCTCGAACGCGTCCACGTCGTAAATGCCCTTGCCGATGAAGGAGCCTTCGCCGAACACGTCCTGGTAGACATCCGAAACGGTTCGCGTATACGGGTCAATGCCCGGTTCGCTGCCGAACAATTGTGCATACAGCGATCGCTGCGTTCCGGCAAGGCTGGCGCCCATGCGCGGCTGCAAGATGCCGTAACCGCTGACGACACGCTGTCTTTTCTCGTCGTAATGAGGGCGATTGAGCGGGTGCGCCATCGTCGCCACGAACTGCCGCGCGGAGTCGAGTGGCAGCTGCGTGTCGGAATCGAGCGTGATGACATACGTGACAGCCGACAGTGAGGCGACGTCACCCACGATGAGCGAGAATCGGCCGCGCCCATCGCCGCGGAGCAGCGCATTCAGGTCTGCGAGCTTGCCCCGCTTGCGCTCGTATCCCATCCATAATCGTTCCGACGGATTCCAGCGCCGGGGACGATGAAGCAGGAAGAATCGATCAGCTCCGCTGGCGCGATATCTCTCGTTAAGCAGTTCGATTCCGTTTCTGGCGCTGCGCAAGAGTGGCTCATCCTCGATGAGCGACTCCTCCGCTGCATCGCAGTAGTCGGTCAGCAAGGCGAAGTTCAGGTATTCATCGCGGTTTCCGAGGAACCGGACTTCGAGCGACTCAAGCAGTTCTGCGATCTTTTCCATGCTGTTCAATAGCGTCGGGATCACGACCAGGGTTCGCAGGTTCTGTGGCAGCCCCTTTGAGAAATCCATCCTTGGTAGAGGCTGCGGAGTGGTCAGCAGTGCTGCGAGCCAGTTTGCAAGCGCCGACGCCAGCTGGCTCGCGCCCAGCACGATCAGGAATCCAAGTGCTGCGAATCGCCAGCCTTCGACGCCGGCGCCTTGTGCCATGTCCAAAGGAACCGCGGAGAAGACCGCCGTCATCGCCACGATAGAACCGGCGTAGGCGAGCAAGGGTGTCTTGCGGATCGACCTTCGCATCCGTGCAATCACGGTGGGCCGGTAAGCGATTATTCGTTCGAGCTGCGGCAGGCCCTGGTCGATCAGGTAGAAGCCGACATGTGCCTGACGGGCATTGCCGCCATGTACGGTGGCACTCTCGTGCCCAAGCTCAATTGTCGCCCGCGCGACTTCTGCTTCAGACAGGGTACTGCGTTTTGCGAGCCGGGCGATCACATGGCGATAACGATCTCGCGTCGCGAAATCCATCCGCCCATAAGCGCCGTCAAAGTCCTCCCGCAGGATATTTTCGACGAGACTCATCGACTCGACGAACTCACGCCAGTCCATGGCTCCGAGAAGGCGCAGGCTGCCGATGGTATTGCTGATCGAAACCTGGTCCGCCGCCTGTTGCTGTGTTTCAGACCGGACCAGCTGCTCGATCGTCTGGCTGGACTCGGAAAGACGCTGTTCGATCCAGGTGAGCGGCAGCGCGAGTGCCGGCCCGTGACCCTGCAGGCGGCGTGCAAGCTCGGCGACAAACGAACTCACCATTGGCGGGTTTGAGCGAGCCATGTCGGCAATCACGAGAATCAGGCTCTTCGGGTCACTTTCGGCGATCTCCATCATCCGGTTCGCCCAGTCCTGGGCCAGATCCAGGTGGACCCTGGAGGCGGTGATCTGGGCGCCCACGCGACGCAGATTCTCGATCAGCGCGAGGCGCAGCATGATCGGTATCGCCCACAATTCGCCGAGCGTCAGCGGCGCGATCGACTGATACGCGGTCACGAAACGGCAGAGGGTGTCCGAGTCCACGCGACCGTCGCCATGCGAAATCGCTTCCAGCGCGAGGTCGTAGACTCGCGGCAATCCACGTGACGGTCCCTGCGCCAGCCGCGGCAGTCCCCGGCTGTAGCCTTTGGGCAGGTGCCGCCGGGCCGTGCGGATCTGTTCTTCGATCAGGTAGAAATTGTCGAGCAGCCACACGCCAGCGGGGGCAATACGCCGCTTGGATTTGACCGCCGCCGTCAGGAGATTGCAGGACTCGCCCAGGACCTGCTCGTTCTCATCCAGCCGCCGCAGCAGGCGGTTTTGCGGAGCGGACTGGCTTAGCGCATGTACACGCGCAAGTGCCTTGCCGTGCTGCTCCATCTGATCCGCACTGAACAGCTCGGAGCGCAGCGGCGTCTGGTCATCGATCTCGTCCGTGCCTGCGCCATCGTCGCGCAGGCCATTCGGCGACATGCTGGAGGTTCGGAGATAAGCTCGCAGTGAGAATCCGCGGTTCATCGTGTGCGTACGATAACCGGTGATCTCACCCCGGTGGGACGGAATTGTGGCCGCGTAGCGGCCTCAAGCGAACAATCGTTGATGGTCCTCGATCACCGCCTGGTAGCACTCGCAAGATGCCGACTCAAGCCCTCGACGGTCGAGTATGAAGATTTCGCCACGAGTATAGCTGATGACCTTGTTTCTCTGCAGTGCACCTGCGGCGATGGTTACGGCGCTTCGTTGTACACCGAGCATGTCAGCGAGGTACTGGTGCGTGAGGTGAAAGTGATCCGCGTGTGCGCGATCGTGCGTCATCAACAACCAGCGCGCGAGGCGCGACTTGATCTCGTGGAAACGGCTGCACGCGATTGATCTCGACTGTTGCGACAACAGTACAAACAGGTAATGGTTGAGCGTGCGGCGCAGAGCGCGACAGCTGCGCAGTTCACGACGGAGTTGCGCGGCCGTCATTCGCAATGCGGTCCCGGAGCCTTGCACGATTCCGCGCAGGCGGGCGCCCGTGACGCCGAGCGCCAGGGTCGCGCCGAGCATGCCTTCATTCCCGATCAGCCCGATCTCGAGTGGTGGATGGCGCTTCACCGTCGCCACCAGCGAGATGAAGCCGGTGAGGGGAAAGTAAACGTACCGGAGACGCCGGCTGGCCTCGCACAGTACCGTGCCGAATGCCAGGTTCACGGGCTCGCAGAGTTTCAGAATCCTGTTACGGGCCTCGCGTGGCAGTCCCTCGATCAGGCGATTGACGACCTGCGCCGCCGGTGCGACAGACCTGGTCAACGTCGTTCAGCTCTTCGTGCGCACGACCAGCAGAAACACACCGGCGATGACCGCCCCTGCGCCGAGCCAGACCGGGATGTTAAACGTTTCCTTGTCTTTGACCGACAGCTCGATCGGACCGAGTTGAGCTTCGTGCGTTTCCTTGGTGTACGTGAAGCCACCGAATGCCAGACCCAGCACGCCGGCCGCAATCAGGAACAGGGCTGCGAATTTGGTGCCATTCATGGAAGTCACTCCTGTGCGGGATGCGTGCACCCGTCGGCGATCCAAAAAATCGGCCCGCATGTGCGGGCCGACTGCCAAGCCGCTCTGTCGCGTTACGTCGATTCTGCCAGCGATGGAGGATTCCCAATGATCACTTCGACGCGGCGATTCTGCTGTCGACCGCCTTCGGACTCATTGTCCGCGACTGGTCGTTGTTCGCCTTTCCCGGACGCGACGATCCGTTCAGAACTGATGCCCTGCTGCATCAGGAATGATCTCACTGAATCCGCGCGGCTTTGTGAGAGCCCCTGGTTGTAGTCGTCGCTACCGACGTTATCCGTGTGACCCTCAATTTCCACTTTCCGGTCCGGGTTCTGGTTGAGGAATGTGACGAGCCGGTCGAGGTTGGCGGTGGCACCGGCTTTCAGGTCGGCCCTGCCGCTCGTAAATAGCACGTCACCGAGTGTCAGCACGAGACCGCGGTCGGTCGCTTTGGCCTGGAGTGCGTCGATCTGGCGCTGCATGTCTTCGGCCTGTCGCTTCGCTTCGCTTGCTGCGTCGGCCGCGGCAACGCGGGTAGCGTCGGCATCGGCGTGCGCCAGATCGGCTTCGCGAGTGCGGGCTTCGAGACGCGACCGTTCGCGCTCTTCGCCCAGTTTCACGCGCTGATCTTCGGCCTGACTTGTCGAAGCTTGAGCCATCGCGATCTCGACCTTGCGATCGGCCATGTAGACACGATGGGCACCCAGAGCGGCATCCTTCGCCAACGGCTCTTCGGCAACGCGGACCGCGGTCTCGGCTTCCTGGACTGCGACCGGCGCTCGATTTGCGAGGGTCGGATCAGTCTGTAGCCGTGTCAACTTGGCGCGGACATCAGCCGCTCCGTCCGGTGCGAGGGGTGCTGTGGCACAGCCCGCGAGCGTGAAGCTCACGGCCGCTGCAATAGTGAGAACCGTTGCATAGCTGGCATGGTTGCGGAACAAGGTATTCATCGCGGTTCTCCTGCACGCTGCATTTCTTCGGTCAGGGCGTCGGCCCCACGCTCCATTTCCTTGTTGACTGCCGCGGCCTTGGCCGCAGCGGTCCTGGCGGAGGCGAGTTCGGCCTGCACCTGCGATTCCTGTGCGAATCGTTCGGCTACGACCATGTTCTCTTCGCGCACGGCGGTGTCAGCCAAAGCGAGCTTGTCTCGCGCCTCGCCGAGCTCGGCGCCCGCAAATTGGCCTGCTTCCGACTTTTCGGCATTTGAAATCGCGACCTTAGCCGCGTCCATCGCTGAATCTGGCGCCGGTGGCGCAGACGCGCAGGCGGTGATGAGCATGCCCACCAGTGCGACTGCGATCAGCGGGAACGGTCCGGGGATTGCTCGAGATGTCTTGATCACTTCGGTTATCTCGCTTAGGTAATGAGCCATTGGATGAAAATGTTGAATACGGAGCAGCGCCACGACGGTCAGCAATACCGTCGCTCCAAGCAAAGACACGAGCAAACCGGTAATGCTGAATTCGCCCAGACTGAACATAGGCAATGCGAGTAGCTCGCTCAGGAGCCTGGCGCCGATCAGCATGCCGACGATTCCGACGACGACATTCAGGATGAATCCCTGCCGGCTGTGGGTTCCCGTGAACAGGCTTGCACCCCAGCCGAGCAGTCCACCGACGATGAGCCAAATGATGAAATTCAAGTGCCTGCCCCTTGCTTTGATCTGACGCGGACAGTACGCGTGGCTCACAGTCGCGTCTGTACGCTGACGCACCCATGCGCAAGCGCGTATCCAGGGGAATAGCCGGTAACCGCGGACGTATGTGTGCTACCGCACTGACTAAGAATGACGTCCGAACTAGTTTTGTGTTTCGAAGAACTTTTCAGGGGATAAATCAATGAGCTTGGGAACCATTCTGTTGATTGTGCTGGTGCTGGCCCTCGTGGGCGTCATCCCGACCTGGCCGCACAGTCGATCCTGGGGTTACGGGCCCAGCGGTATCGTCGGACTCCTGGTGGTTGTGCTGCTCGTTCTGTTCCTGATGGGCAGGATTTGATCCGACTGCCCCGTGGCACATCAGTGCGGTAGCGCACGAAGCGAGCAGGGGGTAAGATGAAACCCGCGCTCGGGCATTTGGAGCCGGATTCCGAGCCGTTTGTAGACAGTCAGGTGAATGAATTCGGGAATTCGATGGAAGCTCGTCCCGATTCGCCGCGACAAAATCACCTCCTTGGCGCGCTGCCGCCGGAGGAATGGGATCGACTGCGCCCAAGAATGGAACCGAGGGCGATGCCGCTCGGCCACGTCCTGTACGAATCCGGCGACGCGATGCGGCACGTGTACTTCCCGACGACCTCGATCGTTTCCCTGCTCTACGTAATGGAAGACGGCGCTTCGGCCGAAATTGCCATCGTCGGCAACGAAGGTATCGTCGGGATTTCTCTTTTCATGGGCGGTGAAACGACCCCGAGCCGCGCGATCGTGCAAAGTGGTGGTCAGGCGTACCGCGTGCCGGGACACTATCTGAAGGAGGAGTTCTACCGGGCGGGTCCGATGCAGCGTCTTTTGCTTCGGTATACGCAGGCGCTGATCACGCAGATGGCACAGACGGCCGTCTGCAATCGCCATCATTCCGTGGAACAGCAGCTTTGCCGCTGGCTGCTGATGAGTCTCGACCGCCTGGCCTCAAACCAATTGAGGATGACGCAGGAATTGATCGCCAACATGCTGGGAGTTCGGCGCGAAGGCGTCACGGAATCGGCCGGCAAGTTGCAGAAGCTCGGTCTGATCGAATACAGCCGTGGCACCATTACCGTCCTCGACAGGTCCGCCCTGCAAGCACACGCCTGTGAATGTTATGAAGTGGTCAAGAAGGAATTTGACCGGCTGCTGCCATGGGTAACTGCCACGTAGGAGTCCATGAAGGACCAGATGGCACGTTGACTGAGGGTCAATGCCGTCAGACGGCGCTAGGATTTGCGCATGCAATCGAAACGCGCGTTGACGAATGTAGAGACGTTGCGCAAACAGGCGCGCAAGCACATTGAGGAAGGGGCGGTTACAGCCGGCTATGCGGCGGACCGCGAAGCGGTTTTGAAGCTGCTCAACGAAGCTCTGGCCACGGAAATCGTTTGCGTACTCCGCTATCGGCGGCATAACTTCATGGCTCGAGGCATCTACTCAAAGGGCATTGCCGAGGAATTCCTGGCGCATTCCAACGAAGAACTGGGACATGCCGACCAGATCGCGGAGCGCATTGTGCAACTGGGCGGTGAGCCGGACTTTGCGCCGGACAGCCTGACGGGCCGGAGCCACGCCGAATATGTCGCCGGCAAGACGCTCGTCGGCATGATCAAGGAAGACCTGGTGGCAGAGCGCATTGCCATCGACAGCTATCGCGAAATGATCCAGTACCTCGGCGAGAATGACCCGACGACCAGCGACCTGCTGAAAGGCATCCTGGCCGTGGAGGAAGAGCATGCCGATGAACTGGCAGACCTGCTGGAGGGCTTGCCGGAGTCGCGGTGAGTCCGCCCTGGCGCGGCGCCGTCATCGCGAAACGCGATCTGCGCACGGGCACGCCGTTCTGGCTGCGACGCGGCGACGTTCGCGTCCCCTGCCAACCGCTCGCCGCGGATCTGACCATCGACGTCGCTGTCGTGGGCGCCGGTGTTAGCGGGGCGCTGATTGCGGATGCAATTTTGCGTTCAGGCAACAGTGTCGCGGTGCTCGACCGCCGCGGCCCGGTCAAGGGCTCGACTCCGGCCAGCACGGCACTGCTGCAATTCGAGATCGACCAGCCGCTGATCCATCTGGCACGAAAAATCGGTCGCGAGCGCGCAGTCCGGGCCTACTGGCGCTCGGCGACGGCAGTAGATTTCCTTCGTGGCCGCATTGCGGATCTTGGCTTGCGCTGCGGGTTTCGCGAACGCCAGACCGTCTACTTGCCGGGCAATGTGCTGAACGTGACGGAGCTGAAGCGGGAGGCCGCGGCCCGCGCTGAGGTCGGCCTGCGCTCCCGGTTCATCGATGCGAAAATGCTGCGAGCGATGACGAGCATTGAGCGGCGAGGGGCAATATTGTCCAGCGGCGCCGGTGAGGTCGATCCGGCGGCATTGGTCGCCGGCCTGTGGCGATCCGCGCTGACCCGGGGCGCCCGCATCCATGCGCCCGCCGAGGTGGTCGACATCCAGTCCGGGCGTTCGCGGGTCATGCTGGCTACGGCAGGTGGCCCGGTGGTGCGCGCCCGCCATGCCGTGTTTGCGACCGGTTACAAAGTGGTCAAGCTCGTCAGGTCGAAAGGCTACAAGGTGATGTCGACCTGGGCGATGGCGACTCGGCCGCAGCCCGCGAAGCTGTGGCCGGGCCATTGCCTGATCTGGGAGGCGGCGGATCCCTACCTCTATTTGCGCACGACGCTCGATGGCCGAGTCATCGTCGGAGGCGAGGACGAGGAGTTCTCGGACGAAGCAAGGCGCGACGCGCTGATCCCGCAGAAGATCGCCGCCATACGGCGCAAACTCGCGAGGTTAATGCCTGCGCTCGACACCCGACCTGATTTCGCGTGGGCCGGCTGCTTTGGTGCGAGCGCCACCGGGCTCCCCGCAATTGGTGCAATTCCCGGTGCCGCGCGGTGTTTTTCCGTCATGGGTTATGGCGGCAACGGAATCACCTTCAGCGTCATCGCTGCGCAGATCATCCAGCGGGCCATTCAAGGACTGCCCGATCCCGACGCGGACTTGTTTGCGCTTCCGAGCTGACCCTTTGTACGTCAACGCACCGAAAGAACCTGCTTAACGACGTGGTTTGCGGGTTCCGGCGGATCGCATGACGCGGGCGATCGCCATGACTGCGGTCATCGACCGGGCATAGCGCGCACCAACCAGGAACGCCGCACTTTCTGCAAGCAGGGTGACCGCAAGGCCAGGCTGTCGCGTGAGGAATCGCATCGTCTTGCTGCGCGGGTAACCGCGGTCGACCTCTGGCTCTGGACTGAGTTGTATCGCAATCAGTTCGCGTTGCACCTGCATTCTCTTGCGTAGTGCCTGACGCAGTTCGACACGTGCGAGATCTTCCGGCGCACTCACAGTTTGCTCTTGAGCATTGCCAGGTCCGCGGCAAGCTCTTCGCGAGTTGCCGCAAACGCCTCGGTGCTCATGGCCGATAGCGCCTTCAGGCGGCGCCAGGCGATACCCGTTCCCAGCAGGTAGATGACTGCCAATGAGAGCGCGGCCGGGACCCGTAGCGCCGAGTCCCAGCTGAGTGCGAGAACCAGTGCCCCGATCGCCAGCATGGCGCACAGGAAGCTTGCGAAGCCGACGAGTCCGACCGCCAGCATCCTGGACAAGCGGGCTTTTTCCTCGGCCCATTCGATCCGGGCCAGGTCTCCGTGCAGGGCGGCCTGTCTGAACAGCGTTCCGCCTGCGGCGCCCAGCAAGCGAACCACGTCCAGCGGATTGAATGCGGCCGAGTCCGGCGGAGTCGTTATCAATTGCGGCGAGTGAACGCAACCCCGATCAGCAGGCCCAGCGCCGCGCCGACGCCGATTGCCTGCCACGGATACTCGTGAACGTAGCGGTCGGTATGGCGGGCAGTCTTGCGCGCCTTGTCGGCGATTTCGTCATTCATTTCAGAAAGCGATTTCCTGGCAGCCGTGACACGCTCACTGAGCTTCGCTTTAGCGCGCGCGAGGTCTTCGCCGGTGAGCGGTGTCCTCGACGTAATGAGATGCTCGACGTCCGAGATGAAACCGTGAAATTCGCGCGCGGCGGACGATTTGTCTGCCACCACGCCCGGAACTGCAACGTCTGAGTTCATGTGCATGAATTTTCCCGTCCTGTCGCGTTGTTGAGGTCACAGAATAGGAACCGCATCGCGAACTGTCTGTGCGTAAGCGTACCCACTCGCGTGCAGGACGAATCCCACGAGATGAAGCCATGGGTCCCCGGCCCGATGGCCGAGGACTAATTGGTGGAGGCGGCGGGAATCGAACCCGCGTCCGCAAGCCCTACGCTACAGGATCTACGTGCGTGTCCAGCCTATTGATCTCGCTCCGTGCTACCCGGCTGACGGGGAAAACACGAAGCCAGCTTCGGAGCGTTTTAGCGGTTCCAGCCCGGAGCACACCGGTTCCGCGATCCTGTGAGCGCGTCCCCCGGGTCTGGATGCACAGGCACATGCCAGGCGGGGGTTAGGCGGGATTAAGCCGCCAGAGCGTAGTTGTTGTCGTTGGCAACTATAGTTTGCAAGCGGATTAACGAGGTTGCCTGCACCTCGGCACGCCCCTGGAGTTTCGCAGCCCACGTCGAAGCCGATCGCCCCCAGAAGTCGCGGGCATTGTAGCAAAGGGACCGTCTCACCCGGGTGGTTTCTCGAAAAGCCGGAATTGCGGAGTTCATAGCGACCGGGCTATGTGTGCGAGCGCACAGACGCCATGTGGAACAACCGGGATTAATGACGCTCGCTTCGGGAGAGGCGGGGTAGTTGTTTGACTGTGCGCGGTCGCACTCTTCTGCTGCAGACCCCGACAAGCGCAGTTCCCTCTCCGCACCGTAGCAGGCAATTCACGGAAATTGGCCATGTCCGACACCGGAAATAGTCCCGCACTTGCAGATCAGGCTGGCACGGCGGGCGGCATGGTCGAATTGCGGCGGCAGGAAGCGTTGCTGAAGACGGGAGCCTTGCAGAACGCAATTCTAACCAGTGCCAATTTCTCGATTATCGCCACCGACGAAAAAGGCATCATTCAACTCTTCAATGTCGGGGCCGAG
Source organism: Gammaproteobacteria bacterium (assembly GCA_031364365.1). Taxonomy (GTDB): domain Bacteria; phylum Pseudomonadota; class Gammaproteobacteria; order Steroidobacterales; family Steroidobacteraceae; genus SCUD01. The sequence goes on along the minus strand of JANLWE010000017.1, from coordinate 3,052 downwards.
CGCATGCTGGGTTATCTGGCCGCCGAAGTCGTCAACAAGATAAACCCCAGCGACATCCACGATCCGCAGGAGGTGATGGCGCGCGCCCAGGCCTTGAGCCTCGAGCTCGCCATCGCGATCAAGCCCGGCTTCGAGGCCTTGGCCTACAAAGCCTCACGCGGGATCGAGGACATTTATGAATTGACTTATATCCGCAAGGACGGCGGCCGCTTTCCGGCCATCATCTCGATCACGGCGCTGCGCGATGATTACGGAGAAATCATCGGATACCTGCTGATTGGCACCGACAATTCCGTGCGCAAGCAGGTCGAATTGGAGTTGAACGAGGCGATGGCCGCTGCCGAAAAAGCCAACCTCGCGAAATCGGATTTCTTGTCCAGCATGAGCCATGAGCTTCGCACGCCGCTCAGTGCGATTCTCGGATTTGCCCAGTTGATGGAATCCGGTTCACCGCTGCCAACGGTCTCCCAGAAGCGAAGCATTGATCAGATTCTCAAGGCGGGTTGGTACCTGTTGGAACTGATCAACGAGATCCTCGATCTCGCGCAGATCGAGTCCGGCAAGCTGTCACTGTCGCCGGAACCGGTATCGCTGCAAGAAATCATGCTCGAATGCCATGCCATGATGGAACAGCAGGCGCAAAAGCGCGACATCCGAATGACTTTCCCCGAGCTCATATTCCCTTACTTTGTCAAGGCCGACCGGACACGGGTGAAGCAGGTTCTAATCAATCTTCTTTTCAACGCGGTCAAATACAACAAGGTAGGAGGCGCGGTCGTCGTGGATTGCGCGGTGATCACCGCGGATCGCATTCGCATCAGTGTCAAGGACACCGGCGAAGGATTGAGTCCGGATGAATTGACACAGCTTTTTCAGCCATTCAATCGTCTGGGACAGGAGACCGGCATCGAGGAAGGCACAGGCATCGGCCTGATGGTGAGCAAGCGGCTGGTCGAAATGATGAATGGCCAAATCGGCGTGGAAAGCACGGTCGGTGTGGGCAGTGTGTTCTGGTTCGAACTGAATCTGACGACTGAACCACAATCTGTCGTCGCCGCACTCAAACCCGCCGCTGCCGGCCAGGCGCAAATTCAAAATGGTGCGCAGTTGCGCACCCTCCTCTACGTCGAGGACAATCCGGCCAATCTGATGCTGGTCGAGGATCTCATCGCGCGCCGGCCCGATATCCGCCTGCTGAGTGCGATGGACGGCAACCGCGGCGTCGAGATTGCGCGCGCCTCCCGGCCGGATGTAATCCTGATGGACATCAACCTGCCCGGCATCAGCGGTATCCAGGCACTGAAAATCCTGCGCGCAGACCCGGCAACAGCGCACATCCCGGTGGTTGCCCTCAGTGCCAATGCAATACCCCGCGATATCGCGAAGGGTCTGGAGGCGGGATTCTTCCGCTATCTAACCAAACCTATCAAGGTGAACGAATTCATGGATGCGCTGGACATGGCGCTGAAATTCGCGAACAGCGAGTCGGCCCAAGTGAAGAAAGAGGAAATCGCATGATTTTCAGTGCACCCGACATTCTTGACGCCAGCATCCTGATCGTTGACGATCAGGAGTCCAATGTCAGTCTGCTTGAGCAATTGCTGAGCGACACCGGTTACACCAACGTTGCCTCAACGATGAATCCGCGGGAGGTTTGCGCGCTGCACCGCAAGAACGGCTACGACCTGATCCTGCTGGATCTGCAGATGCCCGACATGGATGGATTCGAGGTGATGGCGGGCCTCAAGACCAACGATACGAACGGTTACCTTCCGGTCGTCGTAATCACCGCACAGCCCGGTCACAAGCTGCGCGCGCTGCAGGCCGGCGCGAAGGACTTCATCAGCAAGCCGTTCGATCTGGTCGAGGTCAAGACGCGCATCCACAACATGCTGGAAGTGCGGCTGTTGTACAAGAGACTCGAGAATTACAACAAACTGCTGGAACAGACGGTGCAGGAACGGACCGCTGAACTGCGCGAAAGCGAAGCGCGTTTTCGCAGCCTGACCGAACTGGCCTCCGACTGGTACTGGGAGCAGGACGAGAATGGGAAATTCAGCAAGGTCTCCGGCCCGGTCCTGGAGATGCTCGGTATCCGGGTCGACGCCCTGGCGGGAAATGCAGACGGCAATGAGGCGGCAGGATGGAATGAGGCGGAGCGGGAGACGCTGCAGGCAACCATAGCCGCCCGGCAGCCCTTCCTGGATTTCGTCTTCAGCCGCGTCACTGCCGATGGCTCGACGCAGAGGTTTCAGGTGAGCGGGGAACCGATGTTCAACAAGTCCAGCCGCTTCATCGGTTACCGCGGTATCGGCGTGGAGCTCGCCGCGAGGAAATAGAATCCAGGATCCCGACGATTTACGATGTCATCACCCAATAGTCCGAATCAGAACCATCTTCTCGCCGCCCTGCCGACGGCAGAATTCGAGCGTCTGACTGCGCACCTGGAACTGGTCCCGATGCCGCTCGGTGAAATGCTCTACGAGCCCGGCGGGCAACTGCGACACGCTTATTTCCCCACCACGGCCATCGTGTCGCTGCACTATGTCATGGAGTCCGGCGCATCAGCCGAAGCCGCGGGGGTGGGCAATGAAGGCGTGGTCGGTATCTCGCTTTTCATGGGAGGGGATACCACGCCAAGCTCGGCCGTGGTTCAGACCGCCGGCCACGCTTACCGGCTGGAGAGCCACCTGTTGATGCGGGAATTCAATCGGGCCGGCTTGCTGCAGCGCTTGCTGCTGCGCTACACCCAGGCGCTGATTACACAGATGACCCAGGCGGCGGTCTGCAATCGGCACCATTCGTTGGAGCAGCAGCTGTGCCGCTGGCTATTGTTGACCCTCGATCGATTGCCTTCGAATGAGTTGGTCATGACACAGGAACTGGTCGCCAGCATGCTCGGCGTGCGCCGCGAAGGCATTACCGAGGCCGCCGGGAGATTGCAGCACGCCGGTTTTATTCGCTACCGCCGTGGCCACATTACCGTGCTTGAGCGGTCCGGACTGGAGACCCAGGCGTGCGAGTGCTACGCCGTGGTCAAGAAGGAATTGAG
>JANLWE010000111.1:0-3109 GCA_031364365.1 Gammaproteobacteria bacterium | reverse complement strand
GAGCAGCGCATCGGCCTTTAATCCGGCAATCTCGCTGATCTTCGCCGGCAACTACACGAACCTGTCGGAGGACCCCGAGAGCTGGCGCGTCGCGGGCTTCATTCCAAGCGGGGGCGAAGTGGGCCCGGGCGAGCGCAGCTTCAATCTCTCGGAATCTGAGTTGGTGCTCAGTTCAAACGTCGATCCGTATTTTTCGGCGACCCTGATCGCGGCAATCACCGGGGAAGACGAGATCGAGGTTGAGGAAGCGTACTTCCGGACGCTGGCGCTACCGTCGGGATTCACAGTCAAGGGCGGGCGTTTCTTCTCCAGCTTCGGCTATCTGAATGAAGTGCATGCCCATGCCTGGGATTTCATCGATCAGCCGCTCGTCTACCAGGCCTTTGTCGGCAATCAGATGGGGCAGGACGGCCTGCAAGTCAAATGGCTCGCGCCGACCGATCTCTTCATTGAGTTTGGTGCCGAGGCGGGCAACGGCCAGGCGTTTCCGGGGACACGCCGTGACCGCAATGGCCTGAACGGCACGACGCTCTTCGCGCACGTCGGTGGCGACCTGGGCGAATCCACCAGCTGGCGCGTCGGCGCATCCTGGCTCGACCTCCGCGCTGATGACCGTACATACGAGGATGTCAATGACCTGGGCGAGCCGGTCCTCAATTCCTTTACCGGAAGTTCACGTACCTGGGTGGCGGACGCAGTTCTCAAGTGGTCGCCGAACGGCAATGTCGCGCGCCAACAATTGAAGCTGCAGGCGGAATACTTCCGTCGCAAAGAGAACGGTCAACTGACGTTCGATGCGGAAGGCCTGGGTCTGAGCGACGCGTATCGCGGCGACCAATCCGGCTGGTATGTGCAGAGCGTGTACAAATTCCTGCCGCGCTGGCGCGTCGGAGTCCGCTACGACGCGCTCGACTCCGGCTCGCCGGACATCGGACTCGTCGATGACGGTGTGTTGTTGCCGGAATCGTTCCCGATACTGTTTGCCGCGAGCCCGGAGAGAATCTCGACAATGCTCGACTGGAGTCCGAGCGAGTTTACGCGGCTGCGAGCGCAATTCAGCTGGGACGACGCGCGTGATGAAGGCCGGTACGATCGGCAGTTCCGCCTGCAATACATCTACGGCATCGGCGCGCACGGCGCACACAAGTATTAGGAGCCGCAGTCATGAAACATTTTTTTCGCGGCGTCATCGCGCTACTCATATTCGGTGTGGCCGTTCCCGCACAGGCTGCGTTCAGGATCCTCGCGACGACGGCGGATTGGGGGGCGCTCGCAACCGAGCTGGGCGGCGATCGCGTGAATGTCTACACGGCAACCAGTGCGTTACAGGACGTGCACCGCGTGGATGCTAAACCGAGTCTCGTCGCACGCGCTCGTACGGCCGACTTGCTGATCTCAAATGGAGGGGAACTGGAAATCGGGTGGTTGCCCGTGCTCGTGCGGGAGTCCGGCAACAACCGGATCCAGCCTGGCGGTCCGGGGTACTTCGAGGCGACCGCGCAGGTCACCCTGCTCGAGAAACCATCGCAGCTCGATCGATCGATGGGGGATATCCACCCCTTGGGAAATCCGCACGTGCAGCTGGATCCGCGCAACATCGCGATTATTGCGAAAGCGCTCACTGCGCGGCTCGTGTCGCTCGATGCCGCCAATGCAGTGTACTACCAACAGCGCGGTGCCGATTTCGATGCGCGATGGGCACAGGCGATTGCGCGCTGGGACAGCAAGGCAGCACCGCTCAAGGGTCTTCCCGTGGTCGTCATGCATCGCGACCAGGTGTATCTGTGTAATTGGCTCGGATTGAAGGAGCTCGCTGCTATTGAGCCGAAGCCCGGCGTGCCGCCGAGCGCGGGTCATCTGAGTCAGCTCGTGACGAAACTATCGGGTTCGCCCCCACGCCTAATCATGCGCAATGCCTACAACGATCCGAAGGCGGCGAATTGGCTCTCGGATCATGTCGGTGCGCCGGTCGTGATGTTGCCTTTCTCGGTCGGCGGCACGCCCGCCGCGAAGGATCTTTTCGGACTGTTCGACGACACCCTCGATCGCCTGCTCGGTGCCACGCTATGAACCTCTTCTCGACGGAAATGAGCATCCTGTGGCCGGCCCTGATCGCAGGCGTCCTGGTCGTGGTCTCACACGTGCCGCTCGGACAACAGGTCTTCTCGCGCGGCATCGTGTTCATCGATCTCGCAATTGCGCAGGTCGCGGGACTCGGCGTGATCGCGGCCAGCAGTTTCGGACTGCCGGTAGAGGGCTGGACTGCACAGGCAGCCGCGGGCGCCGCGGCGCTCGCGGGCGCGATTCTCCTGACCTGGACCGAGCGCAAGCGGCCGGAAGCCCAGGAGGCGCTGATCGGAATCCTGTTTGTGCTCGCTTCGGCCGCGCAGATCCTGCTGCTCGCGAACGATCCGCACGGCGGTGAGAACCTGAAGGATCTGCTGTCCGGTCAGATCCTCTGGGTCTCGGAAACGCAGTTGATCCGCACAGCGATCCTGACGGCGATCTTCGCAGTGGTCTGGTTCCTGTGGCGCGAGCGGATCGGGCGAATCGGGTTCTACCTGATGTTCGCCGTGATGGTGACCGCCTCGGTGCAACTGGTCGGCGTGTATCTTGTTTTCACGAGCCTGATCGTGCCCGCGGTCGCGACTTATCGGATGGCCGTCAATCGCCAGCTTGTGACGGGTTACCTGCTGGGATTGGCGAGTTACGTCGCAGGTCTTGCGCTGTCGGTGGTCACAGACCTGCCGTCCAGCTCGGTAATCGTCTGGGCGATGGCGCTACTGGGACTCTTCGTCCATCTGGCGAGCGGCAACCGGCAAAGCGGCGCGCTGCCGGGCTAAAATGCCGGCCGCCGCCGGCGTAGCTCAGTTGGTAGAGCAGTGGTTTTGTAAACCTCAGGTCTGGGGTTCGACTCCCTCCGCCGGCACCAGTTGTCGCGCGGTGTATTCCGGTCACATGGTTTACACTCTTTTCCGGAGACTTGGTTAACAGTGTTTGCGGCGTGAACGGATTGGGGGCGGGTTCAACGCGTCCCTCGTCCTGATCAAAGAATCCTAGATCATAGTGCATGAAACTGACGAGCCAGATCTGCTCGTCGACTTCTCTG
>JANLWE010000083.1:0-7331 GCA_031364365.1 Gammaproteobacteria bacterium | reverse complement strand
GCCGGGCCCCATGATTGAGGGGATCCCGGGTGACAATCCGGCGTTGAATTGCGATTGCCTCGTCGATGTCGCCTTCGCCATAGGACACGCTACCTGCCAGCACCATCGGCTCATTGGGGTCGAGCGCCATGGCAATGCGGTGATGTTCTTCCGCTTTCTTTTCGTCCGTTGTCTCGCTATAGAACTGGGCGAGGCGGCTGTGGGCTACCGCGAGACGCGGATCGAGTTCGACGGCCCTGAATGCCGCCTTACCCTGGAGGCGTTGCAGCTCCTTGTCCAGGTGGACTCCATCCCAGGCCAGATATGAGTACGCACCGGCGAGAGCAGCCCATGCCCTGGCGTAGCGAGGATCGATGGAAGTCGCTTCCTTGAAGTACGTGACAGAGCGCTTGACGTCACCGGGACTGCGGCGATGATAAAAGAATTCCCCTTTCAGGAAGCTTTCATAGGCCTCGACGCTGGCTGGCATCCGCCCCTTCGGCGTTCCGCCACCAAGCGCGATCTGCAGCGCCGCGGCGACCGATGTCGCAATTTCATCCTGGACTGAAAACACGTCCTCGAGCCCGCGGTCAAAGGTTTCCGACCACAGGTGTGAGCTGTCGGACGCAGAGATAAGCTGTGCCGTGATCCGGATGCGGTCGCCGGCTTTGCGAACGCTCCCCTCCAGCACATGCGTCACGCCGAGTTTCCTGGCGATTTCGGCGACGTCGAGCGATTGGCCACGCAACGAAAACGAGGACGTGCGCGCAATGACGCGCAGTTCGGCGGATTGAGCCAGCCGGTTGAGAATCTCCTCCGCGATGCCATCCGAGAAATAGCCCTGGTCGTGCCCCTCACTCATGTCGACGAATGGCAGAACTGCGATGGAATTCGCCGAAACCGCTGGCAGGGCGTGCGTCTCCGCTGGAGTGTCTGTTGCGCGCCAGCCGAAAACGACCAACAGAAGTGCGACGGCCACAGCGGCGGCAATCAGCGCCGGGAGACGCCATTTCTGGCGCAACGCCACACCGGATGAAGCCAGATCTGGCGCAGGAACCACATCGCCAATCAGGCGGTACCCACGCTTCGGGATTGTTTCGATCATCTCCTTGTAGCGCTCGCTGCCACCCGCCAGGCTGAGCTGCCTGCGAAGTTCGTAAATGCAACGCGACAGCACCTCGTCCGTCACGACGACATTCGGCCAAAGGCGGGCAAGTAATTCCTCGCGCAGGACGACCTGCCCAGCGTGTTGTGCCAGGACGACGAGTACATCCATGACTTTGGGATCGAGCTTTTCGCGTCCGCCGGGCCCGCGGGCCTCGCCGGCCCTGGGATCGACCGTGAGCTCGCCTAACTGAAATGCCACCTCCGGCGTCTGAGTGCCCGCGTTCTCGACAGGTGTATTCATATGGAGCCCCCGGTTCTCGCGACCGGAGCGTCGGGCGAACAAGAATATTCAACCGATATCAAGTTTTCATCAGGACGCTGACTCCAGCGCTATCTCAGCATGGCATGGCAGCGGAGCCACAGTTCGGAAAGCGGGAGAACGGCATGTGTATCAAATGGTTACGGGTGATCGGACTGCTATCAGTCGCGGTTCTGTTCAACGGTCCCGCGCACGCAGACATCGATCTGCGTGTCGAGTCCCGGCCACGTACGGATCCCATCGAGGCCTTCGTCAGGGTCACTGACGGCGGCGGTTCGGTCACTGGGCTAACCGCCGCCGACTTCGCGGTCACGCTCGACGGCGCGTCGTTGAACACGTTTAGCTTCGGCCTGCCGCCAGATCAGGATCCGACGCAGAGGCTCTCGATCGTATTCGTGATCAACAGTTTCGATATTGGCCACGAATTCAGGGACGCGGTTGCCAACTTTATCAATGATCAGATGTCCGTCGGCGATTACGCGGCGATCGTGCGTCTGCGACAGACGCGCACACCTCCCTACGTTGACGCCAGAGTGCAGCCCTTCACGCCGATTGATGGAAGCGCCGGCACGGCCCTGCTGAACGACTTTCTGGCACAAGACTATCCTTTCACCTTCATGTGCCCCGACGGGTTAACCCGCTGCTCTCCCGGCTTGCCACAACTTGATCCTTTGACATGGGCGATCGATCAGTTTGCGAACCCGCCGCAAGCGCTGCCGGGCGGCACCAAGGCGATGGCACTGATCCAGAGCACCTTTCGTTATTCGGGGGCGAGCCAAAGTGACATCGTCGCATTGGCAAACCAGATCAGCCTGCCAATCTTCACAATCAGTGTCGGCGACGCGACTGTGGATCCGACCGAAGCTGCGCGGACTGCATCGCTGGCCCAGGATACAGGTGCGACTCACATCAACGTTGCCGATTTTTCACGGACCGGCTTTGCGTTCGGGGCGCTTGCTGGCGTTCTCGAAAACGCCTATCCGCTGATCATCCCGCAAGCCGCCGTGACTGATTGCAATTTCCACATGCTAGAGGTCGCCGTACAGGGCCAGTCGGCAAGCGGGCCATTCACGCGTTGTGATACGACGCCCGATGAGTTCAATTTCATACACCAAGATGTCATTCCAGGAGCTGTTGTTGTTTCCAATACGGTGACTATTACGGGCATTGAAAGCCCGGTAGAGATCACCGTGACTGGCGGTGAGTACTCCATTGGCTGCGGCGCGACATTTACATCCGCGTCGGGATTCATCCTCCCTGACGACAAAGTCTGTGTCCGCCATAGGGCCTCGGCGGATATATGGACATCTGTTTCGACGCTGCTGATCGTCGGTGGCGTTTCATCCTGGTTCGACTCGGTGACCAGCGTCGCTCCCCCGCCGCCGCCACCACCACCTCCGCCCCCGCCGACAAGCGGCAGCGGCGGTGGTGGCGGCGCGACGGGGCTGCTCGAATTGCTGCTCGGGCTGGGTGCGTTATTCGCGCGGAGGCGACGCCGGCTCTAGATTGACTGCGTCCAGCGCACGTACAGCAGCGCACCGCGCCCATCGTGGATGTTTTCGCCTGTGATCGTGTCGTTGTAATCTGGCGGTGAATTGTCGGTGCAGTTGCGACAGCCGAATCGCAGCGTGGCGCCATTCAGCCATTCGATCCGATAGCTGTACTGCAGGTCGAGCGACCACCAGGCCTGCACCTCGAAAGGCAGGCCTGTGTCAACGCCGTCTTGCCAGTAGCTCGTCGCCGATTCGTAACGGCCGGCGTAATGAAGTTGCACAGTCAGGCCTTGAGCCGCCCGATTCCAGTCCATGCTCAAATTGCCCCGGTGCCGCGGAAGGGGGCCGAAGAACCCGTAGCGGCCGGCGAGATCGTCGATTTGCTTCACGCCTGCGAAGTCGAGGCCGAGCTCGTAACGGTCCAGGTATGCATAGGTGAGGCGCGTAGTGAAGTCGCCAAGGCGTGTGCCGGGCCGGGCCCATTGGAAGTCGACGTCGATGCCCTGCGTATCGAGATGGTCGGCATTGATGAACGATTCGACGAGTCCCGTGACCGGTCCCGGAATCCCCAGCGCCACGTCTGCCGCGCTTGGCGGCGCTCGAAGCACGAACGGGTTCGCATCCGGAGGCAAGTTCTCGAACAAGACCTCGAAGTTGTCCGACACGCGGGCGATGCGGTCGGAATAGTCAATTCGCCACAGAGCCACGTCAAGAACCAGTCCCGGCACACGTCCTGGTTGCCAGACGAGCCCGAACAGCACGCTCTCGCCTTCCTCCGGATCGAGCGCCGCGTTCCCGCGGCGAGTGAGCGGCACCGGATTGAAGGAGCAGTCCGAAGGCTTACCGGTCGCGTCGCATCGCCAGGGGTCTGCGTAGATCACTGCGGGTTCTACGGTGACGGGATCGAACAGCTCGCGGAAGGCAGGCGGCCGGAAGGAAGTCCCCCACGTCGCCCGCAACAGCACCTGATCCGTAGGGCGCCAGCCGAGCGCCAGTTTGGGGTTGATAGTCGACCCGAAATCGCTGTAGCTGTCCCATCGAACGGCGAGTTGCCCCTCTACGCGGTCATGCAGAGGCAGCGCCAGCTCGGCGAACGCGGATCGAATGTCGCGATCCGCATCGAGCGGCGTCAAGGGCAGCCCAATACCCGCGAGATCACCCGAGGCCTGGACGGCATCGAGCTCTTGCTGCTGCGACTGACGCCGCCACTGTACGCCGAGTGCGACCGCCGCCGGGCCGCCTGGCAGCGAGCCGACGTCTCGGCGTGCCAGCAGGTCGAATGACTCTTCATCGGTGGTGGAGCGGTTCCAGGTTTCGTCAACTGCGAATGTTGCGGTCAAAGCTGGGTCGTTCCCGGGATTCGCGCCGAATGGGTTGTAGTAGCGAACACCGCCCGTCCCGTCGATGCCGAGGACGGCCTCCTGCAGCGGCGTGAACAGGACGGCGTCGTAGCTGATGTCTTTCACGCGGCTCCGGCTGCCCATCAAACTCGACTCCCACTTCCAGTTGCCGACGTCACCGGCGGCCCCGGCCACCCAGCGGTATGTAGCGCCCTCGCTGCGCAATTGCCGGTTACCCGTATCGGTGGCGCGGTAATAGGCGAATAGGTCCTCTCCAAACGGGTTGTCGGGGTGGTCCGCTTTCACCAATAGTTCAACGGGCGTCGGCGCCAGTACCGCTGTGTTGTCATTGGCGGCGAACATGACCTCGGCAAAGAACTCGAGGGAATCGTTTACGTGGTGACGCCCCGTTGCGAAAATACTCAGCCGCTCGGCCGGCGAGTTCTGAGTGGTGAATTGCGCAATGTTAAATCGGCACAGCTCTACGGAACCGGGCTCCAGCACGTCTCGATTCGCGAGCGGACCCTTCTCGGGGCATGCGGGGTCCCACGCCCACCGCTCGCTCTCGATCAGGAAGACCGTGGGTGGTGAACTGTATGGGCTGCGCCCGTTCGGGCCACCCCGCCCAGAGAAGTCGAGCTCGCTCGACCAGTTGCGATCGCGAGAGTAGATCGGGTCGCGCTCGAGGTAGTTCAGCATGAACGAGACCTGGCTGCGCTCGCGACTGAACCCGCCACTCAAGGCAAAGTTGCGCTCTGCGCCGTCGCCTTCCACGGCACTAAGATAGCCTGCATCAACTTGAATGCCTTCGATGGCTTCCTTCAGGATCACGTTTACCACGCCTGCGACGGCCTCCGATCCGTAGATGGCCGACGCGCCGTCCTTCAACACCTCGATGCGTTCAATTGCGTGCACCGGAATGGCACCGATGTCTACGAAAGATTCGGTGTCGTTGAGTCCCGAGCCGTAAGGCGCAATACGACGCCCGTTGAGGAGCGTCAACGTGGCGTCCAATCCCGCGCCTCTTAGACTGAATTGCGCCGTGCCACGGGTGTTCCCGCTGTTGGCGGCGGCCTCACTCATGGTCTCGCTGTTCTGTGGCAGGAAGCGGGCAAAATCCGCCAGCGTATTGATGCCGCTTGCGTCGAGTTCGGCGGCGTCGAACACGATCACCGGCGCGAGGCCGTTCAGGGCCGCGCGCGGGATGTGCGAGCCGGTGACCACAATCTCCTCTATGCCCCCTTCGGTGTCGCCGTCTTCAGCTGAGCCGGCGGCCGGCGCGAGCAGGGTCACACCTGCAGCCAGGCCGAGGCTGACACAAGCGACTCGAACTACGCGTCCGGATTGCGGCGGCAAAGTGGGCACCTTGCAACAAGGCGTGCGCCATTATGTGCGAGTCCACCCCTGCCGCAAGTGATGCCGGGTACCCGCCTCAGCGCTGGCGCACGTAATCGCCCGGCGCGTCGGCGAGCGGTTTGTAACCCGCTTCCGGCGCGCCGATTTCCGGCGGGGCGACGCGCTCCGGCGATGAATGTGCCTTGAGCCAGTCTGCCCAGACGGGCCACCAGGAACCCGGCTTCGCCTCGGTCGTCTCGAACCATTCATCGGCCGGCAATGCCGCTTCGCTTGACTTCTGCGTTCGTACGCGATGCCGGCGCTTCGGATGCACAGGACCGCTAATGATGCCGGCGTTGTGTCCGCCGCTCGTCAGCATGAAAGTGAATTCGGGAGAGGAAGTGAGACCACTCACCTTATAAACAGATTTCCACGGCGCGACGTGGTCGGTTTCGGTGCCCACGACAAACATCGGCACGCGGATATCCCTGAGGCTGATGGTCTCGTCCTCGACCTTGAAGCGGCCTTCGGCCAGGTCGTTCTGAAGGTAGAGCCCGACCAGGTATTCGGTGTGCATCCTCCAGGGCATGCGCGTGCCGTCGGCATTCCAGGCCATCAGGTCGATCATGCTGTCGCGCTCGCCCTTCAGATACGACTTCACGGCCGGCTGCCACAGCAGGTCATGCGCGCGGAGCATCGTGAAGGCGCCGACATCTGTTTCGAGTCGAGCACGCCCTCCTTGTACATCAGCGCCTCGAGCATCTCGACCTGCGCCGGGCTGATGTAGAGCGAGAGCTCGCCGGGTTCGCTGAAGTCCGTCTGCGCGGCGAAAAGCGTGATGTCATGGATGCGCGTGTCGCCCCATTCGGCGAGTGCGGCGGCCGCAATTGAAAGCAGTGTCCCGCCAATGCAATAGCCGACGGCGTGGATGTCGCGGTCGGGCACGACCGTCGAGACAACATCGAGCGCGGTATACACGCCCTTCCTCAGGTAGTCGTCCATGCCGAGCTCGCGATCGGCGGCGGTCGGGTTCTTCCACGACATCATGAAAACAGTGAAGCCCTGGTCCACGAGCCAGGCGACGAGCGAGTTTTTCGGCGACAAGTCGAGGATGTAGTACTTCATGATCCAGGCCGGCACGATCAGGACCGGCTCGGCATGAACATCCGGCGTCGTCGGCGAGTACTGGATCAGCTCGATGAGTTCATTGCGGAAGATCACCTGGCCTTCGGTGACGGCGACTTTCTCGCCGACGCGGAAGTCCTCGGTGCCCGGGATCGCACCACCGTGCAGCGTGCGCTCCATGTCGTCGAGGAAATTCTTGTAGCCGCGCGCGAGGTTCTGGCCACGCTCGGCGAGGGTCTGCTGCAACACCTCGGGATTGGTCAGTGGGTTGTTGGCGGGCGAGAGCGGTTCGGCCGCCTGGCGCGCTGCGAACTCCATCAGCTGGGCGTTTCTGGGCTCGACCCCCGGGACATTGCGCGTGGACTGCTCCATGAGCGACAGGCCATTCTGGAATGCCTGCGCCCAGACATTGAACGGATACTGCTGCCAGGCGGGGCTCGCGAACCGTCGGTCACCGTTGTCGGTCGGCGCGAGCGGCTTTCCCTGCACGGCCTCGGCACTGAAGTGCCAGAGGTCCATCGCCTGTTTCATGGCCGTCTGCTGCAATTCGGCCTGCTTCTCGGGCGACTTCGCGAGATTGAGCCACCAGTCCCAGAAGGCCGCGCCGTAATCCTGCGTGGCGACACCCCCAGC
>JANLWE010000037.1:0-1839 GCA_031364365.1 Gammaproteobacteria bacterium | reverse complement strand
CCTGACGGTCAACAACCTGCTGGACGAGAGTCCGCCGCGCGACCGCAGCGACACCGGTTACCCGTACTTCAACATCTTCAACTACAGCGACTATGGCCGCTCCTTCTGGCTGCAGTACCGGATCGAGATGGGCTCCACCCGGTAAGAAGCCGCGCCATCCCCGGAGCAGGCCGGCTACTGCAATGCCTGCCTCATGGGCTCCAGTTGCGCCGCGTAGCGTCGCCATTCCTGCAGCGCGCGGGTGTGGATTGGCTCGCGCACCTGCGCACTGCTGAGCGTGGCGACGGGAGCCGGATTGCTCACGGTGTCGATGCAGCCCGGCTCGAACGGCAAGCCGCAGTAGTCCAGCAAGGCGCGCGTGGTGACTTCCGTGTCCTGCACCAGTGCGGTGTATTCGACGTCGTGCACGGCTCCGGGCATGACCTCGTGCCAGTGCCGCATCAGCCGCCGGTACTGCGTGTGATGCGCAACCAGCGCATCCAGGTCATAGCTGTAGGCAAAGGCATCCCCGAATAGGGCGCGGTAATTGGAAAAGCACAGGTCCATCGGATCGCGACCCATGTGCACGATCTTCGCCTGCGGCAATGCCCGACGGATGAAACCAGCCAGCATGAAATTGGGCGGCAGCTTGTCGACGTACCAGCGCCGGCCGCTGGCGCGCCACTGAGTCTGCTCCAGGTACCGCCGACCGACCTCGGCAAATTCGATCGCCGCGGCGGCACTGACCATCGCCTGATCGAGCAACTTGTGGCCGTGCTGGTCGGCGACCCAGCGCCACTGTCGTGAGAAATCGGCCAGTTCTCCCGTCGGCGTCACCTGCGAATGATTGCCCAGGATGCGCTCGAGCAAAGTCGTGCCGGAACGCGGCATGCCGACGATGAAGATCGGCATCGGCCCATCGAATCGATGCGCGGGCACTCGGGTGAACTCGCTGTTGCAGCGCGCGATGACCGCGTCGAACAAGGTCTCTTCATCCTGAACCTGGTGCTTCAAGCGCTCGTGCATCACGGCATTGGCGCGCTGCAACGCGGCCCAGGCCTCGTCGTAACGGCCCAGGTCCTCGAGTTCCTTGTATTGCGCGAACTCGAAAGCGGCGTGGTCCTCGGTTCCCCGCTCCACCGTTTCCAGCCGCCGCCCGATGAATTCCAGATGATTGTCGTCGAACTTCCACGTCCGCAATCTCGCCAGCGTTAAGGATGCGCGCCCGAAAGTCGGACCGAGACGCAAACACGCCTCCAGTTCGGCCTCCGCCTCGGCAATTCGGCCATTGAACTGCACCTGGATGGCGCGGAAATAGCGGAAGTCCGGAGTGTCGAAACCCAGCGCACGGGCACGATCCATCAACCGCAGCGTTTCCTCAGGTAGATTCAGCCCCTGATAAATATGCGCCAGCGCCGCGAGCGCAGGACCCGAGCGACTGCGACCGATTTCCGGGTGCTGCATGCAGGCGCGCGCGGCATTGATCTCGCCGACCCTGACCAGGCACTGAGCCACGCGGCAGATCATGTCGGCATCGTTCGGCAGCGCAAAAGCCGCGTACTTGGCCTGTTCCGCCGCGCCGCGGACGCGCCCTTGTGCCAGAAAGACGCTGGCCAGCAGAAGCCGACCCGGGATGTGCCACGGATCGATCTGAACCAGGTTTTCAAACGATGATTGCGCGGCTTGCAGTTGGCCGCTGCGTATCTGCTGCTGCCCGTTTTCCCACAGCTGCTGCGCTTTGCTGTGCATTTCAGGCGTTTTGAACTCCCGTTCCGAACTGAAGGGGACGTGCACCTTCACCGCTTCATCCTCGCCGCGGGGCGGTGAAGGTGTACGTCCCCATCAGTTTAGCGTGTTACC
>JANLWE010000024.1:0-51981 GCA_031364365.1 Gammaproteobacteria bacterium | reverse complement strand
CCGCAGCAGCTGCTCGGTATCGTCGCCCGCCTGTGAAAAGGCGATGCCGATGCTGGCCGCGATGCGCGTGTCGCTGCCGTCGAGCACCAGTGGCTCGTCAAATGAACGCGTGATCGCGCCGGCGATTTGCTCGACGTCCATCGACTCGTTGATTCCTTCCAGCAGGATCGCGAACTCGTCTCCGCCGAGGCGCGCGACCGTGTCGGACGGTCGGGTCGACTTGACGAGCCGTTGCGCGGCCGCCTGGAGCAGGCGATCGCCTGCGTCGTGGCCGAGCGAGTCGTTGACGTTCTTGAAGTTGTGGAGTTACAGGAACATGTCGGCGTCGTGCTGCCGCGAGCGGTCTGTCAGCGTGAGCGCATGCTGCACGCGGTTGCGGAACAGACTCCGGTTCGCGAGCAGCGTCAACGGATCGTGGAAGGCGAGCTGGCGCAGCTGCTCTTCAAGTGCCTTGCGCTCGCTGACGTCGCGGAAGTTGAGTGCGAGACCCGCGATCGCCGGGTCATCGAGCAAGTTGCTGCCGACGCTTTCGAGGGTGCTGCGGCGGGCGGCATTGCCGACCGTGACCTCGACGGGCCCGATCGAGCGGCCGCGGGTCGCCGCCACTTCGGCGAGGAAGGCGGCGAGGCGTTCGCGATCGGCCTCGCCCCAGAGATCCAGCAGGTTGCGGCCGACGAGATCGTCGGGGTGCATGCCAAAGGTGCGTTCGGCGGCGGGCGAAGCAAATCGCAGCCGCCCGTCGACATCCGCGATCATGATCACGTCGGATGCGTTCTTGATGAGCGACGCGTACCGTGCTTCGACGATGCCGGCGGCGCGGCGCTCGCGCAGCAGCGCGTCGTCGCGCGACAGCACGCCCTGGCGCAGCATGACGAGGAGTGTCAGCAGGAAGATGATCACGGTCATCGTCGTCGCCGGGCTTGCGACCGAATTGCGTTCGACGTAAACGAGCACGAGGAAGGACACGAGCATCGCGACGTAGGGCATGCCCTGTATCAGGGCACCACTCGTGGCGCTCGCTTCCAGCCGCACGGCCGACGCGCCACGCAGCTGTTCGCGGGCCGCGGCGATGAGCCAGGCATAACAGGACAGGTACATCGCGTCCGACAGGCCGCCCGGCAGGTAGGTCCCGGAAACCTTGGCCATGGCCCAGACGATGTCAGCGAGCGACATGGCCGAGAAGCCGATGGCCAGGAGCACAATCGTGCGGCGCGCGATCGACCCCGCCCCGGCGTGCATCAGCAGGATGCCGAATGCGAGCAGCATCAGGCAGTTCAGGCCGATATAGCTCTGCGTCAGGGCATACTTGATGACGTCGGGATCGCGTTCCGACGCGGCCGACGGCCCGATCACGAAGAACCAGAAGAATGCGCCGAATCCGAGAATCAGGATCGTGGCGTCGAGTGCGAGGCGCATCCACTGTACGCGCACGGCAGCGGCACGAACCGCCGTAAAGATGCCCGCGAACAGCAGCGGATAGAAACCCACAAAGAAGATGTCGCCGACCGATGGAAACGGATCGACGCCGAACATCCAGTAGATCGAGTTCAACAGGTTGCCGATGCTGTAGACACCGATCGCCGCCGCGAAGTAGCTCCAAGTACGCTTGACTGCGGGATCTGTCGCTTTCCGGGCCGCGACCGCCGCGAGGAGCGCGGAACCGAACGAGGCCGGCGAGTCGGAGAAAAGCTTGAAGATCTCGAATGCAGGCCCGCCGGCCTTGTCCGAGTACGTCAGGACCAGGGTGATGGGGATATAGGCGAAAAGGCAGCCCGCAAAGATGCCCGTCCAGCGAGCAAAGAATGGCTCGCGGTCTGAATGTTCCTTGCTGATTTCCCCGGCAGGCGACATGTGTTCTGGCGCAATCTCCGGCGCGCAGCCCGCCCCCCGCGGGCCGGCTTTCGAGTGGACATATGTAGCCTCAGCCGGCCGGCTGCTAACTGTGACCCACATCAGGAAACCGAGGCGGAGCGGTGACGGGTTCCACACTCCGGCCCGCCAGCCGGGTCGCGGATCACTTCCAGACGGCGTCCGCGATCCGGACCAGGTTATCTCCGAGCACATCGCGCACGCTCTCTTCCGGGTATCCGAGGCGTTCGAGACCCGCCTTGATTTCCGGCATGACTTCGGGCGGCGCAAATCCGGAGCCCCGTCCGTAGCCCCATTCCGGCGGCCACATTTCCTTGCCACCCCGGCCGGGTTCGTTCAGTTCCGAGCTGCGGAACATGTAGTCGAGGCCGATGCCCGCATGCCGTGAGCCGACGAGCTGCACGACGTAGTCGATGTTGCGGACGATGAGTTCCGCGGTCGGCGGACCGTCACCGAGAAAGAGCCCGACGCCGTTGATCCCGACCACGCCGCCCGTTGCCGCGCAGGCCTTGATCAGGTCGTCCGGGATATTGCGTGGATGGTCCCGCAGGCGCCGCGGATTCGAATGCGAAAAGATGACGGGCCGGTCGGCCGAGTCGAGGATTTCGCGGGCGGTGCGGTAGCCGGTGTGCGAGCAACACTTGACCATGCCGACGCGGTCCATTTCGCCGAGTATTGCGCGGCCGAGGTCGGTGAGACCCTCGTCGTCCGAATCGTGGCAGCCGCTGCCCGCAAGGTTGCGGCGGTTGTAGACCATGAGCATCCAGCGCACGCCGATTTCGTAGAGAAACTCGACCAGCGAAACCTGCGGGCCGATCGCCTGGACGCCTTCGACGTCGAGACAAATGGCGAGCCGGCCGCTGGCCTTGGCCGCGCGGAGGTCGGCGGGCGTGAGACCCATCAGGTAATGTTCAGGATGCGCGTGAACAAAATGCCGGATGCTCGCGGCCGTGCGGATGAGCGTCTCGAGGGGTACCAGGCTGTCGCCGATATTGACGGTGACGACGTCGACGCCCGCTTCGCGATAGCGCGAGAGACCGGGCAGCCAGTCATCGACGTCGCGAAGCGGAAGACAGGCGTGATTGTCCCAGACGATCCCGGTCTGCCCCATAATGTGGATATTCTATGGGATTACCTCTGGAGCGCACGATGAAGATCTCGATGTATGACGCCTGCGTGAAACCAGGCATTCGAATGATGAACAACCTCGCGGCGGTCCTCGAAAAGACCGCGCAGCACGCGCAGGCCAGGAAGATCGATCCCGAGGTGTTGCTCGGCGCGCGGCTTGCTCCGGACATGTTTCCGCTCGCCAGGCAGGTTCAGATCGCATCCGATTCGGCGAAGATGGGAGCGGCGCGGGTTGCGGGAGTCGAGGCGCCCGCATACGAGGACAACGAAAAATCCCTGCCCGAGCTGATCGAGCGTGCGAAGAAAACTGCGGCGTATCTCGAGACACTCAAGCCGCAGCAATTCGAAGGATCCGAGGACCGCACCGTGAAGTGGAAGTCGCGCAGCACCGAGCGTTCGATGCAAGCGCTTCCCTACGTGTTGCACCAAATGTTGCCGAACATCCATTTTCACTGCACGACGGCCTACGACATCCTGCGCCACAACGGCGTCGAGCTCGGCAAGATGGATTATCTGGGCAGTCAGCCGCCGGCCTGAGCCGGCACCAAAGCGCAACGGATTCAGTAAAGCTACTGGAGCGCGGGCCTGCTGATGCCGGCGAGCAGACGCCTTACGGCGCCGGTCGCGATCGCGACGTCGGGTACGAGTTGCAGGGATTCGAGATAGCGCGAGCGGAAATCGGCGTGCGACACGGGCGCGGGCCCGAGCAGCCGTCCGACGGCGTCGTGATATTGCCGCAGCGTCGCACTTGCATCGGCATCCGAATCCGCGAGCTCGTCGAACTCGACGATCAGTTCCGACAGGGCATGCAGCCAGGCGAACGACGGATGCTCAACCACGAGCTTCAGTCGGTCCGCGGTTCCTCGCGCCATCGGAAAATTGTCGAATTCTGCATCGAGCAGGGCCTTGTGGAGATGGCGCAGGGCAAGCGAAAGCTCGCGCAATGACGCTGACGGCCCCGCGACCGCCCGTTCCGCACCGGATGCGGCCGTCACGAGGCCGGCAGGCTGCCGAATCGCCCGCTCTGGTAGTCCCGGATTGCCTGTGCGATCTCCCGGTCGCTCGTCATGACGAAAGGACCGTAGCCGACGACGGGTTCATTGAGCGGCTGGCCGCTCAGAACGAGAAGCGTCGAATCGGACTCCGCGCCGATCGTGAATTCGCCACCCTGGCGGTCGAAGATCGCGAGTTGCGCCTCGCCGGAGGCCTGCGTGCCGTTGAACAGCGCGCTTCCATGCATCGGGATCACCGCGGTCGTGTGGCCTTCCGGCGTCGAGAGCATCGCCGACTTTCCCGCGTTCAGGCGAAGGTCCCAAACGTTGACCGGCGTGAAGGTTTGCGCGGGGCCCTTGTGCCCGCCGAATTCGCCGGCGATCACGCGTACGCGTCCGGCGCCATCGGGGAGCGAAACCGACGGTATGTCGGCATCGAGCAGCGTCTGGTAGCGCGGCGGCGACATCTTGTCCTTCGCTGGCAGGTTCACCCAGAGCTGCATCATCTCCATCGGGCCACCCGAGCGCGTGAATTTCTCCGAATGGAACTCCTCGTGCACGACTCCGGAGGCGGCTGTCATCCATTGCACGTCGCCCGGGCCGATGCGCCCGCCGTTGCCGGCCGAATCGCGGTGCTCCAGCTCGCCCTGGTAGACGATCGTGACGGTCTCGAATCCGCGATGCGGATGCTCGCCGACGCCGCGGCGCACATTCGCCGGTGCGAAGTTCCGCGGCGCGGCATAGTCGAGCATCAGGAAAGGGCTCAGTGTCTCGCGACCCAGGCCGTCGTAACTGAAGATCGACCGCACCGGAAATCCGTCGCCGACCCAGTGCGGCGGGTTCGGATTGTGAACAGCCAGTATTTTGCGCATGAGTCAGGCCACCTCGGCTCGTCGGGTTGTGATGCTGACGCCGGCCAGCAGCGTCTTCGTGACCGGAGTCTTGGAGGCGATCTCGAGCAATTTCAACCACTGCTCGCCATCGAGCCTGGCATCGGAGTCGAGCGTCCGGTCGATGAAGGTCCCGCCTTCGTCGTCCTTGGAGAGTGTCAGCGAGACCTTCAGCCTGCCGATATCCCAGCCCTTGCGATCGGCGTACATCTTGAGCGTGATGGCAGTGCAGGAACCTAGACTCGCGAGCAGGAGGCTGTAAGGCGCCGGGCCCGCATTCTGTCCGCCCACGCCCTGCGGTTCGTCGGACAGGAGCGTAAATCCGCCGGTTTCGATCGATTGCGTGTAATTCGGCCCCGTAGGCCTGACGATGGCGGAAGCAATGCGTTTCATTCGCCGCTCCGCAGGCGCAAGCCCCGAAGCTCCGGTGCAACAAGCGGCTCGCCGCGGGCGCCGTGTACCTGGCCGAAGCGGTCGCCCTCCAGCCAGTCGCGGGTCGCCGTTTCCATTTCTTCCACCGAACGCGCCACGAAATTCCACCACAGCAGGATTTCCTCGCCGAATGGGCGTCCGCCGATCAGCAGCAGGCGCGAGGCAGAAGGCGATTCAATCGCAAGTGTTTCGCGACCCGGGGCGAAGTAGAGCAGGGTGCCGGGCCCGAGCGGCTGCCCGTCGACACGGGCTTCGCCTTCCAGCGTCAGAACGCCGTACTCAAAAGCGGGATCGAGCGGCAGGACGGTTGCCGCGGCGCTCGCGGTCGTGAGATCGAGCCCGACGAGGGGCGAGAAGACCTCGGCCGGCGCTTTCTCGCCCGCGAATGCGCCGGCGAGCACCGTGATCCGGAATCCGCCGCGCTCGAGTTGCGGAAGTTCCGGATAGTGATGAAACGACGGCTCGCGCTCGCTCTCCGACTTCGGCAGTGCGATCCAGAGTTGCGCCAGCTGGAACCGGCCGGCCGCATCCGCAGGCGATTCTTCGGCGTGCGAGATGCCGCGGCCCGCCGTCATGAGATTGACCTGTCCCGGGTGAATCCACTGCCGGTAGCCGAGACTGTCGGTGTGCAGGATCGTGCCCTCGATCATCCAGCTGAAAGTCTGCAGGCCGATGTGCGGATGCGGGCCGATCGTGAGACCCTGGCCGGCTGGATAATTCGCCGGTCCCGCGTGATCCATGAAACACCAGGCGCCGATCATGCGGCGCTGGCGGTGCGGGAGTGCGCGGCGGATTTCGAAGCCTTCACCGACGACCGCGCGCTGGGATTCGAGACGCTCGACGTTCATAGGTGCCAATGGTGCCATGCTGGCGGGGACTGTTGATATTATCGGCGCCTGCCATGGCGAATCCATCCGAATCTCCCGAAGCGAGGCTTGCGGCAGCAGGCTTTACGCTGCCGGCGCCGCGGCAACCCGTCGCGACCTACGTGACGTCGGTCCAGACCGGTAATCTGCTGTTCCTCTCCGGTCACGGCGAGTGCATCGAGCCCTTCACGCGCGGAAAAGTGGGCGGTGACCTGACGCTCGAGCAGGGCGTGCAGTCGGCCGAGAAGGTCGGGCTCTGCATGCTCGCGACGATCAAGGCCGCGGTCGGCGAGTTGTCGCGGGTCAAGCGTTTCGTCCGCATCCTCGGCATGGTGCAATCGACTGAAGACTTCAAGGACCACCCGAAGGTCGTCAATGGATTCTCCGACCTGATGGTCGTCGCCTTCGGGGAGGGCGGCCGTGGGGCGCGGTCCGCAGTCGGCATGCAGTCGCTGCCGTCCAATATCGCGGTCGAGATTGAGGCCACGGTCGAACTCTACGACGACCGCTGACAGGACCGTGATCAGCGTCGGTCGAGACCGGTGCGGCGGTGCACCGCCGTCTGAAGGATCGTGAGCGCTTCGACGGCCACCGTGTCCTGGCCGTCGTTTGTAAGCACCGTGAACCAGACCGTCAGGTCGCCGACCAGGAGCACGCCCTGGCTCATGTACTTGAATTCGTCGGCGCGCGGGTCGCGATCGGTGGCGGAGAAGTAGTATCCGACGCCGTTTGCGCCGTTGAGCTGGCGGACTTCGAGAAAACTTTCGACCGCCTGCGGCTTGATCCGCTCGGCCGAATCCGAGACGGCATCACGCAATGCGGGCAGTTCGCGTATTTCCGAGGCCGCGGGATCCGTCCACTCGGGGGTGACGAACACCTGGAAAGGCGCGCCTTCCGTCGGACCGAGCTCGATCGTCGGTGGACCGCCGCCCGCCGGCTGGTCCACGTTGTCTGCCCATCCCACCGGCAGCCTGAGCTCGAGCGTGTCGAGGTTCGGCAGTTCGTAACGGCGGAGTGCCGGTTCGTCGGCACGCGCGAGTGAGCCCGCCACCAGGGCGGCGCCGACGAGCAGGGCGAAACTTACGGACCGGCGCATGGTCCGCGGGCGATCTGGTGTGCGCTAAGGCGCCGCAGCGTCGGGGGGAGCCTCGCCCGAAACGAAACCGACCTTTTGCAGGCCGCCGCGCTGAAGCGTGAAGAGCACGTTCGCGACATACACGTACGGCACGCGCCGGTGCGCGTCCACATGGACTTCGGGCTGCGGGTCCTTTGCATTTTCGATGGCAACATAGTCGCGAAACGAGTTCGGGTCGACCTGCGTCCCGTTCCAGATGATTGACCCGTCGAACTCGACGAAGATCCGCACGACCTCCGGCGGTTCAGTCGGCGGATTGGGATTGTCTCGTGGCAGGTCGATTTTGACCGCGTGCGTCATGACCGGAATCGTGATGATGAAGATGATCAGCAGCACGAGCATGATGTCGACGAGCGGAATCACGTTCGGCTCGACCATCGGATCCGCGCTGTCGCCTTTGACCGAAACCGCCATGGAATTCCCCAGTCGGCCCCCGTGTCGCGGGGCCCTGATCGTTGATAAACTGAGTTTGCCCTTCCATCCCGGATGGCGCAAGCCAGCCGCCCCCTTGGGTGTTATCCTTTTTGGAAAATCCGCCGGCAGGGCGGCTGGGCGGGGGCAGGGATGACGAAGGCAACCGGCGACATACGCAATATTGCCCTGGTCGGCCACGCCGGGGCGGGAAAGACCCTGCTGGCCGAGGCGCTTCTGTATGGCGCAGGCAGCATCCGCGCCAAGGGCAGCCTGAGCCGCGGTACGACGGTCTGCGATCACGATCCCCAGGCGCGCCGGCTGCTTCATTCCGTGGATTCGACTCTCTGCTGGCTCGAAACCGGCGATGCCCACGTCAACCTGATCGACACGCCCGGCTACCCCGATTTTATTGGCCGGACCCTGCCGATCCTCGAGGCCGTGGAGACGGCCGCCGTGGTGACGAGCGCGGTCGCGGGTGTCGAGGCGATGTCGCAACGCATGATGGACGCCGCCCGCGAGCGCGGCCTCTGCCGCCTGGTGGTGGTGAACAAGATCGACGCCCGCGACGCGAATCCCGAGGCGACCCTCGAGGAGATCCGGGACCAGTTCGGCCGCGAATGCCTGCCGATCAACCTGCCCGCCGCCGGCGGCAGCAAGGTTGTGGACTGTTTTTTCCATAGTGATGGCGAGGCCACCGACTTCTCCTCCGTCAAGGAAGCGCACACGCGGATCATCGACCAGGTTGTCGAGGTGGACGACGAACTGATGGCGCTCTATCTCGAGCAGGGCGAGGAACTTCAGCCTGCGCAGTTGCACGATTCGTTCGAGAAGGCATTGCGCGAGGGCCACCTGGTACCGGTCTGTTTCGTCTCGGCGGAAACCGGGGCGGGTATACCCGAACTGCTCGAGGCGATCGCGCAGCTGATGCCGAATCCCGCGGAGGGAAATCCGCCGCCGTTCATGAAGGGTGACGGCGACGCTGCCGAGCTCGTCAGCATCGCGCCCGAACCGGGACGCCATGCAATCGCCCATGTATTCAAGGTCATCATGGATCCCTTTGTCGGCAAGCTCGGGCTGTTCCGCGTGCATCAGGGCACGATCCGATCCGGCGCCCAGCTCCTCGTCGGCGACGCCCGCAAGCCCGTGAAAATCGCGCATCTCTTTCGCATGCAGGGCAAGGAACACGGCGAGATCCCGCAGGCGGTGCCGGGCGACATCTGCGCGGTCGCGAAGCTCGACGAACTGCATTTCGACGCGGTGCTGCACGACTCGCACGACGAGGACAACTTCCACCTGAAGTCGATTTCGTTCCCGCCCGCGATGCTCGGCGTCGCGATCGAGCCGGAGCGCCGGGGGGACGAGCACAAGCTTGCCGAGGCGCTGCATAAGCTCGCCGCCGAGGATCCCTGCGTGCGCGTCGAGCACAGCAGTTCGGTGAACGAAACCGTGCTCTACGGCATGGGCGACCTGCACCTGCGCGTGATGACCGAGCGCATGACCGAGCGCTACGGCGTCTCGGTCAAGACGCGCCCGCCGAGCATCCCATACCGCGAGACCATTACGCGGCCTGCCGAGGGCCATCATCGCCACCGGAAACAGACGGGCGGCGCCGGCCAGTTCGGCGAGGTCTACCTGCGCATCGAGCCGCTTGCCCGCGGCACCGGCTTCGAGTTTGTCGACGATGTCGTCGGCGGCGCGATCCCGAACCAGTTCATCCCGGCGGTGGAGAAGGGCATCCGCCACGCGCTCTCCGAGGGCGCGGTTGCGGGATTTCCGCTGCAGGATATCCGCGTCTCGGTCTACGACGGCAAGTACCATGCGGTCGACTCGAAGGAGGTGGCCTTCGTGTCGGCCGGCCGCAAGGCGTTTCTCGACGCCGTGCAGAAGGCCGGACCCGCGGTCCTCGAACCGATCGTGCACGTCGAGATCAATGCGCCGGGCACCGTAATGGGCGATATCACCGCGGATCTCGCGACGCGGCGCGCGCGCATCGACGGCAACGAAGCGCGCGCACGCGGAAGAATCGTGGTATCAGCCTATGTGCCGCTCGCGGAAGTCACCGACTACCAGAACCGGCTGAAGGCGCTGACCGGGGGCGAGGGCAGCTTTACGCTGCAGCTGAGCCATTACGACCCGGTCCCGCCGCGCAAGCAGCAGGAACTGGCATCCGCCTGGAAACCGGCCGCAGGAGAAGAATGAATAACGCCACGCCACGCTCCGACACCCGCATCATGGCCGTCTTCTGCGACTTCGAGAATGTCGCGCTCGGCGTCCGCGACGCGAAGATCCCGACTTTCGACATCCGCAAGGTGCTCGAGCGGCTGCTGCTCAAGGGCAATATTGTCGTCAAGAAGGCCTACTGCAACTGGGAGCGCTACCAGGATTTCAAGCGCGGCATGCACGAGGCGGCGTTCGAGCTGATCGAGATTCCGCACGTGCGCCAGGCCGGCAAGAACTCGGCCGACATCCGCCTGGTCGTTGATGCGCTCGATCTCTGCTACACGAAGTCACACGTCGACACCTTCGTGATCATCAGCGGCGATTCCGATTTCTCGCCGCTGGTGTCAAAGCTCCGCGAAAACAACAAGGTCGTGATCGGCTGCGGCGTCAAGAACTCGACCTCCGACCTGCTGATCAGCGGCTGCGACGATTTCATTTATTACGACGACCTGGTGCGTGCGGAGGGCCGGGTGAAGAGCGCGCGCAAGGAGAAAGTTGCGAAAACCTCGGCCAAAGCCCCGGGCCCGGCTGACGACAAGCACCAGGAGGGCATCGAACTCCTGATGGAGACTGCCGAAGACCTGTTCGCGGAGCGGGACGCCGAGGAAAAAGTCTGGGGATCGATGGTCAAGCAGGCCATCAAGCGCCGCAAGCCCGGCTTCAGCGAGAGCTACTACGGATTCAAGAGTTTCGGGAAGTTGCTCGAAGAGGCACGCGACCGCAAGCTGATCGATCTGGAATTCGACGCGAAATCCGGCGGCTACATCATCACGCGCGTCGCCGCCGGATGAATATGATTTCCCGCAGCCTGTTCCTGGCGCTCCTGGTCGCCGGCACCGGGGCCTGCGAGGAGGCGCAACACGTCGCGCCGGGCGGCGCGACGAAAGTCACGGTGACCACGTTCGCGAGCGGGCTCGAGAATCCCTGGAGCCTCGCGTTCCTGCCGGATGGCCGCATGCTCGTGACCGAGCGCCCCGGCCGCCTGCGCTACGTCGGCAAGGACGGCGCGCTGTCCAAGCCGATCGCAGGCGTTCCGGCCGTGCACGCCAAGGGCCAGGGCGGGCTGCTCGACGTGATCCTCGATCCCGGGTTCGCGGAGAACTCGATCATCTATCTCTCGTATGCGGAGCGCGGCGACGGCGACGAGAACGGGACGGCGGTCGCGCGCGCCCGTCTCGACGGCGCCCGGCTCACGGACCTCTCCGTCATCTTCCGCCAGCGGCCGAAGTTCGATAGCGCCCACCATTTCGGATCGCGGCTCGTGTTCGCGCGGGACGGCAACCTGTTAGTGACGCTCGGCGAGCGAAACTCGCAGCGCGACAAGGCGCAGGACCTGCGCACGCATCTCGGCAAGGTCGTCCGCATCACGAGGGACGGCGGCGTGCCCGCCGACAACCCATTCGTCGGCAGGGGCGACGCGCTTCCGGAGATCTGGTCCTACGGCCATCGCAATCCGCAGGGCGCGACGCTGCACCCGGAGACCGGCGAGCTCTGGATCGTCGAGCACGGGCCGCGCGGCGGCGACGAGATCAATCTGCCGAAGGCCGGGCGTAACTACGGCTGGCCGGTGATCACCTACGGGCGCGAATACAGCGGCCCCGCGATCGGCGAGGGTACGGCCAAAGCAGGCATGGAGCAGCCAGTCCATTACTGGATCCCGTCGATCGCGCCGTCCGGCATGACATTTCACAGCGGCAACGGCTATCCGGCCTGGAAGGGCCAGCTTTTCGTGGGTGCGCTCGCGGCGCAGCAACTCGTGCGTCTCGAGGTCGAAGCGGATGGCAAGGTACTTGCGGAAGAGCGCATTGCGATCGGCAAGCGCGTGCGCGACGTGCGTGAGGGGCCGGACGGTGCCCTCTACCTCCTGACCGACGAGGACGCAGGCGAAGTGCTCCGGGTCATACCGGCATCCTGATGGACCGGACCGAGCGCTTCTACAAGATCCGGCGCCGGCTGATCGACAAGGGAGCGCTGACACGGCACGAGATCGAGGAGGATCTCGAGATCTCGCACGCGACCTTCAAGCGCGACATCGAATACCTTCGCGACCGGCTCAACGTTCCGATCGTGTGGTCGCGCGAGCGCCAGGCGTACGTTCTTGATCCCGATGCGGAGCTCGCGGAGCTGCCGGGCGTCTGGTTCAGCCCTGCCGAGGTGTACGCGCTTCTGGAAATTGATCATCTGCTCGATACGCTCGGATCCGGGCTGCTGGCGAGCCAGCTCGAACCGTTGCGGGCGCGGCTGCGGGCGCTGCTCGAGCGCGGCGATCGCGGGCATCGCGAGATCCGCCGCCGCATCCGCGTGCTGACGCTTGGCATGCGGCGCGTGAACCGCGACGTATTCGAGGCCCTGTCGCTCGCGCTGCTCGGCAGGAAGCAGGTTTTCATCCGGCACCAGAAACGCGGGGATGGCGGCATCACGGAACGCATGGTGTCGCCGCAGCGCCTCGTCCATTACCGCTATAACTGGTATCTCGACGCCTGGTGCCACGTGCGCAAGGACCTTCGGGTCTTCGCAGTCGATGCAATTCGTCAGGCGCGTGTCGACGAAGCTCCGGCGCGCGAGATCTTGGATGCCGAGCTCGATCGCGTGCTCGGAGCGGGCTACGGCATTTTTGCCGGCGCCGAAACCGAGACCGCGGTGCTGCGCTTCAGACCCAAAAGCGCGCGCTGGGTCGCCGACGAGGTGTGGCATTCGCAGCAGGTCGGCCGGATCGAGTCTGACGGAAGCTACGTGCTGGAACTGCCCTTCAGCCGCGAACCTGAGCTGGTGATGGACCTGCTGCGCCACGGTGCCGGCGTCGAGGTATTGGCGCCGCCTTCTTTGCGCGCACGCGTCGCCGGCGAACTCGAGGCAGCGGCGCGGCAATACCTTTGACCCTGGTGCAGGCGCCGCAAGATTCTGCGACCAGCCGTGCCGCGGCCACGATGGGGCGTTGCGCGCATGGGTGAATCTTGAATAAGTTGTCTGCATGAATCTCGATCTGCTGCGCAGCAATCGCAACCTGCTGTTCTGGGGCCTGCACACGCTCGGCTGGAGTGCATACGGCTTCGCCCAGTTCATCGGTTCCGCGGTCTATGGCAAGGAACCCGGCTACGTCCAGGTGATCGCGATCGCCGCGGCTTCCGGTTTCCTGCTGTCGGCGCCGCTGCGCTGGCTCTACCGCAGGCTGTGGGCGACCGGCCCGCGCGCGATGCTGATCGGATCGCCGCTCGTCTGCTGGATCGTCGCGCTCGCCTGGCGCGCGATCATCAACACGGCCTACATGACGATCGTCGAGCCCGACTGGGCAGTTGAACACGCGCCGAAGCCGCTCGAGATCTTCGTCGGCACGCTCTCGTCGATGGCGCTGCTGTTGTGCTGGACCGGCCTCTACTACGGCGTGAAGTTCTACGAGCGGCTGCAGCTCGAGCGCGAAGCGACGCTGAAGGCCTCTGCGCTTGCGCAGGAAGCCCAGCTCAAGATGCTGCGCTACCAGCTCAATCCGCATTTCCTCTTCAATACGTTGAATGCGATCTCGACGCTTGTGCTCGACGGGCAGAACCGCACGGCCAATCTGGCCGTCTCCCGGCTGTCCGAGTTCCTGCGCTACACGCTCGACCAGGACCCGATGAAAAAGGTCACGCTGCGCCAGGAACTCGACGCCCTCAATCTCTATCTCGGCATCGAGAAGCTGCGTTTCGGCGACCGCCTCAAGCTCGAATTTGACGTCGACGAGCGCGCTGAATCCGCCCTCGTGCCGTCGTTGCTGCTGCAGCCGCTGGTCGAAAACGCGATGAAATACGCGATCTCGCCGCGCGAGCAGGGCGGCTCGGTGACCGTGATCGCCGGCATCGAGGGCGGCGGCTTGCGTCTCGCGGTCGTCGACGACGGACCGGGCCTGCCCGCTGCAGCCACGAGCGGGAACGGCCGCGGCATCGGCTTGCGCAATACCCGCGAACGGCTCAAGGTGCTGTACGGGCACGCGCACCGGTTCGAGGTCGCCGACGTGGCGCCCGGCCTGCGTGTCGAGATGCACCTCCCGCTGGAAGTCTGAATCCGATGGCCGGACCGATTCGCGCGATCATCGTCGACGACGAGCCGCTCGCCCGGCGCGGCCTCGAATTGCGCCTCGGGGCATTCGAGGACTTCCAGATCGTCGCGCAGTGCGCGAACGGCCGGGAGGCGCTCGAGGCCGTGGTCCAGCATGCGCCGGACCTGATGTTCCTCGACATCGAGATGCCGGGCATCGACGGATTCGAAGTCCTGCGACGGATTCCGCAGACCAGCATGCCGATGGTGGTGTTCGTGACCGCGTTCGACCGCTACGCGATCGAGGCCTTTGACGCGCATGCGCTGGACTACCTGCTGAAGCCGATTGTGGATGAGCGCCTCGCGCGCACGATCGCGCACCTGCGCGACCAGTTCGCGCAACGCAAGTCAGACAAGCATCGCGAACAACTCGTCGCGCTCCTCGCGAGCATCACCGGTGCGGGCCAGCTGGATGCCGAGGAACTGCTGGCACGCGGTACGGCGGGCATGCCGCGCCGTTTCCCGGAGGTGCTGCCGATCAGACTCGGACGCGAGACGATCAGGCTTCCGGTCGCGTCCATCGAGTGGGTCGACGCAGCGGGCGATTACATGTGCGTGCACGCGGAAGGGCGGACCCACGTGGTGCGGGCGACGATGAAGCAGTTCGAGGAGCGGCTGAATCCGGTTGACTTCCAGCGCGTCCACCGATCAACGATCGTCAATATCCGTCGCATCCGCAAGCTCAAGCCCCACACCAACGGTGAGTATTTCCTGACGCTGGACGGTGGCCACGAACTGAAGCTGAGCCGGAGCTACCGCGACCGGCTGGAGCGCATTCTGGGAAAGACCTGATGTCCGGCGCGGGTCCGGGAGTTTTCAGCAATCGCCGCCCGAGCGAAACGGCCGGTCTCGGTAGAACTGCATTTCGTCGCAGGACCGGCTGGGACGGAAGCCGCTTTGCGGCATATGCTCGAAAAACCATGAGTACTCCGGAACCCATTGTCATCTCGGTCGACCTGCCCGTGACGCCCGAACGTGCCTATGCGGCATTCACCGCACAATTCGCCGAGTGGTGGCCGGTCACAACCCATTCATTGTCGCGTCAGGCTGCAACGCGTTGCCGCTTCGATGCGATGTCGGGTGGTGCCGTCGAGGAGCAGGCCCCGGATGGCCTGCGGCACCTCTGGGGCACAGTCGAGGCAATCGAGCCCGGCCGGCGTCTGCGTTTCAGCTGGCACCCCGGCCGCGAGCCGGATACTGCCCAATGGATCAACGTCGAATTCACACCGATCGATGCCGGAAGCCGCGTCACGCTGACCCACGGCGGCTGGGGCGCCCTTGGCGAAATTGCGCCGATCTTGCGCCGTGAGTACGTCTCCGGCTGGCAAAACGTTTTCGGAATCATCTACGCGGACTTTGTTCGCCAGAGTCTGTGAAACCGCGATCGAGTTTCAGGGTGGGCAGGGGATGTCCCAAGCGAGCGAATAAGTTCCGGCTGAGCGAGCGCGGGAACATTCCCTGCCCACCCTGAAACCCATCTATTGTTTCAGCACCCAGTCGATCAACGCAGCCTGGATGGTTTCGCCGATGCCATTCTGGGCGCCGGGGTGGTTCACGAAGACAACAACAGCGTAGGTCTTGCCGGATTTCCCCGTGACGTAGCCCGCGATGCAGCTGACGTCCGCGAGCGTGCCGGTCTTCATGCGGATACGGCTCGGGTCGTCGACATTCGCGAAGCGTTTCTGGAGCGTGCCGTCGAGGCCGCCGAGCGAAAGCGAGCTCAGGAACTCCGGCGCGAAACGGCTTCGGCGCGCACCGATGAGCAATTGCGCCATGCTGTCGGCCGACATGCGTGCCTCGCGGGACAGTCCCGAGCCGTTGCCGATCACGAGTTCCGGAAAGTCTAGACCGCGCGTCGCGAGCCAGCCCTGGATTACGGACTGGCCGGCGACGGTTGTCGCAGGCGTGCCGGTCATTTCGGCAGCGAGCGCGAGCACCAGCGAGCGCGCCATCATGTTGCTCGAATACTTGTTGGTGACGCGCACGATTTCCGAGAGCGGCTCCGACTCGTGCGTGAGCAGGAGTCGCGCGGCAGGCGGCGTCGGCGCGCGCAGCATGCCGCCGCGGAACTGACCGCCCAGCTGCCGCCAGAGTGTCACGAAAGTACCGTATGCGTACTGCGCCGGCTCCATGATCGCGAGCCGCTGCGTTTGCGGACCGCAGCTCGTCGCGATGCGACCGCTCGCGACGACCCGCGCCGGATTCTTCGGCTCGATCGTGTAGGCGACGCGGCTGTTTTTTCCGGCGCAACGGCCGGTCGCGAGCTTGACACGATTGTCAACCACGAGCCCCTCCGGAAAGGGCCGGATTGAGATGTCGATACCTGCGCCGTCATCGGACGGCCGGATCGTAAAGTCGGATGACTGCCAGTTTACGAGCAACGCATCGGGCAGGACGTTGTACGTGCGCCAGAACTTTCCGTCGAAATCCTCCGGGCGCTCATCGGGCGGCGTGAAGCGAGTCTGATCGACGACGATGTCCCCCTCGATGACGCGAAGCCCCGTCTGCCGCAAATCGTTGACGAATCGCCACCAGCGCTCGATGGTGAGCAAGGGGTCGCCGCCGCCCTGGAGATAGAGATTGCCCTTCAGTACGCCCTTGACCACGGCGACGTCGCTCCAGGCACGGGTCTTCCAGGAGTACGCGGGACCGAGGAGATCGAGGGCCGCCCAGGTTGGAAGCAATTTCATGGTCGAGGCGGGCGGGCGCGGCGTGCGCGCATTGAGTGCGAACAGGTTGTCGTCCTTTGCGATGTCGCGCACGACGATGCTGACGCTCGATTGCGGGACCGCCTCGCGCTCGAGCACGGCGCGTGTCCCGGCCGGCAGCTCGGCGGCGAGCGCGGACGCCGCCAATGTCGCGCCTATCAGGATGGCCGGGAATCGAAACCTCATTGGTGCAATACTAATGTGCATGGATGCAACTTGCAGGGACCTCCGCAGTCAGAGCGCTGGAGCGAATTTCCGCCCAGGAGCATCCATGAACATCCCATTGCGCCGGCTGTGGCCGGCGGTGCTGCTTATATTGCTCGTGTCCTGCACGGAGCGGCCGCGATCGGCCGATACCGACCAGGCCGCGGCTCCGCCGGTGCCCGAAGTGGCTGCACCGGCCGTTGCGCCCGCAGACGCACCCACGCTTGCCAGCGCGCTGCCCAACTTCTCGTTGCTCGTCGACTCATACGGTCCCGCGGTCGTCAATGTAAGTACGATCGCGCGCCGTCAGCCGGTCAGCGGGCAGCACCCCGAGATCTCACCCGATGATCCGTTCTACGAATTCTTCAGGCGCTTCGGCTACGGCGAGCCGCGCGGTCAGATGCCGCCGGCTCGGGGCGAAGGCTCCGGATTCGTGATCAGCGCCGATGGCTACATCCTGACCAATGCGCACGTCGTCGCGGACGCGGGCGAGGTCACGGTACGCACGACGGACCGGCGCGAGTACCGCGCGAAGGTCGTCGGAGAGGACGCGCGCACAGACGTCGCGGTGCTCAAGATCGATGCATCGAAACTCCCGGTCGTGCGCATCGGCAACCCGCAGGGCCTCAAGGCCGGCGAGTGGGTCATCGCGATTGGCTCACCGTTCGGATTCGAGAATTCGGTGACCGCCGGCATCGTCAGCGCGACCGCTCGATCGCTCGAGGGCGATGCCTACACGCCGTTCATCCAGACTGACGTCGCGGTCAATCCGGGAAATTCAGGCGGCCCGCTTTTCAATCTGCGGGGCGAAGTGATCGGCATCAACTCGCAAATCTACAGCCGCACGGGCGGTTATCAGGGCGTCTCGTTCGCGATTCCAATTGACGTCGCGATGAACGTGAAAAACCAGCTCGTCGCGAGCGGCCGGGTCGAGCGCGGGCGTATCGGGGTGACGATCCAGGAGGTCAACCAGGACCTGGCCGATTCCTTCCGCCTGACGCGTCCGCGCGGCGCACTCGTGAGCCA
This sequence comes from Gammaproteobacteria bacterium, assembly GCA_031364365.1. Classification (GTDB taxonomy): domain Bacteria; phylum Pseudomonadota; class Gammaproteobacteria; order Steroidobacterales; family Steroidobacteraceae; genus SCUD01. The sequence goes on along the minus strand of JANLWE010000024.1, from coordinate 34,026 downwards.
GGTCGAGGCAGACGGCCCGGCCGATGACGCCGGCCTGAAGCCGGGAGACGTGATTCTCGCGGTCGACGGACACGACGTCGAACGCTCGAGCGAGTTACCCGCGATCATCGCCGGCATCAAGCCCGGCAAGCCGGCGGCGCTCACGATCTGGCGCGACAAGTCGGAGCGCAGCGTCCGCGTCAAGGTCGGCGAGCTCAAGGACGAAGCGGCGGTCGCCTTGCGGACGCCGCAGGGCGATTCGGAGACCGGCAAGCTCGGACTCGCCGTGCGCCCGCTGACTGGCAGCGAGCGGCAGGAGTTGCAGACGAGCGGCCGCCTGGTCGTCGAAAACGCCGACGGTCCGGCGGCGATCGCGGGCGTCGAGCCCGGCGACGTGCTGATCGCCGTCAACGGCAAGCAGGTTGCGACCGTCGGCGAATTCCGCACGGCCGTGAACGCATCGACCGGGACTGTCGCGCTCCTCATCCAGCGCGGCAATGCCCAGATCTTCGTCCCGGTGAGGATCGACTCCTGATGACAGCCGTCCGCGCCGCAGCGCTTGCATTGGTCGCACTGGTTGCGATCGCAGGGCCTTCGGCAGCGGAATCGCCGCGCGCAGCCGGCTCGACTTTCCGCGATTGCGACGACTGCCCGGAGATGGTGGTCATTCCCGCGGGCAGCTTCGTGATGGGCACGCCGGCCGCGGGCCCGGTACGGGGGATTGAAGCCGCGGAACGCGATGCCATCGTGATCGACCTGCCGGCCGCATTCGCGCTCGGCCGGACCGAAGTGACCCGCGGGCAGTACGCGCGTTTCGTTGCAGACAGCGGACACGAACCGCTGCCCGGCTGCCGCGTCTGGGATCCCGCGCTTTCGCGCTTCAGCGAGGATGGGCGGCGCAACTGGCAGGATCCGGCGACGCCGGTTCGGCCCACCGACGACATGCCGGCGAGCTGCGTGTCATTTGCCGATGCCCAGGCCTATGTGAAATGGCTTTCCGCGAAGACCGGCGGACGCTATCGCCTGCCGTCCGAAGCGGAATGGGAATACGCGGCGCGCGCCGGCAGCCGGTCGCTCCGACCCTGGGGCGACGACTCCGCGAGTGGCTGCGACCAGGCGAATACCTACGATCTCGTCGGAGCGGCGAGCTACCGGCTCGGTTGGCCCGATGCCGGTTGCCGCGACGGTTACGCCGATCTCGCGCCGGTCGGGAGTTTCAGCGCCAATGCCTTCGGACTGCACGACGTGATCGGCAACCTGCGCGAATGGGTTCAGGACTGCGCGACCGGCAGTTATGTGGGCCGGCCGCGCGACGGACGCCCCTGGGAGTGGCTCGGCGGCTGCGGCGAACGCGTGCTGCGCGGCGGCAGCTGGCTCACGCCGCCTGACGAGAGCCGAAGCGGATTCCGCGCGGCGGCGCGCGCCGATCTGCATGCGGGCGACAGCGGATTCCGGGTCGCGCTTGATCTCGCTGCTCGCGAGCGGGAGGCGCAATGAGGGTTTCCCTCGTGTTCTCAGCGCTGCTGTTCGCAGCCCCGCAGGCGCCGGGACAGTCCCAGCCTGCCGCTGATCCGCGCGACTGCACGGTCTGTCCCGAACTCGCCGTCGTGCCGCCCGGCCAGTTCACAATGGGCTCGCCGCCCGATGCGGCGGAACTCGAAGCCGGGCGCGGCGAGTCGCCAGCGGTCACGCTGTCGTTTGCGCGGCCGTTCCTGATCTCACGTCGCGAAATTACGGTGGGCGAGTTCCGTCGTTTCGTCGATGCGACGGACGCCAAAGCGGTCGCGGGTTGTCGCGTGTGGAGCGGCGGCCAGTGGATACAGGACCACGACCGTAGCTGGCGCGATCCCGGTTTTGCAACGCCACCGCGCGACGACGAGCCGGTGGTCTGCATCAATTGGGACGACGCGCGCGCCTATGCCGCATGGCTCGCGAAAGAGAGCGGCAAGCGCTACCGCCTGCCGTCCGAAGCGGAATGGGAATACGTGGCGCGCGGCGGCACGTCATTCCCGCGCTACTGGGGCGAGCGCGATTCGCGCGAGGATCTCGTGCTCTCGCTCGCCTGCGATTACGCGAATGTCTACGACGCGTCCGCGGTCGATGCGCAGCGCTTCTCCTGGCCGAATGCGCGATGCAGCGATCGCGCTCCCGCGCTCGCGCCGGTCGCGCAGTACAAACCGAATGCCTTCGGCGTCTTCGACGTCATCGGCAATGCGCGCGAGTGGGTCATGGATTGCTTCACCGCGAGCTACGCCGGAAGGCCGCAGGACGCACGCGCCTGGACCTGGCAAGGTGGTTGCGAGCTGAAAGGCGTTCGCGGCGGCTCCTGGGCAAGTCGTCCACGCGACGCGCGTGCACCCGCGCGTGGTGCGGAACTCGCCACGCATCGCCAGTCCGACCTCGGATTCCGCGTCGCCCGCGACTACGAATAGGCGGAGCTACAGACGGATCCTGCGCCAGGCGCCGTTTTTCCAGCGGAACCAGAGCGCGGTGCCGATCGCAACCACGTAGACGAGGATCGCGCTCCAGCCGCCGACCGCGCCGAGCCCGTAGCCCGGTGCCCAATCGAACCACCCTTCGCCCGGCGCGAATGTCAGGAGGTGGGTGAGGGGCACGAAGAGCAGCACGCCGCAGGCGAGCACGATGAGCGCCGGCACACGGGCATCGCCCGCGCCGCGGAGGCAAAACGAACTCGCGAAATTCACGCCGTCGAAGAACTGGTAGGCGGCCGCGAGCCAGAGCAGCGACGAGCAGAGCGCGATGACTTCAGCCGCGCGCGGGTCGGATGCATTGACGAACAGCGGCACGACCCAGTCGCCGACCAGCGCGATCACGAGGCCGATTCCGCCCATGTAGCAGGCGACCACCGCGATGATCCGATTGCCGAGACGTTCTGCCCAGTCGCGGTCCCCCGCGCCGATCGCCTGGCCGACCAGCGTCGTGCCGGCGAGCGCAAGCCCGATGCCCGGCATGTAGGCGATTGCGGTGAAGATCGTGACGATCTGGGTCGCCGCACCGTCGACGATGCCGACCTGCACCTGCATCAGCTGGAAAAGTGCCGCAGCGCCGAGATCCGCGCTGGCCGTCATCGCCATTGGCAGGCCTAGCGCGATGAGCGTGACGATGCGGCGCGTGTTCGGATGCCAGGTGAGACGCGCCTGGAAACGCGCCGGTTCGAGACGAAGTATCGCCTGGATTGCCATCAGCGCGCCGAACAGTTCCGCGACAGTCGTTGCCCAGGCGGCCCCGGCCATGCCCCAGCCGAACCGGAAAATGAAGATCTCGTTCAGGACCACGTTCGAACCCAGCACGGCGAACCCGATCATGAGCGGGATGCGTGTGCGGCCGATGCCATTGAAGTAAGCGACCGCCACCCAGAGTGCCGCCGCGAGCGGTCCGCCAATCATTCGCGGAATCCAGAACTGGATCGCGAGCGCTTCGATATCCGGCGCGAGGCCGAAGGCGCGGATCATCGCGGGTCCGAACGCGATGGTGAGGCCGAACGCGGGTATGGTCAGCACGGATGCCCACATTCCCATCCAGGCGATCTGGCTCGTGCGGCGATATCGGCCGGCGCCGTAGGCCTGCGCGACGAGCGTCTGTACGCCCATCGCGACGCCGCCGATCAGGAACAGTGCAAGGAGCGCAAGCCAGTGCACGGCTGCGATCGCCGCGGTCGCGGACGTCGAGAGCCGCCCGATGAACCAGGTGTCGGTCAGATTCAGCACCGCCTGAACCGTGCTGTTCAGGACGAGCGGCAGGGCGAGGACCGCGACCGCGCGCATGTCGATGTGCCGCCGCCCGTCCGCGTCGTGCCGGAGCGCGGGCAGGGCGTTCTCGCGCCGCCGGCCTGGCGTATCGATGGTTTCGACCATGGGCCCAAGCCTATCATCGGATAGAATGCCGGCCGCATGAACCCAGTCGCCATCAACACGGAATGCATCATCATCGGCGCGGGTCCGGTCGGACTGTTCGCGGTCTTCGAGCTGGGCCTGCTCGGGATCAAGTGCGAGATCGTCGATTCGCTCGCCCATCCGGGCGGCCAGTGCACGGAGCTCTATCCGGACAAGCCCATCTATGACATTCCGGCACTACCGGTCTGCGGTGCGAAGGAGCTCATCGATCGTCTGCTCGAGCAGATCAAGCCTTTCCACGCCGGTTTTCACCTGGGCCAGGAAGTCACCGCACTGACGCGGCTTGCGTCGGGCCGCTTCGAGGTCCTGACGGCCGCCGGAACGAAGTTCGACGCCGGCAGCGTCATCATCGCGGGTGGCCTCGGTTCGTTTCAGCCGCGGCGTCTCATGGTGCCGGATGCCGAGCGATACGAGGGAACCCAGATTCACTACAGAGTGCGCCGTGCCGAGGATTTCCACGGCAAGAATCTCGTCATCGCCGGCGGAGGGGACAGTGCGCTCGACTGGGTGCTTGAGTTCTGCGGCAAGGCACGATCGCTCACCCTCGTGCACCGGCGTGCGGAGTTCAAGGCCCAGCCCCTGTCAGTCGCGCGCATGAAGGACCTGGCCGCGGCCGGAAAGATGCGTCACTTCGAAGGCACGATCCAGTCGCTCGTGACGGCCGACGGCCGCATGACCGGCGTTTCGATCCACGGGCGCGACAAGTCGACGACGGATGTCGCCTGCGATCTCGTGCTCGCCTGCTTCGGTCTGCATCCGAAACTGGGTCCCGTCGCGAACTGGGGCCTCGCGCTCGAGAAGAAAGCGCTCAAGGTCGACACCGAGAAATTCCAGACGACCGAGCCCGGGATTTTCGCGATCGGCGACATCAACAGCTATCCCGGCAAGAAGAAGCTGATTCTTTCGGGATTCCACGAAGCGGCGCTCGCCGCATTCGGTGTTCAGCACCACGTCTATCCGGAGAAGCGCCAGTTCCTGCAATACACGACGACGAGCCCGATCATGCGCGAGCGGCTCGGCGTTGCGCCGCCGGACTGAAAGCGCAATCCATGGACACGCGCCTTGCGGAGATGCTGAAACTGCTCGATCTCGAGCGGCTCGAGGACAATCTTTTCCGCGGCGAAAGCCGCGACGTCGGCGCGCCGCAGGTCTTCGGCGGCCAGGTGCTGGGTCAGGCGCTCGTCGCCGCCTCGCGCACGGTGGAAGGCCGCCAGGTGCATTCGCTCCATGCCTATTTCCTGCGGCGCGGCGATCTCAACGTGCCAATCGTCTTCGAGGTGGATCGCAGCCGCGACGGTGGCAGCTTCACCAGCCGGCGGGTCGTCGCGATCCAGCACGGCCAGCCGATCCTCACGATGTCGGCCTCGTTCCAGGTCGTCGAGCCGGGCCTCGATCACCATTCGCCGATGCCGCAGGCGCCCCCGCCCGAAGAGCTGAAGGATCTGGGGGAGATCGAGGCAGCACTGCTCGAGCGCGTGCCGCACAAGGTCAGCGGCTACTTCCGCAACCAGCGGCCATTCGAATTTCGCGCCGTGAATCCGCGCGAGTATCTGGATCCGGCAAAGCGTGCCCCGGAAAGGCAGATCTGGTTCCGGGTTGTCGGCCGCCTGCCGGACGACCAGGCGTTGCATCGCTGCCTGCTGACGTATGTATCCGACTACCACCTGCTCGCAACGGCGACGCTTCCGCACGGCGTGACGTTTCTCGAGTTGCAGCTCGCGAGCATCGACCACGCCATCTGGTTTCATCGCGACCTGCGCGTGGACGAATGGCTGCTGTATGCGATCGAAAGCCCGAGCGCCTCGGGCGCCCGCGGATTCTGTCGCGGATCGATCTACACGCAGGACGGCAGGCTGGTCGCGAGCGTCGCCCAGGAAGGGCTGATCCGGCAGGACAGCCGCTGGACCAGGCCCGCCGGCAACCAGCAATGAGTCGGCCGGGTCAGCGGTAGAGCTTTTTCCAGATGTAGTAGACGGGTACGCCGGCGAGCGAGATGCCGACATTGACGAGTGCGATGCCCGGTGTCTGGATGAGCGCATTGCCGAGCACCAGGATGACCGCGGCGACGTACAGCACGAGTACCCACGGATAGCCGAAACTGCGGTACGGACGTTCCGCGTCGGGGCGCTTTTGCCGAAGCCGCCAGACGCCGATCACGGCCAGTGCGTAGAAGGGCATCAGTCCGAGCACGAACGTCGCCGCGAGCTGGCCGAAAGTCCGGATCGACGCATAGGCGCAGGCGATGCCGGTCGCGACCATGATCGCGACATAGGGCGTCGCAAATCGCGGATGGACGCGACCGGTCGCCTCGAAGAAATTGCGGTCGCGGCCCATCGCAAAATACAGGCGCGGCTCGGTCATGCAGACGCCCGCCAGCGCGCCGAAAGTCGACACCATCACCAACCCCGAAATGAGCGCTGAAGCGCCGGTTCCGAGCACCTGTCCCGCGGCGTCGGCGGCGACGAGCGGCGAGCGCTGGATCACTTCGAGCGGGAGGATGTAAAGGTAAGCGACGTTGACCGCGAGATAGAGGACCATGACGCCGCCGACGCCCAGTATCAGCGCACGCGGCACGTTGCGATGCGCATCGCGCACTTCGCCCGCCAGGTTGCAGAACGACGACGCGCCTTCATACGCCCAGAGCGCAGCGACCAGCGCCAGCAGGAATCCGGGCCAGCTTGCGGGAGTCCAGACGAACTCGGCGGCGAACGAGCCGCTGTCCGGATTGCCGAGCGCAATGATGAAGAGCACGAGGGACACGAGTGCAACCGCTTTCAGGAAGGTCACGACGTTCTGGATGGCCGCGCCCAGCAACACCGATCGGTAATTCGCGGCCGCCATCAGCATGATCAGGCCAAGGGCCACTCCTCGCCGTCCAACATCGGTGAGCGGCACGAACTTGCCCAGGTACTCGGCGAAGACCGTGGCGATCGCGGCCCAGCCCGCGGGGTTGACCAGCAGGAAAGTCCAGCCGTAGACGAAGGCGGCGAGTTCGCCGTAGGCCTCGCGGATGTAGACGTAGAGTCCGCCGGAGCGCGGAAACATCGCGCCGAGTTCCGCCAGCAACAGGGCGAAGCCGAGCGTGAGCAGACCGCCCGCGACCCAGACCAGCATCATGGCGCCGGCGCTTCCGGACTGCGTTGCGACTTCCGCGGGGACCCTGAAGATGCCGCTGCCGATGGTGACGCCGACGACGGTTGCGATCGCGGTTGCGAGACTCAGGCGCCGGGGCAGTTGGCTGTATGTCGATTCATTCAAGGCCATTCCCGATCGGCAAGGACCTTACCGGGATTCATGATGCCCTGTGGATCGATGACCTGCTTGATTCGCCGCATGAGGTCGAGCGCAGCCGGATCCTCGTAGCGCGCGAGTTCCGCGACCTTGAGCTGTCCGATGCCATGTTCCGCGCTGATGCTGCCGCCGTGCGCGGCGACGAGATCGTGCACCCCCCGCCGGATTGCCTCGACCGACTTCTGCAGGCCCTGTCCGTCGTCGCCCGCGGGCGCGCTCAGGTTGAAATGGAGGTTACCGTCGCCGAGATGGCCGTAGGCAACGAGCCGCGCGCCCGGCGCAAGCCGCGCGAGGAGCGCGCGGCCCTGGTCGATGAAATGCGGAAGCTTCGCGGGTTCGACCGAAATGTCGTGCTTCAGGCTCACGCCCTCGTGGCGCTGCGCCTCCGGAATGGCCTCTCGCAGGCGCCACAGGCCCTCGCGCTGGCTCTCGGATGTTGCCGTGACGGCGTCGCCGGCGACGCCGCGCTCGATCGCGGTCGCGAGCGCATTCTCGAACCGCGAGGCGAGGTCCGCATCCGCCTGCGTCAGCGTCACTTCGATCAGGGCGTACCAGTCGTGTGGGCGCTCAAACGGATCGCGTGTGCCGGCGATGTGGCGGCAGACGAGTTCGAGTCCGATGCGGGGAATCAGCTCGAAAGTCGTCACGGCGTCTCCCTGCGATTCCCGCAGCATCGCCAGGAGCGCGAGCGCCGCCGCGGGAGTATCGAGGGCGACCATCGCCGTCGCCGTTGCGGCGGCACGCGGGAATAGCCGCAGGCTTGCAGCAGTGACGACGCCGAGCGTGCCCTCGGCGCCGATGAACAGCTGCTTCACGTCGTAACCGGTATTGTCCTTGCGCAGTGGTGCGAGCTGGTCGAGTACCCGCCCGTCTGGCAGTACCACCTCGAGACCGAGCACCAGCGCGCGCATCATCCCGTAACGGAGCACCGCGGTGCCGCCGGCGTTCGTCGAGACGATGCCGCCGAGTGTGCAGCTGCCCTCCGAACCGAGCGACATGGGCAGCAGGCGGTTGGCGGCGGCGGCGGCCGACTGAAGATCGGCGAGTACGCAGCCTGCTTCTGCCGTCATCGAATCGTTCAGCGCGTCGACCGCGCATATCTTCCGCATGCGCCGGAGCGACAGCACGATCTCGTTTCTGCCATCGCGCGGTGTGGCGCCTCCGCAATAGCTCGTGTTGCCGCCCTGCGGCACGATGCCGAGGCCCTCGCGCGCGCAGAAACGCACGAATTCCGAAACGACCGCGGTCGAATCCGGCATCGCGACGAGCGGCGTGCTGCCGTGGTGAATGCCGCGGAAATCGGTTTCGAAGGGCGCGCGTTCCGGGGCCGCGTCAAGCGAACCGCCCGTGCCGAGCAGCGTCTTGAGCGCCTGGAGCGTCGAACTCGAAACGGGCGGAATCGGCCGGGTCACGCGGGCATCTTACTGAGCGGCGCGGCCTGCCGCCCGGGCCCGCGCCCGGCCGCGGTCTCAGGCGATCTGCGCGGCCTGCAGGGCCGCAATGCGCTCTTCGATCGGCGGATGACTCATGAATAGCCTGCGGAGTCCCTCGCCCCTGCGCCCGCTGATGCCGAAGGCCGCCATCTTGTCCGGCAAAGCCTCCGCATGGCCACGGCCGAGCGTCTCGAGTGCGGAAATCATGCTCTGCCGGCCGGCGAGGCGGGCACCGCCGCCGTCGGCGCGGAATTCGCGCTGCCGCGAGAACCACAGGACGATCATCGTGGCGAGGAATCCGAGCACCAGTTCCGCGACCAGGGTCGTGATCCAGAACGCGGGACCGTGGCCGCGTTCATTGCGGAACACCACCTTGTCGACAATGTTGCCGACCAGGCGGGAGGCGACGAACACGAAAGTGTTCACGACGCCCTGGATCAGCGTGAGCGTCACCATGTCGCCGTTGGCGACGTGGCTCACTTCATGGCCAAGCACGGCTTCGACTTCACGCCGGTTCATCCGCTGCAACAGGCCCGTGCTCACGGCGACGAGCGACTTGTCGCGACGTGCGCCGGTTGCGAAGGCATTCGGGGTGGGGGACTCGAACAAGCCGACCTCCGGCATGCCGATGCCGGCTTGCGCGGAAAGCCGGCGCACGGTCTCGACCAGCCAGGTCTCGGGCTCCGTGCGCGGGTCCGTGATCACCTTGACGCCCATCATCCGCTTCGCCATCCATTTCGAGAGGGCGAGCGACAGGAACGCTCCGCCAAAACCGAGCACGGCGCCGAAGATCAGGAGCGAATTGAAATTGATGCCCTGCTGGTTGAGCCAGGGTTCGACGCCCAGGAGCCTGAGCGTGACACTCGCGACGATCAGTATCGCGAAGTTCGTGAGAACGAACAGCAGGACTCTCTTCATGTGTGCTCCATGCGGGTTCGTGGCGCGATTTCAAGCCGACGGGTCACTTGGACTTTCGTTCGGGTACGCCCACCCCGAGCTCGATGCGCCGTTCGTCGTTCAGCTCCTCGAGCCCCATGATCCGGCAGTCCTCGACCATTCCCATGCGCTGGTAGGCGATGGAGTCGCGCCCGTAGCCGCAGATCCGGTCGTTGCCGTCGCCGTCCACCGCGGCGAGAGTGTTCTGGCTCTTCATGTCGAAACAGCCGCCGGCGATCTGCGCGAGGTAGGCCTTCCGGTTACCCATGCCGAAAAGCACGACATAGCGGTCATCGATGGCCTCGAATCCGCTGATCGTCGAATGGTATACGCAGTCGTTGGTGTGGCTCATCTCGATCTGCCGCGGTTCTTCTTTCCCAAGCTGTGATTGCGGCCCGGAACTCACGCAGGCAGCAAGGGTGAGGAGGGGGACAGTCCGGATTGCGGCATTCAGGAATCGGGTTCCTGCGGGCCGGTGATCAGTAGTCGTCGCGATCGCCGTACTTGTCGTCGTCTTCATCGTCCTCGTCGTCATCATCCTCGTCTTCGTCCTCGTCGTCGTCCCAGTCGTCGTCGTCTTCGTCGTCTTCCACTTCGTCTTCGGAACCCGACCAGCCTTCCGGCTCCTCAGTCAGGTCCAGATCCAGCTCATGCCAGGTTTCGTAATCGATCTCCTCGACGTCACCATCCTCGTATTGCAGCTCGATCAGTTCCGAATCCTCGTCGATCGACAGGACCTGGAAGACCTCCTCGTCATCGAGGCTTTTGTACCATTTCCCGGGTACCGGGTTGTGATCGCGGCCCATGGACTCCCTCGCTGCAACGGTGGCGGGCGCATCGCTCCGCATCGCTCCCCGATATTACGGGCGCGGGCCGATGCCTAGCAAACGGGGCATGGTGACGCCGCGATCGACCGGCAACCCTTGAAATGTCCAGGCGCGGGTCCCATTCAGCATGCCAGGCCCACCGAGGGCTGTAGGAGAAATGAACATGACACTGATTCGCTGGGAACCGTTCAGGGAACTGGACGACATTTTTGCTCGTTACCACCCGCTCTTCGGCCGGCTGGCGAATGCTCGCCCGGGCACGGTCGACGAAAGCGAAGCGGCGACCTGGACTCCGCTCGCCAACATCTCCGAAACGGAGACCGACTACCTCATCAAGGCCGAACTGCCTGAAGTGAGCAAGGAAGACGTCAAGGTCGCCATTGACGAGAACGTCATTACGATCAGCGGCGAGCGCCGCAAGGAAGCCGAGCACAAGGACGAAAAGCTGCATCGCATCGAGAGCTACTACGGCAGTTTCTCGCGCAGCTTCCGGCTGCCGGAGGACGCCGACGTCACCGCGATCCAGGCGGAGAGCCGGAACGGCGTCCTGAAGGTCCGGGTGCCAAAGAAACCCGTGCCGCGCGCCAGGACGGTCGAAGTACAGGTAAACTGATGGGATCCCGGCGGCGGTCTGGAAAGGCCGCCGCCCCTGACAGCGCGGCGAGGTCCCATGCCGACCGAGTTGGAGACAGTCCGGCGGAAACTGCAGGCGCAGAAACAGGAATTGCTGGAGCGTGCTGCCAAGGTCCACGCCGACATCACCCGTTCCTCCGGCCCGCTCGACAAGGATTTCGCCGAGCAGGTCGTGCAGATGGAGAACGATGCCGTGCTCGCCGGTATCGGCGAAGCGACGGCCGCGGAGCTCGCCCAGATCAATCGAGCGCTTGCCCAACTCGACCAGGGCACCTATGGCAGCTGCAGCAATTGCGGCCAGCTGATCGACGAGCGTCGAATGCAGGCGCTGCCTTATTCCGACCGTTGTATCACCTGCGCCGAGGCGGCAGGTTGACGCCGCGGCCGCGCATTTCATGCCCGCCTACAAAGTCCCTCTCCGCGAATTCCGTTACGTTCTGTACGACGTCCTCGACGTCGAGTCCCACTACCGCGAGCTTGGCCGGCCTGACATCAATGCCGAGCTGATCGATGGAGTGCTCGACGGCGGCGCGCGCTTCGCCGAGGACGTCATCGCACCGACCAATGAGGCGGGCGATCGGGTCGGCGTGCGCCGGAGCGACGACGGCCGCGTAATCACGCCGCCGGGATTCATCGAAGCCTATCGCCAGTACGTCGAGGACGGCTGGGCGGCGTTGTGCGGTCCCGTCGAGGCCGGCGGTCAGGGCCTGCCCGAAAGCCTGGGCGGCGTGATCGGCGAGATGCTGGTCTCTGCCAACATGTCCTGGAAGCTCTACAGCGCGCTGACCGACAGCGCCGTGCTCTGCGTGTCGAAGCATGCGACCGAGGAATTGCGCCGCGTCTATCTGCCGAAGCTCGTGAGCGGCGTGTGGAGCGGCACGATGGTTCTGACCGAACCGCATGCGGGCACCGATCTCGGCCTGATGCGCACGCGTGCGGAGCCCGACGGCCAGGGCAGCTACCGCATCAGCGGCACCAAGATCTTCATCACGAGCGGCGAACACGACCTTACCGAGAACATCGTCCACCTGGTGCTTGTGAAGCTCCCTGATGCGCCGGCCGGTTCACGCGGCATCAGCATGTTCCTCGTTCCGAAGCGGTTGCCGGACGCCAACGGAGCGCCCGGCGCGGCGAACGGCGTCAGCTGCCCGAGCGTCGAGCACAAGCTCGGCATCCACGGTTCGGCGACCTGCGTCATGAACTTCGACGGTTCGCGCGGCTGGTTGATCGGCGAGATCAACGGCGGCCTCAAGGTCATGTTCACGATGATGAATCACGCGCGGCTCTGGGTCGGACTTCAGGGTCTCGCCCAATGCGAGCGAGCCTGGCAACCCGCACTCGCCTACGCACGCGAGCGCCGGCAGGGCCGCACTTCGCACGGCGGCAAGGATGCGGCGGATCCGATCATCGGCCATCCCGACGTGCGGCGCATGCTGTTGACGCAGCGGTCGCTGATCGAGGGCGCGCGCGTCCTCATCTGGTTCGCCGGCCAGCAGATGGATATCGCGCTGCATCATCCGGACCAGGCGAAGCGCCAGGAGGCCGATGCGTTGCTCTCGATCCTGACGCCGATCGTCAAGGGATTTGTCACCGACATGTCGCTCGAGTGCACGAGTCATGCGATCCAGATCCATGGCGGCTACGGTTACATCCGCGAGACCGGTGTTGAGCAGTTTTTCCGCGACGTGCGGATCACCGCGATCTACGAGGGCGCGAACGGCGTGCAGGCGATGGACCTGCTGGGTCGCAAGGTACTCGGCTCGGGTGGGGTGCTCGCAAGACAGCTCGGCGGCCTGATCGGCGGTTTCTGCGAATGGCACGCGCGCTCGGACGAGCTGGCGGAATTCGTCGTGCGCCTGGCCGGCCTGCTGAAGGAATGGAGCGTCGCGACCGAGGAGATCGCGCTGCGCAGCGCGCGGAATCCCGACGAGACTGGCGCGGCATCCATGGACTATTTGCAGCTCACCGGCCATCTATGTCTCGCCTGGTGCTGGGCGCGCATGGCGGCCGTTTCGGCGGCGGCGCTGAAGGCGGGCGGTGCCGACGCCGCATTCCACAAGTCCAAGCTTTCGACCGCCCGGTTTTATTACCAGCGCATCCTGCCGCGTGCCGAGGCGCATCTCGACGCGCTCGGCGCAGGCGCACAATCGTTGATGGAACTGCCGCCCGATCAGTTCGCGTTCTGACCCGGGTCAGTTGCGGAGCGCCGCGAGTCCACCCCGGAGCGACCAGACATCGCCAAGACCGCGCGCACGCAGAAATTCCGCAGCCGCGTGGCTTCGCACACCGTGTGCACAAACGAGCAGGTAGCGTTCGCCCGGTTCGAGATCGGCGTTTCCCTCGAGCAACCGGCCGAGGGGCAGCGACTGTTGGCCGGCGAGCGGCAGCGGTTCCATTTCGCATTCCACGGGTTCGCGGATGTCGATGATCCGGTAGCCCGCAGCCGCGGCGGCCGCGAGCGACATCGAGACCTCGACGTCGGCCGCGCGCGCATCGGTCTGCGTCCGGCCGACCCGCACGCAGGACGCACCGCAGCCCGGGTTGCGCGGCGCGCGCAGGCGACGTTGCCCGTGCACGAGCAGGTCGACGAGGAGCACTTCATCGCGAAGCTGTCCCGGCAGATCGAGCAGCAGTTTCAACACCTCCATCGCCTGGAGATTGCCGAGGACCGCGGGCACGGGTCCGAGGACGCCCGCCGATTCGCAATTGCCGACCAGCCCGTCTCGCGTTGCCTCCGGCCATTGGCAACGCAGGCAGGAGCCGCCGAGATCGGGCCGCAGGACCTGCAGCTGGCCCTCGTACTGGTACACGCTCGCAATCACCGCGGGTTTCAACGCCCGCACGGCAGCGTCATTGATCACGAACTTGGCCGCGAAGTTGTCCGTGCAGTCGAGGATGACGTCGGCATCCGCGACCAGCCCGTCGGCATTGTCCGCATCGAACTTGAGCACACGGGCCTCGACGCGGACGTCCGGGTTGTAAGCCGCGAGCTTGCGGGCCGCGACTTCGGCCTTCGGGCGGCCGATGTCGGCGATGTCGTACAACGGCTGCCGGTGCAGGTTCGAGGCCTGGACGACATCGGGGTCAACGATCGAGATCCTGCCGATACCGGCTCCTGCGAGCCCCGCAAGCACGGCGCAACCAAGACCGCCCGCGCCGATCACGAGGACGGAAGACGCTTCAAGGCGCGCCTGCCCCGAGGCGCCGACTTCCGGCAGTGCGAGCTGCCGTAAATAGTCGAAGGTCACGGCAGCGGTCGCGGCCTCGCCGGCTCGATGATCGCAGTTCACCCAGCCGCTTCCGCCGCTGGCGTAATGCTCCTTCTTCCAGATCGGCAGCCGATGCTTGACGGCGTCGATGATTTCCCGGCAGGCCGCAAAAGCCTCCGCGCGATGCCGGGCGCTCACGCCGACCCAGACCGCAACATCGCCGACGGCGAGGCGACCGAGCCTGTGCACGCAACGCGCATGCAGGATCCCGTGGCGCGCAATCGCCTCGGCGACGATGCGTCCGCCTTCCGCGACCGCGAGCGTTTCGAATGCTTCGTAGTCGAGGCCGGTGACCGGCAGGCCCTCGTTGTGATCGCGGACCCGGCCCTCGAAGCTCGCATAGCCGCCGGCGGCATTGACTGCGAGCGGCGCCGCGAGGCCTGCGACATCGATCGCATCGCGCGTGAATTCAAACGCGTTCATCCGCCGGCCACCGGCGGGATGAACACGACTTCATCATCATTCCCGAGCGTGTGGCCCCAGTCGGAAAATGCGGAATTGACGGCAACCTTGAGCTGCGAAAGCGGCAGCTTGAACCCGTGGCGCTGGGCGAGTTCCATGTAGAGTTCGGCGGGCGTCCGGGCCGCCGTGTCGACGGTTTCCTCGTGGCGGCCCGCCTGCTCCCGGAACAGCGCGTAATAGTGAAGTCTTACCCGAGTCATCAGGCCGCACCGGACGCGGCCAGCGCCGCGCGCATCGCTTCGAAATCCTGCGGCGAGTTGGCATTGTCGAGTGCTCGGGCATGGACCGGATCGAGCAGCCGGACGTCGTGCGCGAGCAGGAACTTGCGCGGACAATCGCGGCCTGACGCGACGTGGGCGAGAATCGGTCCGCGGCTCGCAGGCTCATAGATCGCGCACAGGGGTTCCGGCAATCCTTCGGAGACGCCCCGGAAAGCCGTGGCGAGGCGGAGCGCATCGCGGCCTGCGATCAGTTGATCGAGCGTCGCTCGGTCCAGGAGCGGCAGATCGCAGGCGAGCACCAGCCAGGCGGCCTCCGGATGCCGGGCCTGCGCGGCGATGATGCCCGCAATCGGGCCGGCGCCCGTTGCGCCGTCGACAATCTGCGGAAACGCCGCGCGCAGGCGGTCGCGGGTCTGGTCGGCGCGGACCGAAACGAAAGCCAGGCCGACACGCGGCGCCAGCAGCTCGAAAACCTGCTCGAGTTGCGGGCGCCGGCCATAGGCAATCGCGGCCTTGTCCGTCTGCATGCGGCTCGAGCGTCCGCCCGCCAGTAGGAGTCCGTAAAGCGGAGCCGTCACGGCACCACCGCGCCGTAGTCGCTCTTGCCGCCGCTCTTCGAGAGCAGGCGGACCGACTCGATCACGATGCCGTGGGACAGCGATTTGCACATGTCGTAGACCGTGAGCGCCGCGACCGCGGCGCCGGTCAGCGCCTCCATCTCGACGCCGGTGCGGTGATGCACCGCGGTCGTGCAGCGCACCTCGAGCGAATCCTCGCCTGCGGGCGCAATCGCGATGTCGCAGCGCTCGAGTCCGAGCGGGTGGCAGAACGGAATCAGTTCGTGCGTTCGCTTCGCCGCCATCGTTCCGGCGACGATCGCGGTATGGAAAACCGGACCCTTGGCGGCCTGGAAGCCCGCGGCCCGCAGCGTGTCGAAGGCCTCGCGCGGGAAACGCAGCGTCGCGGTCGCGGTCGCGACCCGCAGGGTCGCCTGCTTCGCAGTCACGTCGACCATCGAGGGCCGGCCATCCGCGTCGACGTGCGAGACCTTTTTTCGTTCATCCGCCAATGTAGTACATCTCGATCTTTCGCGGCCGCACCGCATCGGCCGGAAGCCGCCGCAGTTCGCTGTAGCGATCCTCGCGGCGATGCCAGACGGCGCGGATCATGCGCCGCAATTCCTCGTCGCTCGCACCCTTGCGCAGCGCGGCACGGAAGTCGGTACCCTGTGTCGCGAACAGGCAAGTGTAGAAAACGCCGTCCGAGGACAGGCGTGCACGCGTGCAGTCGCCGCAAAATGGCTGGCTGACGGAAGAGATGAATCCGATTTCCCCGGCACCGTCCTGGTAGGCGTAGCGGAGTGCGACTTCGCCGCGCTGCGTAGCGGCTACCGGCCTGAGCGGCCAGTGTGCCGCGATTGCATCGCGAAGCTCGCTGGAAGGCACGACGAGTTCCGGCTTCCAGTCGTTGCGGTTGCCGACGTCCATGTATTCGATGAACCGCACAGTGACGCCCGTTCCGCGGAAATGTCCTGCGAGCTCGACCGCCTGCGCGTCGTTGATGCCGCGCTGGATGACGGCGTTGACTTTCACCGGGGCGAGACCCGCCTCGAGCGCGGCCTGGATCCCGTCCAGCACGCGCGGGAGCCCGTCGTAACCGCCGCAAAGGCGCCTGAAGGTCGCCGGGTCGAGCGTGTCGAGGCTGACTGTCACGCGGGCGAGCCCGTGCGAGGCGAGGAGCGCCGCCTGTTGCGCGAGCAGCACGCCGTTGGTTGTGAGCGCAAGGTCGTCGACGCCCTCGATTTCCGACAACTCGGCGATGAGATCCGCGAGGCCCGAGCGGAGCAGGGGTTCGCCGCCCGTGAGGCGGATCTTGCGGACGCCCTCGGTCGCGAACTGACGCGAGAGTCTCGCGATCTCGTCGAATGAGAGCCGCTCGGAGCCCGCCAGGAAACGGTAGTCCTCGCCGAAGGACTCGCGCGGCATGCAGTAGGGGCAGCGGAAATTGCAGCGATCCATCACGGAGATCCGAAGATCCCGGAGCGGGCGGCCGCGCGTATCCGACACTTCCTTTTCAAACTTCATGTTCTACCAGCGGTGAAATGGCACAACGAGCCCGGCCGCATGGCGGGCGGGGCCTCGCGGCAGTTCGACGAATCCGTCGGTGCCGGCGAGCGAGATGAAATCCCCGGACCCGCCGGTCGGCCGCGGCTCCGCCATCATCTTGCCATCGGGATCGTACCGGAGCTCGACTGGCAGAAAACACGCGAGCGGGGCGTCGAAGGCGCAATCGCGAGCCAGGACTGCCAGTACGACCGCCACGGGCCGCGCGCCTGAACACAGGATGAGCGCTGGGATGACATAGCGGGTGAGGCAGACCAGGACCGAGACCGGATTGCCGGGCAGGCCAAAGACCGCCTGGCCCGCCACACCCATCCCGAACCACATCGGCCGCCCCGGGCGCTGCGCGATACCGTGCAGGATCTTTCTGACGCCCAGCTTTTTGAGCACGCCCGGGACGTGATCGAAGCGGCCGGCCGATACGCCGCCCGACAGCACCAGCACGTCGTGCCGCTCGAGCGCATCCCCGATTGAATCCTCGAGCACCTCCTTGCGGTCCGGCAGCTGCAGATCGGTCGCAGGCGGAAATCCGGCGAGGGTCAGCGATGCGGCAAGACCATATGCGTTCGAGCGCCGAATCTGGTGCGCGAGCACTGGCAGGCCCGGATCGACGAGCTCGTCGCCGGTCGAGACGATCGCGATGCGCGGCAGCCTTGATACGGGAAGTCGCGCCTGGCCCGCCGACGCAGCGATCGCAAGTTCCGGTGCGCCGAGCCGGATTCCGGCAGCGAGCAGGATGTCGCCCGCGCTCGCATCGGCGCCGCGCCGATGCACATGCAACCAGGACCTCGGTTCGTATCCGGCTTCGATCGTCGCCTGGCCGCCGCTGGTCGAGACCCGCTCAACCGGGACGACCGTGTCACAACCCTGCGGCAGGACCGCACCCGTCATGACTTCGATGCAATCGGTGGCCGACTCGAGATTCAGGGGAGACGTTCCGGCCGGCTGAAGGCCCGCGACACGAAATTGGCGGCGATTCCCGCCCGCGCTCGCAAGCGCAATGCCGTCCATGGTGACTCGATCGAAGGGCGGCGCATCGCGTTCGGCGCGGACCACCTGGCGCAGCACGCGACCGGCGCAGGCCGACAACGGCAATTCCTCTTCGGCAACCGGCTCGAGCGCCGCGGCGATCGCCGCATCAGCCTCGGCGGGTGTCAGCATCGGTTCCCAGCGTCAGTCCTGCTTGTCGCGGGTCTTGAAGATTCTGAGCTGCTCGTTGAACTGGTCGGCGACAGCCTGGACCTCGTCGACGGCGGCGTTATTCTTCTTCGCCTGCATCGCGCGCAGCTCGGCGAGCCGCTCCTCCTCATAAGTACCGCTGCTTTCGAGCGAGCTCATTTCGAGATCGAGACAGGCGTTATAGGCGTTGATGTCCGTATTGAACTGTTGCACGACCTTCTGCGCGGCGACCATTTCCTCATAGGTCGCGGTCTTGCCGTCGGGCGCCCGCTCCGGCGCACGCGGATAAATGCATGTTGCCTGCGCGGCCCCCGCGGCAAAGAAGACGATCAGGGCAAGCATCATTCGGGTCATTGCAGCAGTCTCCCCCTGCGATTTGGTGATTATGGGACCGCTTTGGGCCGGCCGGGTTCGCAGTTGTCTCAATTCTAGTCCGGAAATTGGCCGAAAACACCCGTCGCGGCCCGCTAGGATGTGCGCCTGCCGGTTTGCGGGATGCCTGGGTATGCCGGACTGGAAATCCGCCTTGCGCACGGTCTTTCTCTCGCGCGCGCTCGACGCGCTCGAGGAAACGAGGCTGGTGCCTGAGCGCAAGGTGCTCTACCAGTTTTCCGCCCGCGGGCATGACTTGACCCAGGCCTTGCTGGGCCAGCAACTGAACGGCACGCAGGACGCGGTCGCGCCCTATTATCGCTCGCGGCCGCTCGCGCTCGCCCTTGGCCTGACGCCGGAAGAGGCGCTGGCTTCCTCGATGATGCGCGCCGAGGGCATGTCAGCGGGCCGGGATATCGGCGTCGTGCTCAATCTGCCGAATCATGGCCGTGCCTGCCTGCTGCCGTCCTGCGGTGGCGTCGGGACGCAATACACGCCTGCGACCGGCTGGGCCCAGTCGCTCGTGTACCGCGCGCAAAACCTCGACGATCGGGCGGCCGCCGGTTGCATTGCGGTCGCACACGGCGGGGAAGCCTCTACAACGACCAACGGATTCTGGGCATCGCTCAATATCGCGACGACCGATCGCTTGCCGCTCCTGTATTTCATCGAAGACAACGGTTACGGAATTTCCGTGCCGTCGACGCGGCAGACCCCAGGCGGCGATGTTGCCGCCAACCTGGCTGCCTTTCGCAACCTGCGAATCCTGACGGGGGAGGGTTCGGATCCGGTCGCGGCCGCCCGGCTGATCGAGTCGGCGGTCAAGGCGGTGCGGGAGGGCGAAGGCCCGGTGCTATTGCGCCTGCGGGTGCCGCGGCTATCGGGCCACTCGGGACAGGATACGCAGGCCTACAAGAGCGCGGCGGAGATCGACAGGGAAAGGGCAAGCGACCCCCTGCTGCAACTGCGGAAGCATCTCGTGCCGGCAACAATCGCCGAGAGCGAATGGCAGATGCTCGAAGCTGAGGCCGGGGCCGAGGTGCAGGCGGCGCTCGCACGCATCGAGTCCCGGCCACCCGTGTCGGCGGCCACGGTCGCGACACATGTATTCAGCGAGCGCCGCGCGGACGGATCGATCGATCTGCAGCGGCAGGGCGGGCAACTGACCTGTGGCATCGTGCCCCGCGCGGGAACGGCGACCGCCCGGCCGGAAGGTCCCCGGATCAACATGCTGACTGCGATCCGCCGGACCCTCGAACACGAGCTCGAGATCAATCCGCGCGTGCTCGTCTTCGGCGAGGACGTCGGGCGCAAGGGCGGCGTGCATGCGGCGACCCTCGGACTGCAGGAGCGCTTCGGTGAAGCGCGCGTCTTCGACACCAGCCTTTCGGAAGAGGGCATCATCGGCCGCGCGGTCGGCATGGCGCTCGCGGGCCTCGTGCCGGTGCCGGAGATCCAGTTCCGCAAGTACGCGGAGCCGGCCGCCGAACAGCTCCACGATTGCGGCACCATGCGCTGGCGCACGGCGAACCGCTTCGCGGCGCCCATGGTCGTGCGCATGCCGGGCGGCTTTTTCAAGTGCGGTGATCCCTGGCACAGCCAGTGCAACGAGGTGCAATTCCTGCACGCGGTCGGCTGGCAACTCGCAATGCCGTCCAATGCCGAGGACGCGGTCGGGCTTCTTCGCACGGCCTTGCGCGGCAACGATCCCGTGATTTTCTTCGAGCATCGCTCGCTGCTCGACGGCGCAGCGGCGCGGCGCCCGTGGCCGGGCGATGAATTCATGCTGCCGTTCGGCAAGGCCCAGTGCCTGCGCGCCGGTTCGGAGCTCACGGTCGTGAGCTGGGGCGCGATGATCGAGCGCTGCGAGCAGGCTGCCGCCGAGTCCGCGATCGATGTCGAACTCCTCGATCTGCGGACGCTGTCGCCCTGGGATGCTGCGGCCGTACTCACGTCGGTCAAGAAGACACGGCGCTGCCTGATCGTTCACGAAGACACGATAACGGCCGGATTCGGCGCCGAGATTGCGGCCATGCTCGCCGAGCGCGCCTTCTTCGATCTCGACGCACCCATCGAGCGACTCGCGATGCCGGACCTGCCGAGCCCGCACAGTCCCGTGCTGCTCGATGCGGTCGTCCCGTCGGTTGGTAAGATCGTGGCGGCGATGCGCCGCATTGCGAGCCTATGAATATGCCTACGATGATCGACGTGCTGCTCCCGGCCGACCAGGCGGAAGGAACGCGCTCGCAGGTGCTGCGCTGGCTGAAAGCGGTGGGCGAGCCGGTCGCGAAGCACGAGCCGCTGGTCGAGATCGAGACTGACAAGGTCACGATTGAGGTGTCCGCGCCGGCCGACGGCGTGCTCGGCGAAATCGCGGCCGCGGAGGGCACGGACGTTGCGCCGGGCGCCTTGCTCGGCCGCCTGCATCCCGGCAGTGCCGCGACCGTTGCGGCCGCGGTCGTGGCGCAACCGAGTATTCCGGTGACCGCCAGTCCAGCGGCAGCCGCGGCCGTTTCGAATGCGGCCGGCCGGATGAGCCCAGCCGTGCGGCGCCTGCTCGCGGAGCGCGGTCTCACGGCAGATGCCTTGCGGGGCAGCGGCGAGGGCGGGCGCATCACCGTCGAAGACGTGCTCGCCCCACGCAAGGCGCCGGATGCGGTGCCGCCGCCCGACGAGGCGGGTTTGCGGCGCATCCCGCACACGCCGATGCGCCGACGCATTGCGGCGCACATGGTCGAGAGCCTCTTGCAGACGGCACCCCACGTCACAACCGTGTTCCAGGCGGACATGACGGCGGTCCTTGCGCATCGCGCGAAAACGCCGTTCACGCTGACCGCCTATTTTGTCGCCGCCTGTGTCGATGCGATCCGCGCCGTGCCGGAAGTGAACGGCCGCTGGACCGACGACGCGATCCTCGTCAGCGATCATATCGACATCGGCGTCGGCACGGCGCTCGAGGGACGCGGGCTCATCGTCCCGGTCATTCGGGATGCCGGCAGCCTTGACCTGGCTGGCATCGCTGCGGCCCTCGGCGAGCTTGTTGCCCGCGCGCGCGCGGATCGGCTGACGCCTGCGGACCTTCGCGGCGGAACCTTCACGATCTCCAACCACGGCGTGAGCGGCAGCCTGGTCGCGGCGCCGATCGTCATCAACCAGCCGCAGTCGGCGATTCTCGGCATTGGCAAGCTGGAGAAGCGCGCGGTCGTCGTCGCGGCGGACGGGAAGGATTCGATCGTCATTCGGCCCTGCTGCTACGTCACGCTCACCATCGATCACCGCGTGCTGGACGGCCACCAGGCAAATCGCTTCATGCAGACCCTGGTGCGACGGATCGAGGGCTGGACCTAAACGCCGCTTTCTGTGTCAAAGTTCGTGATCTCGAAACGCGCCCGCGGAGACCCCGGCAATGTACACGCAAGGCCTTGATTCTCTAGGCAAAGACTGCCTACGTGACGAGGCGCTGGAGAGTGCCGCTCTGGAGTCGCGATTCCAGTCGCGCGTGGATGCGGAGGAAAAGATCGAGGCCAAGGACTGGATGCCCGAGGCCTACCGCCGGACGCTGATCCGGCAGATCTCGCAGCACGCGCATTCCGAGGTCGTCGGCATGCTGCCCGAGGGCAACTGGATCACGCGTGCGCCATCCCTGCTGCGCAAGGCGATCCTGATCGCGAAGGTCCAGGACGAGGGCGGTCACGGCGCCTATCTCTACAGTGCGACCGAGACGCTCGGTGTATCCCGGGACCAGCTCGTCGACCAGTTGCTCGAAGGCAAGGCGAAGTATTCGAGCATCTTCAATTACCCGACCCCGACCTGGGCGGACGTCGGCGCAATCGGCTGGCTGGTCGACGGCGCCGCGATCATGAACCAGATCCCGCTGTGCCGCTGTTCCTATGGGCCCTACGCGCGCGCGATGGTGCGGATCTGCAAGGAAGAAAGTTTTCACCAACGGCAAGGCTACGAGATCATGCTGCGGCTCTCGCGCGGCACTGAGGCGCAGCGCGCGATGGCGCAGGCCGCACTCGAGCGCTGGTGGTGGCCGTCGCTCATGATGTTCGGCCCCTCGGACGCCGAGTCCAAACACAGCGCGCAGTCGATGCGCTGGAAGATCAAGCGTTTCTCGAATGACGAGTTGCGCCAGAAATTCATCGACACGACCGTGCCTCAGGCCGACTTTCTTGGATTGAAAGTGCCCGATCCGGAACTGCGCTGGGACGACAACACCGGGCATTACCGATTCGGCGCGATCGACTGGGCGGAATTCGAACAGGTGCTGCAGGGACACGGGCCCTGCAACCGCGAGCGGCTCGAGGCACGACGCCGGGCGCAGGACGAGGGCCGCTGGGTGCGCGAAGCCGCCGCTGCCTGGGCGGCGAAAAGACATGGCGACGCGATGCAGGCCGCATGACGCGAAACGGAGGAGTTCCTGGTGAATAACACACAAGAATGGCCGCTGTACGAGATCTTCATTCGCGCGAAATCGGGCCTCGACCACAAGCATGTCGGTAGCCTGCATGCGACCGATGCGCGCATGGCGCTCGAGCATGCCCGCGACCTCTACACGCGCAGGCTTGAAGGCGTCAGCATCTGGGCCGTGCGGTCCACCGACATCGTCGCTTCCGATCCGGCTGATGCCGACGCGTTCTTCGAGCCCGCGCGCGACAAGATCTACCGGCATCCGACTTTCTACGAGATCCCGGACGAGGTGAAGACCCTGTGACGCCGCATTGCCGCTATGTGCTCCGCCTCGCGGACACGAACCTCGTGCTCGCGCAGCGGCTCGGCGAGTGGGTCGGTCACGCGCCCGCGCTCGAGGAGGACCTCGGCCTCGCAAATGTGTCGCTCGATCTCCTCGGCCAGGCGCGGCTTCTCCTGGCTCATGCCGGCGCGCTCGAGGGCCGGGGTCGCGACGAGGACGCGCTCGCGTACCTGCGCGAGGAAACCGAGTATCTGAACCTGACGCTGGTCGAACAGCCGAACGGCGATTTTGGCGACACGATCGTGCGGCAATTCCTGTTCGACGCCTGGCAGCTCGAACTCTACGAAAAGCTGGCGCCGTCCAAGGACGAAAGGCTCGCAGCCATCGCGGTGAAGGGCTCGCGCGAGGTGGCCTATCACCTGCGCTACAGCGGCGGCTGGCTCATGCGGCTTGGGGACGGAACGGCGGAAAGCCATGACCGCGTCGCAGCGTCGCTCTCGCGCCTCTGGCCGTTTACCAATGAGTTGTTCGACGGCGACGACGTGGACCGTGCAGTTGCGGCCGCCGGTATCGGGCCCGCGCCCGAGGCAGTACGCGACGGCTGGTCGCGCCGTGTCGATGAAGTCCTCGCCGCAGCGAAACTCGCGCGGCCGGCGGAGGCGAAGTTCGGCTGGTACGGCAAGCAGGGGCGGCACAGCGAACATCTCGGCTATCTGCTCGCGGAGATGCAGTCGCTTCATCGCGCGCATCCCGGCGCGATCTGGTGATGTTGACGCCCGAGCTGCTGACGCGCATCCGGGGCGTGCTGGCACAGGTTGCCGACCCCGAGATACCCGTGATTTCCGTCGTCGACCTCGGAGTCGTCCGGCACCTGACACAGCGGCCAGACGGCCGGATTGAAGTCGGGATTGCGCCGACCTACTCGGGATGCCCGGCGACGCCCGCGATCAAGGCCGACGTCGTCCGCGCATTGACGAAAGCCGGGTTCGAAGCGGTCGCGGTCGACGTGCTGTCACCGCCCTGGACCACCGACTGGATCAGCGCGGAAGGGCGCCGCAAGCTCGAGGTGTTCGGGATTGCGCCACCGGGGAACTCGCCGGTCTCCTGTCCCCGCTGCGGCTCGAAGCAGACTGCGAAGCAGAGTGAATTTGGTTCTACGCCCTGCAAGGCGTTGTACAAATGCGAGTCCTGCCTCGAGCCGTTCGATTACTTCAAGTGCATCTAGGCTCCCTGCCGCCGTGCTGAAATTTTATCCGCTCGCGATCGCAGGCCGGACGGCCGTGGCCGACGATGCAATTGCCCTCAGTTTCGCGATCCCGGGGTCGCTTCGCGATGAGTTCCGGTTCCGTGCCGGCCAGCATCTGGCGCTCCGCCTTCGGATTGACGGAAAGGAGGAGCGGAGAACCTACTCCATCGTCAATCCCGAGGGCGCGGACCGGCTGACGATCGGTGTTCGGGTGCAGAAAGACGGACGCATGTCGGAATACCTCGCGCGCCACGCGGCAATCGGCGAGTCCATCGACGTGCTGACGCCGAACGGCAGCTTTCATGCCGAGACGGATGCCAGGGATCCGCGCTTCTATGCGGCGTTCGCGGCGGGCAGCGGCATCACGCCCGTCCTCTCGATCGCGGCGACGGCGCTGGAACGGCATCCCGGCAACCGTTTCCAGCTCTATTACGGCAATACGAGCACCGAACGGACGATGTTCCTGGAGGAGGTGCTCGCGCTCAAGGACCGGTTCATGGCACGGCTCTCCGTCTGCTTCGTGATGAGCCGCGAGCCGCAGGATGTCGAGTGGTTCAATGGCCGCATCGATGCGGCCAAGATCCGCGAATTCGCGCGTCACGATCTCGACGTGCCGGCGATTGACGAATTCTTCATCTGCGGACCGGGGACGATGGCCGCAGACCTGCAGGCCGCGCTCGCCGGTCTCGGCGCGAAAGGGCGACTGCATGTCGAGCATTTCATGGCGGAGACGCGCGTCGCCGCGCCACCGATTGAGGCACCGCGGCTGGCCAGGACATCGGCCGCGGCGGCCGCGGAAGTCACGGTCGTCATGGATGGCCGCCGACGCCGCTTCTCGATGCCGCTCGCCGGCGAGGTGATCCTCGATGCGGCCGGCCGCGCGGGTCTCGACCTGCCGTTCTCCTGCCGGGCGGGCGTCTGCTCGACCTGCCGGGCCAAGCTCGTGAGCGGGACCGCCGAGATGGAGCACAACGTCGCGCTCGAGGATTGGGAGGTCGAGGCAGGCTATATTCTCTGTTGCCAGGCGCGACCGACGAGCGCCGCGCTTGAAATCAGCTACGACGAATGAACGGCCGCGGTCCATGAATTACCAGACCATCCAGTACTCCCTGGCCGACGCCGTTGCGCGCCTTACTTTGAATCGCCCCGAAAAGCTCAACAGCTTCAACGGCGAAATGCACGCGGAAGTCCGGGACGCGATCGGCCGCGTGGGGAAGGACGGCGCGCGCGTGCTCGTGCTCACGGGCGCGGCTCGTCGGCCATGCGCGTGCGCTCGGACTCGCGATGCTGGGAGAACGGCTGCCGGCTGCGGATGCAGCCGCCTGGGGACTCATCTGGCGTTGCGTGGAGGACGCGGACTTTGGCGCGGCCGTGGACAAGCTCGCCGTCGAACTCTCTGCTGCGCCGACGCGCGGCATGGTCCGGACGCGCGAGGCCATGCTCGGTTCCTGGACGCAGACTCTCGCCGGGCAGCTCGACGTTGAGCGCGATTTCCAGCGCGAGCTCGGATTCACCGACGATTATGCCGAAGGCGTCGCGGCGTTTGCCGAGAAACGCGCGCCGCGATTCGCGGGGCATTGAGGATATGCGATGAGTAACGGCCACGGGATCGCGGAGCGCGCGGTGAAGGCGCTCTTCGACGGCGATCAGGCCTCGCAGGTGCTTGGCATGACGATCGAATCCTGCGGGCCCGGCCGGGCGACGGTTTTGATGCGAATCCGGCCCGACATGGTGAACGGCCACCGCATCTGCCACGGCGGCCTGATTTTCGCGCTGGCCGACAGCGCCTTCGCATTTGCCTGCAACTCCCACGGCCACAACACGGTGGCGGCCGGGGCGGCGATCGAGTTTCTCGCGCCCGGTCGGGAAGGAGACCTGCTGCAGGCAATCGCGCAGGAACGCTGGCGCGCCGGCAAGGCGGGCATCTACGAAATCGAGGTCCGCAACCAGCGCGACGAGACGGTCGCGCTCTTCCGCGGACGCAGCCACCAGGTCGCCGGGAGATTGATCGATGACTGAGGCATTCATCTGCGACGCCATCCGCACGCCGATCGGGCGTTACGGCGGCGTCCTCGCGGGCGTTCGCACGGACGACCTGGCGGCCCTGCCCATCGCCGCGCTCATGATGCGGAACCCCGCGGTCGACTGGCAGGCGGTGGACGATGTCGTGTTCGGTTGCGCCAACCAGGCGGGCGAAGACAACCGCAATCTCGCGCGCATGGCGGCGCTGCTTGCGGGCCTGCCGGTCGCCGTGCCCGGCGTGACCGTGAACCGCCTCTGCGGCTCGGGCCTCGATGCGGTCGCCATCGCGGCGCGCCAGATCCGGTCGGGCGAGGCCGAGCTCGTGATCGCGGGTGGTGCGGAGAGCATGAGCCGCGCGCCCTATGTCCTGTCGAAGCCCGATGCGGCGTTCACGCGCAATCAGCAGATATTCGACACGACGATCGGCTGGCGCTTCGTCAATCCGCTGATGAAGCAGCAGTACGGGATCGACTCGATGCCGGAAACCGGCGAGAACGTGGCGGCCGAGTTCGCCGTCTCGCGTGCCGACCAGGACGCTTTCGCATTGCGCAGCCAGCAGCGTGCGCTCGCCGCCCAGGCCAACGGGACACTGGCACAGGAAATCGTACCGGTGACGCTGCCGGCGAAGAAGGGCGATCCGGTTGTCGTCGATCGCGACGAGCATCCGCGCGAGACAAGCCTCGAGGCGCTGGCGAAGCTCGGGACACCGTTTCGAGCGGGCGGCACGGTGACGGCCGGCAACGCCTCGGGCGTCAACGACGGCGCCTGTGCGCTGGTGATTGCGAGCGAGGGCGCGGCGCAACGCCACGGCCTCCGGCCGCGCGCACGGATCCTCGGCGCGGCGGTCGCGGGCATCGAACCCCGCATCATGGGCCTGGGGCCGGCCCCGGCTGCGGAGAAACTGATGGCGCGACTCGGGCTCCGCATCGGCGATTTCGACGTGATCGAGCTGAATGAGGCGTTCGCGTCCCAGGCACTCGCGGTGCTCCGCAGACTCGGCCTGCCGGACGACGCTGCGCAGGTCAACCCGAACGGCGGCGCCATCGCGCTCGGGCATCCGCTTGGAATGAGCGGCGCGCGGCTGGCGACGACCGCGAGCTATCAGTTGAACCGCATCGGCGGCCGGCGCGCGCTCTGCACCATGTGCATCGGCGTTGGCCAGGGAATCGCACTCGCCATCGAGCGCATCGCGTGAATCCCGGCGCGGCGGTCGAGCGCGACGGCGAGGTCGCGGTCATCACAATCGACAATCCGCCGGTCAACGCGCTCTCGCACCCCGTGCGTGTCGCCTTGCTCGCGGCCGTCGAGTCGCTTGATGCCGATCCCGGCGTGCACGCGATCGTGCTGCTCGGCACGGGGCGCAATTTCATCGCGGGCGCCGACGTCCGTGAATTCGACCGGCCGCCACTTGAACCCCTGTTGCCAGGACTGCTGTCGCGGCTCGAAGCCTGCGGCAAGCCAGTTGTTGCCGCGATGCATGGCGCGGCGCTCGGCGGCGGCGCGGAGACGGCCCTGGCGAGCCACTACCGCTGCGCGGCCGGGGATCTTCAGCTCGGATTTCCCGAGGTCAGTCTCGGACTCCTGCCCGGCGCGGGCGGCACCGTGCGCCTGCCGCGGCTTGCGGGCTGGCAGGCCGCATTCGAACTGATGACCTCGGGTAAACCGGTCGGCATCGAGGTCGCGATCGAACTCGGCATCGTCGACCGTCGCATCGACGGCGAACTGCGTGGCGCCGCAATCGCCTGGGCGCGCGAACTCGCGAAATCGCGAATGCCGCCGAGGCGCGTCTCCGAACTGCCGGCGCCTCCCTCGCGCCCGCTGCAGTTCGAGGAGTTGCTCCGCGCGCTGCCGGCGGCGGCCCGGCGCCTGCCCGCGCCGCCGCGCATCGTCGAGGCGCTCGAGTCGACGGCGATGTTGCCGGTGGATGCGGCGCTCGCACGTGCGCGTGCGCTTTTTCTCGAATGCCTCACGTCCACGGAATCGCGGGCCCTGCGGCATCTTTTTTTCGCCGAGCGCGGCGCGTCGAACGACCGCGAACGCGCGCGACGGGTCGATCGGGCAGCGGTGCTCGGCGCGGGCACCATGGGCGCGGGCATCGCGGCGAGCCTCGCGACCGGCGGCATCGCAGTGACGCTTGTCGACACCAAGCCCGAGGCGCTGGAAGCGGGACTGGCCCGGGTGCGTGCGGTAATCGACGCCGCGGCGCGAAAAGGCCGGCTCAGTGCCGAGGCGGCGACGGGCGCGCACGAGCGCGTGACGGGCGCTGTCGAGTTCGAGGCGGTCGGCGGTGCGGATCTCGTGGTCGAGGCCGTGTTCGAGAACCTCGCGGTCAAGCAAGAAATCTTTGCGCGGCTC
The DNA here is from genome assembly GCA_031364365.1 of Gammaproteobacteria bacterium. GTDB lineage: Bacteria > Pseudomonadota > Gammaproteobacteria > Steroidobacterales > Steroidobacteraceae > SCUD01. Next base: position 5,071 of record JANLWE010000024.1, on the reverse strand, counting down.
GGCGCGGTCGCGCGGCCGGGCGCGGTGCTCGCAACCAACACCTCGACGCTCGACGTGGATGCAATCGCGGCCGCGTCCGGAAGGCCGGCTGACGTCGTCGGCATGCATTTCTTCAGCCCGGCGCACGTGATGCGACTCGTCGAGGTGGTGCGCGGTCGTGATTCGTCGCGCGAGGCGCTCGCGACCGCGTTCGCGGTCACCAAGCGCATCGGCAAGATCGGCGTGCCGGTCGGCAACGGTTTCGGATTCGTCGGCAACCGGATGCTCTACGCGTATGGGCGCGAAAAGGAGCTCATGCTGCTCGAGGGTGCGAAGCCCGACGCAATCGACAAGGCCTTGCAGGATTTCGGCATGGCCATGGGGCCTAACGCGGTCGGCGACCTTGCCGGGCTCGACATCGGATTCCAGGCCCGGCGCGAGTGGAGCGGCCGTCCCGACGACCCGCGCTTCTACCGCGTGTCGGACGTGCTTGCCGAACTCGGCCGCTTCGGCCAGAAGACCGGGCGCGGCTTTTATCGTTACGACGGCCCGGGCGGCGAGCGCGCGTCCGATCCCGAGGTGCTCGAGCTGATTCGCGCCGAGGCGGAGCGGCTGAAGGTCAGGCAGCGCGATGTCACGCCCTCGGAGATCGTCGGGCGCTGCATCCTCGCGCTCATCAACGAAGGCGCACGAGTCCTCGACGAGGGTATCGCGGAATCCCCGGCCGACATCGACGTGATCTGGTGCAATGGCTACGGTTTTCCGCGGCATCGCGGCGGACCGATGTTTTATGCCGACACCCTGGGACTCCGGAACGTGCTCGAATCGATCCGGGCCTACGCGAGCGAGCATGGTGAGCGCTACTGGACGCCGGCCCCGTTGCTGGTCACGCTGGCGGGTACAAACAAGACGTTTGCGGACTGGCAGGCGGAGCGAAGCGGGTGAGCGCCATGCGGTTGCAGAGCTACGTCGCCGGAAGCTGGCGGAGCGGCGAAGGGCGCGCGAGCGCGCTCCTCGACGCGAGCACCGGCGCGCTCGTCGCCGAGGCGGCGAGCGGCGGACTCGATTTCGGCGCAATGCTCGGCTATGCACGCGACGTGGGCAGTCCCGCGCTGCGGTCGATGACATTTCACGAGCGTGCCGCGCTGCTCCGCGCGCTTGGCAAGCGCCTGTTCGAGTTCAAGGACGAGTTCTACGCGCTTTCCCACCGCACCGGCGCCACCAAGGGCGATTCCTGGATCGACATTGACGGCGGCATCGGCACGATGCTCGTCTTCGCGAGCAAGGGCTCGCGCGAGCTGCCGAACAGCCGTGTCTATCTTGACGGCGGCGTCGAGCCGCTCTCGAAAGGCGGGACCTTCGTCGGCCAGCACATCTGCGTGCCACTCGAAGGCGCCGCCGTCCATATCAATGCCTTCAATTTTCCGGTCTGGGGCATGCTCGAGAAGCTCGCGCCCGCATTGCTCGCGGGTGTCCCGGCGATCGTCAAGCCCGCGACCGCGACCAGTTACCTGACCGAACTCGTGGTCCGGCGCATCGTCGAGACGGGACTGCTGCCTGCCGGGGCACTGCAATTGATCTGTGGCGGCGTCGGCGACCTGTTCAATCACCTCGGTTGCCAGGACGTCGTGTCGTTTACAGGTTCGGCCGCGACCGCGGCGAAGCTCCGCACACACCCGTCGGTCGTGCGTCATTCGGTGCGCTTCGTCGCGGAGACTGACTCCCTCAATTCCTCGATCCTGGGCCCCGATGCGGGCCCCGAGTCGCCGGAGTTCGCGCTCTTCGTCGAGGAAGTCGCGCGCGAGATGACGGTCAAGGCGGGTCAGAAGTGCACGGCGATCCGCAAGGCGCTGGTTCCGCACAACCGGATCGCGGACATCGTAGCTGCGCTTCGCGCGAAACTCGCCGAGATCGTGGTCGGCGATCCGCGCGTGGAGGGCGTCCGGATGGGTCCGCTGGCAAGCCTCGCGCAGCGCGACGAGGTGCGGGCGCGGGTCGCTGAACTCGGGCGCGAATCCGAAATCGTCGCAGGCGATCCCGAGCGCTTCGAGGTGACCGGCGCCGACCGCGATCGCGGGGCCTTCCTGCCGCCAATCCTGCTGCTTTGCCGCGACGCGGCGAATTCGCGCGCCGTGCATTCGGTCGAGGCCTTCGGACCGGTTTCGACCGTCATCGGCTATTCCGGAATCGCGGACGCCATCGCGCTTGCAAGACGGGGCGAGGGCAGCCTCGCCGGATCTGTGTTCACCGCCGACGACCGGGTCGCGGCCGAATTCGTGCTCGGACTGGCGCCGTATCACGGCCGCGTGCTGGTCGTGAACCGGCATTGCGCGAAGGAATCGACGGGCCATGGCTCGCCGCTCGCGCCGCTCGTGCACGGCGGTCCCGGTCGCGCCGGCGGGGGCGAGGAACTCGGCGGCATCCGCGGCGTGCTGCATTACATGCAACGCACCGCGGTCCAGGGCACGCCCGACGTGATCGCCGCGGTCGGCGGCCGCTGGGTTCGGGGCGGAACGGAACGCGATCCCGGCATGCATCCTTTCCGCAAGCCCTTCCATGCACTCGCGATCGGCGACACCTTTCGATCGGCGGAGCGCGAGGTCACGGTCACCGACATCGAGCGCTTCGCAGAGCTTTCCGGCGACCGCTTCTACGCCCACATGGATGAACGCGAGGCGGCGCGCAATCCCCTGTTCGGCGGGCGGGTCGCGCACGGCTATTTCCTGATCTCGGCAGCCGCGGGCCTGTTTGTCGAACCGGCCTACGGACCGGTGCTCGGCAATTACGGCCTCGACAACCTGCGATTCGTGAAGCCGGTGAAACCCGGTGACCGAATTCGCGTGCGGTTGACCTGCAGGGAGAAATCGCTCCGCGCCGACAAGGGCTGGGGCGAGGTGACCTGGGACACGGAGATCCGGAACCAGGAGGGTGAGACGGTTGCGTCCTATCACGTATTGACGATGGTGAGCATCCATGAAATCCCCGATCGCGCTTGACGCGCTGCGGGCCAGCTTTCCGAGCCTCGTCTTCGAGCAGCCGGCCGACGGCGTGCTCGAAGTCATCATCGCGAATGAGGGCCGCCAGAACGCCGCGACCGAATCGATGCATCGCGACCTGGCCAATGTCTGGCGCGCGATCGATGCCGACGCGTCCGTGCGCTCTGTGCTCGTGCGCGGCGCCGGCGAGCATTTCTCGTCGGGCGGCGACTTCGAAATGATCGAACGCATGATCGAAGACGAGGCCACGTTGCTCCGCGTCTGGCGCGAGGCGAGCGACCTGGTCTACAACCTGGTGGATTGCTCGAAACCGGTGGTCTCGGCGATCCGCGGGACCGCCGTCGGCGCGGGCCTCGCGGTCGCCCTGCTCGCGGACGTTTCGGTCGCCGGAAAGAACGCGAAGATCCTCGACGGCCACACGCGTCTCGGCGTCGCGGCCGGCGATCACTCGGTGATCATCTGGCCGCTGCTCTGCGGACTGGCGAAAGCACGCTACTACCTGTTGACCAACGAACCGCTGACGGGCAGTGAGGCCGAGCGCATCGGTCTCGTGTCGCTGTGCGTGGACGACGATCGCGTGCGCGAACGCGCGCTCGAAGTCGCGGTCAAGCTCGCCGCCGGAAGTGCCTCGGCGCTCGCCTTCACGAAGCACGCGCTCAACAACTGGCTCCGCCTCGCAGGTCCGTCCTTCGACGCGTCGCTCGCGCTCGAATTCCTGGGATTTCGCCTCGGCGACGCGCGCGAGGGGCTCGACGCCGTGCGCAACCGCCGCCCGCCGCGATTCAAGCTTTAGGTCGAGGCGTTCCCGCGGGAACGTTTTTCTGGCGTTCCGCGTTCTGACTCAGCCAGTCGATCGCCCGTGGATAGTCGAGCGCCTCGCCGGTCCAGCGGGTGACGGCGGTCTGCGGAGTCAGCCGGATACCCCGCATTTCATGCGCCGCGACGAGTTCCGCCCAGTCCGTCGACTGCGGAGCGGGACTCTCGAATGATTTTCCGTCGGGCCGGACGAAGCGGAACGCCCCATCATCGAGGATCTGCACGACGACCTGCCCTTCATGCACCTGCCGATGATGGAACCGGCAGAGCGTGACGAGGTTTGAAAGCCTCGTTTCGCCGCCATGGACCCAGTGCTTCACGTGATGACCGTCGACATAGCGCTTGAAGCTGCATCCGGGAAAACGACAGCCCCGATCGCGCGAGTTGAGCGCTCGGCGGATCGCGGTCGGGATGGTCCGGGTCATACGACCGACATTTAACGGCTCACTCTGCTCGTCTTCGATGATGGCGACGAGACTGGCATCGCAGGCGAGGCGTCGGGCGGTCTCGGCAGCGAGTGCCGGCCCGTGCTCCAGCTCGCAGCGACCGGCATGATCGCGCTTGAGCGTTTCGGCATCCACGTGCACAACGATCTGCTGGCGATCGCCGCCGGTCAGTTCCTGCGGACCGGTGGCGAGGAAGCTCTCCGCGATCGTGGCGAGCGCTTCAACCCGCCGCTTGCGACTCCGGTGTAACTCGTCCGAAGACGTTCCCGCGGGAACGTTTTTCGGGATCGGCAGCGAGTCCTCGGCCGCCTCGAGCGCCTTCTTGAATAAGGCCCCCACCTCCGCAGGCAGCCGGCCGCGGATCACGAGTGAGCCGTCGGTGTCCGTGAAACACCAAAGCGACTGATCCCGCTGCTGGACTGCCTCGCGAGTCAGTTCGGCAGCATCCAGCGCGCGGCGATAACCGCGCGCCACTTGCTCGACGTGGCTCGTGGTCCCGCAGAGCGCGATGTTGAGGAGATAGTCCTCGTTCGTCGCATCGGCGACCCGCGTCATGGCGCGGACCTTGGAATAACTCAATCGCCCTTCCGTCATGGCTGCCGTGATCGTGGGCAACTTCGCGAGCGCATGAGCCACCCGGAGCTTCTCGCGGGCGGCGCCCAGGTCGAGACCGCACCTCCAGTTGAGCCAGTAGGCACAGGACTTCACGCCCCACGTCGCCCAGCCACGGCGCCGGTCGAATTCCGCGATGAGCGCGAGCCAACGCGCCTGGGCCGCATTCAAATGTCCTGCGAGTTCGGTGATTTGATCGATCAGATCGGGCGTGGAAACCGA
>JANLWE010000197.1:0-6211 GCA_031364365.1 Gammaproteobacteria bacterium | reverse complement strand
CTAGCAGGCTGTTGAAAATCGATTTCGCGCAACTGATTTCATTGTCTTGATTGTCGCAAGTGATTGATTGGTCGTTGCGCGAGTGAAGAAAGAATGCGAAACCACATGCTCAAAATGCGTTTTTCAACAACCTGCTAGGGGACTGTCCCCTTTTCCGCGCAGCGGAAAAAGTGGACTGTCCCCTCCTGAAGAGTCTTAAAAGGAGAGTCCAGTGAGCCAGGAAAAGGGGTCCGATCAGAACAGCGCGGACCAGTGCCCGGTCATGCACGCGACTGCCGCACCCAGGTCGAATCGCGACTGGTGGCCGAACCAGTTGGATCTCGATGTGCTTCACCAGCACTCGAATCTCTCCGACCCGATGGGCGAGTCGTTCGACTATGCGAAAGAGTTCAAGAGCCTCGACCTGAATGCGCTGATCAAGGATCTGCATGCCTTGATGACGGATTCGCAGGACTGGTGGCCGGCCGACTATGGCCACTATGGGCCGCTGTTCATCCGGATGGCCTGGCACAGCGCCGGTACGTACCGCGTCGGCGATGGCCGCGGCGGCGCGGGAGGCGGCCAGCAGCGCTTCGCGCCGCTCAACAGCTGGCCGGACAACGGCAACCTCGACAAGGCGCGGCGGTTGCTGTGGCCGATCAAGCAGAAATACGGCCGGAGGATCTCGTGGGCTGACCTCATGATCCTCGCGGGCAACGCCGCCCTCGAGTCGATGGGCTTCAAGACCTTTGGCTTCGGAGGCGGACGTGCGGACACCTGGGAACCCGAAACGGACATTTATTGGGGCCCGGAAGGCAAATGGCTCGCTGACGAGCGCTACACCGGCGACCGTGATCTCGACAATCCCCTTGGTGCCGTGCAGATGGGCCTGATCTACGTGAATCCGGAAGGGCCGAACGGCAATCCAGATCCGCTCGCCGCGGCGCGGGACATACGCGAGACGTTCGCGCGCATGGCAATGGACGACGAGGAGACGGTCGCGCTGATCGCTGGCGGGCATACCTTCGGCAAGACCCACGGTGCCGGCGATGCGGCGCTGGTGGGCGTGGAGCCGGAAGGTGCTGGCATCGAGGAGCAAGGCTTTGGCTGGCGAAGCAAGTTCGGCGCGGGCAAGGCGGGCGACGCGATCACCAGCGGCCTGGAAGTCATCTGGACCACGACACCCACGAAGTGGAGCAACAATTTCTTCTGGAACCTGTTCGGCTACGAATGGGAGCTGACCAAGAGCCCGGCCGGCGCCCATCAGTGGAAACCGAAGCATGGCGCTGGCGCCGGTTCGGTGCCGGACGCGCACGACAAGTCGAAGCGCCACGCGCCCTCAATGCTGACGACCGACCTCGCCCTGCGCTTCGATCCTGCCTACGAAAAAATCTCGAGGCGTTTCCACGAAAATCCAGATCAATTCGCCGAGGCGTTTGCCAAGGCCTGGTACAAGCTGACGCACCGCGACATGGGCCCGGTCGCTCGGTATCTCGGCCCTCTCGTGCCGAAGCAGCCGCTGCCGTGGCAGGACCCGATTCCCACCGTGGATCATCCGCTGATCGGAGAGCAGGATATTTCCGCACTGAAGGCGAAGGTCCTCGCATCAGGCCTGTCCGTTTCGCAGCTGGTCTCGACGGCCTGGGCTTCGGCGTCGACGTTCCGCGGTTCTGACAAGCGCGGCGGCGCGAACGGTGCGCGCATTCGCCTCGCGCCGCAAAAGGACTGGGGCGTCAACCAGCCGGCCCAGCTGGCGAAGATCCTTCAGAAATTGGAGGAGATCCGGAAGGCGTTCAACGGCTCGCAGTCCGGCGGGAAGCAGGTCTCGCTTGCCGACCTGATCGTTCTCGGCGGCTGTGCCGCGATCGAGAAAGCGACGAAGGCCGCCGGACACGAGGTGAAGGTTTCCTTCACGCCGGGACGCATGGATGCGTCGCAGGAGCAAACGGACGTCGGCTCCTTCGCGCCGCTCGAACCAGCCGCTGACGGATTCCGTAACTATGTCCGCGGCCGGCAACGCCTGTCCGTCGAAGAATTGTTGGTGGATCGAGCGCAGTTGCTGACGCTGACAGCGCCTGAAATGACGGTTCTGGTCGGTGGCCTGCGCGTGCTCGGCGCAAATGCGGGGCAATCCAGGCACGGTGTCTTCACCGATCAGCCCGAGACGCTGACGAACGACTTCTTTGTCAACCTGCTCGACATGGGTACGCAGTGGCAGCCGTCCGGCGGTTCCGAGGGCGTGTACCAGGGGCGTGACCGGAAAACGGGCAAGGCCAAGTGGACCGCGACCCGTGTCGACCTGATCTTCGGATCACACTCCCAGCTCCGGGCCCTCGCAGAAGTCCACGCGTGCGCGGACTCGAAAGAGAAGTTCGTGAATGACTTCGTGGCGGCGTGGACCAAGGTGATGAACCTGGACCGTTTCGACATCGCCTGACCCGGCACCCGGACTATTGCGCCGGTGGTTCTCACCGGCGCACCATGCGCCCCTCAACTGGAGGGAGCCACATGAACTGGAAGATCGTCTTCATTGGCGGCGTCGCCTACTACGCTGCGTTTTTCCTGCTCTCGATGGTCGGCGGCTCGTTCATCCACTCGCCGGAAGGTGTACTCGGGGCGCTCTACAGGGAGACTGCCTCGTTCTGGCGGCCGGAACTGCAAGCGGATCCGCCGGACATGGCCGCGCTCATGAAAATGTGGGTGCCGATCGGCCTGCTGAGCTCATTCCTGCTGGCGGGCATCTATTCGGTCATCCGTTCCTCGTTCATGGGCTCTGCCATCGTGCGCGGCGTCAAGTTCGGCGTCGTAGGCTGGATCTTCGCCGCAGTGGCCGCGATGGGTTACTGGGGTGTTTTCAACCTGCCGATCAAGATCTGGTCCTGGTGGCTCATTGAGGGCATCTGGATGCACCTGATCGCCGGTGCCGTGCTTGGCTGGGTCGCGCAGAAGATCGCGCCCGCCAACTCCTGACGCATTGAGCCTCGAAGTCCTCGATACCCGCTTCCCCGGGAAGCGGGCCGTGATCACCGGAGCCGCGAGCGGGCTCGGATTCGCGGCAGCAGAGTTCCTCGCATCCCGCGGCTGGAATCTCGCGCTGCTCGATCGCGATGAAGCGCGGCTCGCTGCTGCGGCGCGTGACCTGGCAAACCGCGGCAGTCCGTATTGTGTGGCGGCCATCGTGGACACCACGGACGAGTCGTCCGTCAAGACCGCGATCGATGCGTTTGCCGGCCGCTTCGGCGGCCTCGATTTCGCGCTCAATTCCGCGGGTGTTGCGGTCGCCGGCGACTTTCTCGAAACACCGGTTGCGGACTGGCAATGGATCCTGGGAGTCAACGTCATGGGCGTCGTGCACAGCTGCCGCGCGCAAGCGCCGCACATGATCGCTTCTCAGGGCGGGCTCATCGTCAATATTGCGAGCGCGGCAGGTTTCACCTCCATGAGCCGCATGAGCGCCTACAACGCATCCAAGGCGGCGGTTGTCGCGCTTTCCGAAACGCTGTTCCAGGAGCTCACGGAACATCGCGTACACGTCGCCGTCGCAATGCCCGGATACTTCCGGACGCAACTCATGGAAACGGCGCGCGCGCCGGCCGATGCGCGCGATTTTGCGCGCAGGCTGATGGAGCGTTCGAATCTCGAGGCGGCCTCCGTCGCGCGTGAGATCCTCTCGAAGGCCGCAGGCGGCGCGACGCACATTGTGCTGCCTGCCAGGTATCGCTGGCTCTGGCGCTTCAAGCGCCTCGCGCCACGTACATTCCAGCGCTGGCTCGCCGGTTTCCGCCAGCGCCGCCATTCAGAAGGAGAATGAGACGATGGTCCTGTGGCTGAAACTCCTGCACATCCTCGCGGTCGTGATGTTCATCGGAAACATTGCGACCGGGGTCTTCTGGCACAAGCACGCGGAGCGCACGCGCAATCCGCGGCTCATCGCACACGCGATGGAAGGCATCATCCGGAGCGACCGCCTGTTCACGATCCCGGGCGTCGTCGTCATCCTGGCGACCGGCATCTTTGCGGCGATCCAGGGCGGCTTCCCGATCCTTGGCACGGGCTGGATCCTCTGGACGCTCGTGATGTTCAGCATCTCGGGACTCGTCTTCATGTTCCGGCTCGCGCCGCTGCAGCGAAATCTGCTGGCCTACGCGCAGGCGGGCGCCGCGAGCGGCTCTTTCGATTACGAGGCCTACCACCGGATGGCGGCGCAGTGGGATCTCTGGGGCGCCGTCGCGACGCTCACCCCGCTGGTCGCTCTCGCGCTGATGGTGCTGAAGCCGGCGCTATGATGGCTCAGCGTGCGGCCAGCAGGCGCTGAATCTTTTCCTCGAAATCATCCCCACGCGGCTCTCCGTGGTGCAGCTCGCCGATTGCAGTCGCCGTGACGTCACCGGTCCGGTCAATCAGATAGATTGCGGGCCAGTATCGGTTCGCGAGCGCATTCCAGTATGAAAAATCGTTGTCGAGCATGACCGCATAACCGATGCCGTGTTTTTTCACGGCTGCGCGCACCTTTGCCGCGTCGTGCTCGTGCGCGAACTCCGGCGTGTGCACGCTGACGATAACGAGCCCCTGCTCACCGTAACGCTCGTGCACCGCCTTGAGCCAGGGCAGCGTATGCAGGCAATTGCTGCATCCGAAGGTCCAGAACTCCACCAGCACCACGCGCCCGCGCAGCTCGGCAAGCGTCTGCGGCCTGGAGTTGATCCACTGATCAGCGCTCGTGTGAGTGAATTCCGGAGCCGGGGAAGGTGCCGCGGGCATCGCGAAAAAGCCCAGTCCGGCGAACAGCATGAGAGAAATAGCGGAACGCATGTGGATGCCCTCGCACAGGAAATTCGGCCTTCGTCGAAGCAGACCCGGGAACCGGGGCCGATATTGCGAACGAGTGCGCGAAGCGCCGGGCAGGCTTTCGTTAGTTGAGGGCGCGCAGCGATTCGAGCGTCGTCTGGCGCAGCCCGTCGATCGCCACATCGATGCGTCGATACGCTTCGTCGTCCTCCATGAGCCCGGCCGAATCGGCCTCCCAGACGGTTCGCAGCTCGATCGCATCACGGACGACAGCCGCCGGCATCAAGGTGGCCAGGTCGTTGATCGTCAGCACATCGGCCCAGCCCATGCGCGGGTCGCCGCGCTGGTCGCCCTCGGTAAAGTGGGCATAGAAGATGATCTGCTGAAGCGAGCCGACCTCGGTCAGCAATTCGATGCCGGCAACCCGAATATTGCGATTCCGCTCGGTCCGCTCATTACGCCAGGTGTTGTAACCGAGCGCCGATAGCGCAATGGCGAGGCTGATGATTGCCACCAGGTTGTCGTGGATTTGTTTGCGCATGTCCGGCATGGGTCGATGCTAGCGCAGCACCTTGGCCTATTGCGGCGGTTCCTTGTTCAGGTCCGGCATTTCCTGACCTTGCTTCTTGCCCGGGACGGAATTGAGATCGGGTATTACGCCGCCGCCCATGAGATTCATCATGTCGACTTCGGTGAAACCTTTCGGCAGATCGAAGGTGCCTGGGGGAAAGCTTGCATTGCGGTTGAGGGAGGTGACCTCCATCGAACTTTTCTGTGCATCGCCACCTCTCCCCATCGCCATTACGGACATCATTCCACCCATACTCGTCTTGTGTGTGACCTCGCGCTTGAGCACGAAGCCGTGCTCTGCCATTTGGCGCTCCACTTCCTGCAACTGGACGTTCGACTGGCCCGAGGGTGCGCCGCCACCCGTGGTCGGATCCTGCCACCCATCGAGGGTCGTCACTTCGAATTCCTTTGACGCCCAGAATTCATTGACCTCCTCGATGTTCATCGTCATTTTCATCGGCGAGCCGGGCGGTTGACGAATTTCCTTGTAGCTGATCGAGTATTGATAGTGCCGCGTGGGCAGGCCGACGATGATCGGTCCTGCCTCATCGAGTTCCTTGACCGCCTTGAAGTCCTGGTACTCGGCTTTCATCGCGTCGCCACCTGGGCCGGCCATCTGCTGCGCGTCCTGCCCCATCTTCTGCATGTCCTTGACGTTCATGCGCGAGTAAACATGCGTGGCCGGGTTGACCATGTAGATCTGATTCGTCCCGGTGGCCAATACATAGAGTCCGGAGCTCATCATCGGGTTGTCACTGGTCACGAAGACCGATTTGAACTTGCCGCCCTCGAGCATCATCTCGCTGGTGGTATTGCTGCCTTCGGCACCACTGGAGCTGACCTGGGTGTATTGCACACCGGCGATCGCGTGCGA
>JANLWE010000196.1:0-53158 GCA_031364365.1 Gammaproteobacteria bacterium | reverse complement strand
CTAGCAGGCTGTTGAAAATCGATTTCGCGCAACTGATTTCATTGTCTTGATTGTCGCAAGTGATTGATTGGTCGTTGCGCGAGTGAAGAAAGAATGCGAAACCACATGCTCAAAATGCGTTTTTCAACAACCTGCTAGGGGCCTTCCTCGTTCAATCCTCGATCAGGAAGCTCCGCAGCTGCTCGCTGCGGCTCGGGTGCCGCAGCTTGCGCAGCGCCTTCGCTTCGATCTGCCGGATGCGCTCGCGGGTGACGTCGAACTGCTTGCCGACTTCCTCGAGCGTGTGATCGGTCGAGAGGTCAATGCCGAATCGCATGCGCAGCACCTTCGCCTCGCGCGGCGTCAGCTGGCTCAGTACGCCGTGCACGGTCTCGCGCAGTGACTCGACGGTCGCGGAATCGAGCGGGCTTTCGGCCATGGCGTCCTCGATGAAATCGCCCAGGTGCGAATCCTCATCATCCCCAATCGGCGTCTCCATCGAGATCGGCTCCTTGGCGATCTTCAGCACCTTGCGCACCTTGTCCTCGGGCATTTCCATGCGCCCGGCCAGCTCGTCCGGCGTCGGCTCGCGGCCCATCTCCTGCAGCATCTGCCGCGAGATGCGGTTCAGCTTGTTGATCGTCTCGATCATGTGCACCGGGATGCGGATGGTGCGCGCCTGGTCGGCGATCGAGCGAGTGATGGCCTGGCGGATCCACCACGTTGCATAGGTCGAGAACTTGTAGCCGCGGCGGTATTCGAACTTGTCGACCGCCTTCATCAGGCCGATGTTGCCTTCCTGGATCAGGTCCAGGAACTGCAGGCCGCGGTTGGTGTACTTCTTCGCGATCGAGATCACGAGACGCAGGTTTGCCTCGACCATCTCCTTCTTCGCGCGGCGGGCCATCGCCTCGCCGGTCGCGATGTCGCGATTGACGGACTTGAGCTCCTGGATCGAGCGCGTGAGCCGCTTCTCCAGCGCGCGCAGTTCCTGCTGCCGGCGCACGACTTCCTCGCGCAGGCGGCCGAGTGGAGCGGAATGCTTGCGCTTGGCGCGAACGTGCTTGTCGATCCAGCGCACGTTGGTTTCGTTCTTCGGGAACGTGCCGATGAAGTCCTTGCGTGGCATCCCGGCCTGGCGCACGCAGATGGCCATGATCTCGCGCTCGAGGCGGCGGACTTCGTCCACGTGGCTGCGCAGGTGGCCGACGAGCGCGTCGAACATCTTCGGCGCGAGCTTCAGTTCCATGAACTGTTCGGCGAGTCGCTTGCGCGCCCGCACGATCTTGGGCTCGCGGGCGCCGCGCGCCGTTGCAAGGCCCTTTAACACGGTGTTGTAGAGGCGCTGGATCGCAGCGAAGCGACGCGCCGTTTCCTCCGGGTCCGGACCCGTGTCGATCGCTTCCTCTTCTTCCTCCGACTTGTCCTCGCTGTCATCGTCCTCGGGCTCCGTCTCTTCCTTGCGGACGACGGTCTTGGGATTGTGCGGCTGGGCGATCTCGTCCGGCGCATTCGGATCGAGGAAGCCGACGATGATGTCGGTCAACCGGCCCTGGCCGCCCTTGAGCGGTTCGTAGGCGGCGAGCAGGTAGTCGTAGGTCGGCGGATAGTAGCCGAGGGCCGTGCGCACCTGGTCGAGGCCTTCCTCGATGCGCTTGGCGATGCGGATCTCGCCTTCGCGCGTCAGCAGCTCGACGGTGCCCATCTCGCGCATGTACATGCGCACGGGATCGGTGGTGCGGCCGAATTCAGAATCGGCGATCGCGAGTGCGGCGGCGGCTTCCTCGACTGCTTCCTCGTCCGGCGCGGCCGCGTCGGTCAGGAGGAGCGCTTCCGCATCCGGTGCCTTCTCGTACACCGTGATGCCCATGTCGTTGATCGTGTTGACGATATCTTCGATCTGTTCCGGATCGACAATATCGGGCGGCAGATGGTCGTTGACCTCGGCATAGGTCAGGTAGCCCTGTTCCTTGCCACGGGCGATCAGGACCTTCAATTGCGATTGACGGTCGTCGGGAATGACCGGGAGCTTTTTCTCGCTCAAGAGGGAATTCCTCGCTGCAGTGTGCGGCGGCAAAACAGCCGGTCATTATACAGGCTGGGGCGAAATCCACCCTAATCCAGGAGCCCGATCAGCGGCCGGGCCGGTTGCCGCGGTCGCCCAGAAGCCCTTGAAATTCCTTCTGTTCCGGCTCCGAGAGACGTCTTTCCCGGGCCAGTTCGATCAACTCATTGAGTCGCTTTTCCGGCCCGAGTTCCGCGCCAATGCGCTCGAGGAGCGACGCGAGTTCGCGCCCGGCCGAGCGGGCGTCTCCGACCAGCGATTCCTGGCCCGCGAGCTCCGCGAGTCGTGCCCCTTCCGGACGGTCGCGCCAGCGCTCGACGAATTGCGCGGTCGTGAGTTTGGGTTCCGCGCGCGCCGTTTCAAGGAGCTCGCGTAACACCGGGAATCCCTTCTGATCGCCCTCGAGCCAGGCTGGCATCGCAGCGACCGCACGCCCGGCCGCTGGGTGATGCAGCAGCAGCATGATCGCCTGCGTCAGGAGCGGCTGGCGGCCGGCGGAACGGGCCGGCCGCGCGCCGCGCGCCTGCCGCTCGCCGCGGCCGTGCTCCGGCCGCGCCTTCAACAGATCCGCGAGCCGGCCCGCGGGCATGCGCACTTCCTCTGCGAGTCGCTCCATCAGGAGTTCGTGATAGACGCCCGCTGGCACCCGCGCGAGCAATGGGCGTGCGAGTTCGGCGAGCCGCGCACGCCCGTCCACGCTCGCAAGATCCGTGCGTGCGACCAGCTGGGTCACGAGGAACTCGGAGATCGGCTGTGCCTTCGCGATGCGCGCCTCAAAGGCTTCGGCGCCTTCCTCACCGACCAGCGTATCGGGATCGTGACCCTCGGGCAGGAACAGGAAGCGCAGTTGGCGGCCGTCGCGTGCGTGCTCGAGTGCGTTCTCGAGCGCGCGCCAGGCGGCAGTGCGTCCCGCATTGTCGCCGTCAAAGCAGAATACGAGTTCACTCGTGACGCGGAACAGCCGGTTGAGATGTTCAGGCGTCGTCGCAGTACCGAGCGTCGCGACGGAGTAGGCGATGCCGGACTGCGCAAGGCGGACGACGTCGACGTAGCCCTCGACGACGAGAAGCCGTTCGACCTTCCTGAGCGCCTGGCGTGCTTCGTACAGGCCGTAGAGCTCGCGGCCTTTGTGGAAGAGCGGCGTTTCGGGGGAATTGAGGTATTTGGGTTCGCCCTGATCGAGGATACGGCCGCCGAATGCGATCGGGCGCCCGCGCGCGTCGCGGATCGGGAACATCACGCGATCGCGGAAGCGATCGTAGTAGCCCGACTCACCCTTGCCGCTTCGCTCGACGACGAGACCGGCCTCCAGCAGCGCGTGCTCGCGTTCCGCGCTGCCGCCGAAACGCTTCAGCACCGAATCCCAGGCGTCGGGCGCGTAACCGACCGCGAATTTCACGCAGCTCTCCGCCGTGATGCCGCGATCCCCGAGATACTTCTTCGCGCGCGCCGATTCACGCAGGCAATCGCGGTAGAACTGCGTCACTTGCGCGAGGAGTTCATGCAGGCCATCGCCCGGCCGCGCACGCGCGGCGCGTCCGTCGTCTTCGCGGGGCACCTCGAGCCCGAGCCGCGAGGCCAGTTCCTCGACCGCATCGGGAAACGGCAGCTTGTCGTGTTCCATCAGGAAGCCGAGCGCGGTGCCGTGCGCGCCGCAACCGAAGCAGTGATAGAACTGCTTGTCCGGGCTCACCCAGAACGACGGCGTCTTTTCATTGTGGAAGGGGCAGCAGGCTTTCCACTCGCGACCGGCTTTTTTGAGCTGCACGCGGCCGCCGATCAGCTCCACGATGTCCGTGCGCGCAATCAGGTCGTCGATGAAGGCTTGTGGTATGCGGCCGGCCATGCGTCACGATACCTCAGGCTAGCGGGAGACCGGCTTTCCAGCCCTCGCGGCGGAGCCGCTCGATCAGGGCGAGCGCGTGGCCGCGACCCTCCTTGGAAAGCAGTTGGAGGACCAGCACGTCCCCCGGCCGTGCCCAGGCGAGCGCCTGACGCACAGCGCGATCTTCGTCACCGGCATCCGCGATCGAGCGCTCCGCCACGCCCGCACGTGCCAGCGCGCGGCGGAGGATCGCTGGCACTTCGCCGCTGTCGCGGCCACGCAGGTAGCCTCCGAGCTCCTTGACGACGACGAGGTCGGGCCGCGCCGCGGCCGCGACGGCGGCGAGCCGGTCGATGTCCATGTCCTCGCGATTGCCGGCCTGACCGAGCAGGAGCGCCAGTCGGCCTGCACCCCGCAGGTGCTGCGCGAAATCGACCAGACCCGCGAGCGCGGCGGGGTTGTGCGCGAAATCCACGATCAGGTTGAGGCCGCCCAGTTCGTAGCGCATGAGCCGCCCGGCGTTATCTTCGGGATCGGCGCCGAAGCGCGCGAACACGCCGGCGATCGTCGCGGGTTCGATGCCGAGAGCCGCCGCGCCGAGCGCAGCGGTCGCGAGATTAGACACATTGAAGAAGGAGTGACCGCCGGCGGTGAGCGGCATCGCCTCGATTGCCCCGAGGTCCTGCTCGCGGCCGTGCAGTGCAAGCACCAGCCGGCCGGCGCGCACGCCGGAGGTGGCGCCGCCCGTCTGCCGGTGCACCGCGAGCAACGGGTGATCGGCATCGAGGGCGAACCAGCCGAGGGGCTTGCCAGCGGCTGCCGCCTTGCGGGCGAGCAATGCATCGTCGGCGTTCACGACGAGGAGACCGGCCGTGCCGAGCGCGCGCGCCACCGCGAGCTTCACCTCGGCGAGCGCTTCGAGGTCGTGCACGCCGAACTCGCCGAAATGATCCGCGGCGATGTTCGTGATGACAGCGACATCAGCCCGGGCGACCGCGAGACCGCGCCGGAGGATTCCGCCGCGCGCGGTCTCGAGGACGGCGGCCTCGACGCGCGCATCGCGAAGCACGCGCCGCGCGCCGGCCGGTCCGGAGTAGTCGCCGGTGCCGAGCGGATGGCCGGCGACGAAGACGCCGTCCGTGCAGCAATAACCGGTGGCGCGGCCCGCCGCCTTTGCACAGGCAGCCAGCAGGCGCACAACGGTCGTCTTGCCGTTCGTGCCGGTGACGAGCGCCGTCGGAATGCCGTGCAGCGCGCCCCAGGGCACCGCGTCGAGGTCGGGCAGATCGCCAAGCGGCCAGCTGTGACCGCCGGCGCCCGCGCCGAGCGTCAGGAATTCGTCATCGGCAAGGACCGGCAGGTCGCGCGCGGCGGCCGCGTCGATGAGCACGCGCAGTCGCGGGTTCGCCTCGCGGGCTGCGCGGCGCCGCAGCCGCAGGAGCGCGCCGGCCTCGTCGAGCACGGGTGGTTCGGCTTCTTCTGGCTGTTCCAGGGCGAGGACGGCGATGAGTTCTGCGCATCGCGACGGATCTCGCTCGGCAATCGATGCAGAGAGCGCCCACTCATTGACTTCGGTCGCGGTGAAAAGCTGGTCCGGCGGTGCGCCGAGCGCGAGCGACGCGCCGGTGCGATGGGCAATCGCGCATGCGGGCGCAGCGGGCCAGCGAAGTTCCTTGCGGGCGCGGGTGACGCGCCGTTCCCAGTTGCCGAGCACGCCGGTATCGCGCTCTTGCGTTTCGAGCACGGCGCCGGGGCCGTCGAAAAACCGGTTGTGACCGGTCAGTCGGCGCGAATCGGTGAAGGGCGGTGAGCCAGCCTCACTCAGTCGGACGCCTCGGGCGCATAGCGGATGCCGCGCTCGTCGCGGATCAGGCCGTCGAGCGAGAGTGGCGCCATCGTCTCGACTGGTGACTCGACAACCGTTGACGGAACCGATTCCGCTGTGCGGGCGCTGGCTGGCGCCGCTGCGCCTTCGGGCCGGAAGTAGATGATCTGTTTCCAGGAGCGCACGAGCGTATCGGCAAATATCAACACGAGGTCACCGGGCGCGCCCATTCGAAGCGCGGCATCGACCGCCGCCTGCTCGTCGGGTATCACGGAGATTGCCGACTGCGGCACGCCGGCGGCGAGCAGCGTCGCCGCCATGATGCGCGGCACCTCGTCCGGCGCGCGGTCGCGCAGGTTGTCGTCGCGCCGGCAGATGTAGTGGTCGAAGCGGCCCGCGACCGCCTGCGCGATCGCGCGCAGGTCCTCGTTGCGCCGATCGCCGGGGCCCGCGAGCACGACGATGCGCCGGCCTGTGACGTCGAGGCGCCCGGCGAGGTCGGCGAGCATCGAGACGGCGTGCGCGTTGTGGCCATAGTCGAAGAGCACCTTGAACGGGTGCTCGTCGTAGATGTTCATGCGGCCGGGCGCCTGGTAGAAGGTCGTGTCGAACGTGCGCAGTCCCTGCCGGATCGCATCGAGCTTTACGCCGAGCGAGAACGCCATCGACGCCGCGAACATGGCGTTCTGGACGTTGTGCGTGGCGCGGCCCTCGAGCGTCGCCGGGATCAGGTGGGTCCAGACCAGCGGGATGTGGCCGCCGCGGTCGTAGAGGGTGACCATCTGGCCGTTGACGCCGGCCTCGAGCGCGCAGGCACGTCCGCCGGCACGGATGTGCTCGCGTACCAGCGTGTGCTGCGGGTTCAGTGTCACGTAGCAGATGTGTTCGGCATCGGTATGAGCCGACATTCGAAGCGTCAGCGGGTCGTCCGCGTTCAGCACGGCGCAGCCGGTCGCGATCTCGACCACGACGCGCTTGACCTCGGCGAGCTGTTCGAGCGTGTCGATGCCCTTGAGCCCGAGATGGTCGGCCTGCACGTTCAGCACGGCGCCGACGTCGACCGCGGGCACGCCCATGCCCGCGCGCAGGAGTCCGCCGCGCGCGGTCTCGAGTACCGCTGCGTCGATGTGCGGATCGGATAGCACCATGCGTGCCGACACGGGTCCGGTCATGTCGCCGGACACCGTGCGCTGGCCGTCGATATAGACGCCGTCGGTCGTCGTCAGTCCCGGGGTGTAGCCGGCCATCTTCAGAATGTGCGCGAGCATGCGCGCGGTCGTGGTCTTGCCGTTGGTGCCCGTGATCGCCGCGATCGGTACGCGAGACGGCGCGCCTGGTGGGAACAGCATCTCGATCACCGGGCCCGCGGCATCGCGGGCCGTGCCCTCGGACGGCGCCACGTGCATGCGGAAACCCGGCGCGGCATTGATCTCGCAGATGCCGCCGCCGATCTCGCGATAGGAGAGCGTGATGTCCTTCGAGAGGAAATCGACGCCGCCGACATCGAGTCCGATCGCCTTGACCGCGCGCACCGCCATGTCGCGGTTGTCCGGGTGGATCACGTCCGTCACGTCGGTCGCGGTTCCGCCGGTCGATAGATTCGCGGTCGATCGCAGGTAGACGACGCGGCCGGGCTCCGGCACCGACTCTGCCGTGAGATCCGCGCGCGCGAGCATCATCTGCGCCTGCGGGTCGATCTCGAGCCGGGTCAGCACCTTCTCGTGACCGACGCCGCGGCGCGGGTCCTGGTTCACGGTCTCGACCAGCTGCACGACGGTGTGCTTTCCGTCGCCGACCACGTGGCCGGGCGTGCGACGCGTCGCCGCGATCAGCTCGCTGTTGACGACGAGCAGCCGGTGATCGTCGCCCTCGAGGAAGGTCTCGACGATGACCGAGCGCGAATGCTCGCGCGCGGTCACGAAGCCCTTTGCGACTTCCTCGTCGCTCATGAGCCGGATCGAAATGCCGCGGCCGTGATTGCCATTGTAGGGCTTGGTCACGACCGGGAAGCCGAGCCGGTTGGCGGCGCGCACGGCCTCACGCTCCGTTTGCACGAGTTCCTGGCGCGGAACCGGAAGCCCGAGCGCGCCGAGAATCCGGTTCGTTTCTTCCTTGTCGCTCGCGAGTTCGACCGAGATGTGCGGCGTGCGGCCCGTGACCGTCGCCTGGATCCGCTGCTGGTATTTTCCGTGCCCGAGCTGGATCAGCGACTGGTCGTTGAGCCTGAACCACGGAATATTGCGTTTCTCTGCCGCCTGCACCAGCGATGCGGTCGAGGGACCGAGCGCACGGCGTTGCGCGAACTTGATGTACTCATCTCGCGCGCCCGGCCAGTCCCAGCCCTCGGGCACGCTGCCGGCGGGCCGGAGTTTCTCGGGCAGCAGCGAGCAGAGCAGGCGCAGCGCGAGCTCGCCGGCGGCGACGCCTTCCTCGCGCTCGGCATACTCATAGACGACGGAATAGAGGCCGGGACGGTCCATGCTTCGCGTCTTGCCGAAGCTGACGTCTTCGCCGGCGACGTTCTGAAGTTCAAGTGCGCAGTGCTCGAGCACGTGGCCGAGCCAGGTGCCTTCGTCCTCGTTCATGCGGCGGATGAAGCCGCCGGGCGTCTGGTAGGAGCAGCCGTGTTCGGCGAGGCCGGGAAGCGCCTCGATCAGGCCGTCGACGAAACCCTTGCCGAGCTTTCCGGTCGGCCAGGCCTCGAGCACGCCGAGCTCGAGCTCGAGCCGGATGACCGGGAACCGGGCGTAATGCGACGGGCCGACATAGATGGAGCGGTCGAGGATGCGCATGCCGTGCAGCCGGTACCTGGGGGAGGGCTCGGGCCGATCATGATGGCATACGGCGCCGCGGGCGCGCAGCCTGTGGACTCGACGGCGGCGGCAAGGCCTGCCGCCACCGGTTATCCGTCAATTCGCGAGGCTAGGCGGCCTTTCCACGGGCCAAGGCGTGGACGTCCGCTGCCTTCAGCGACTTGCCACCGATGGCCCAGTCGCCCTGCTCGAATTCCTGCACGCGTACCCAGGTGACGCCGCGCAATGCGTCGCCCTCGACCTCGATCATCGCCGCCGTGACCTTGGCGATAAGCTCCTGCTTCTGCTTGGGGGTGAAGACGTCCTTGATGACGTCGATGGTTACGAGTGGCATTTTGAAACACCTTGGTTGATGGGAGGGGAAAAATCGGATTACTTGCCCGCGGCGCCGGACGGCAGGGCGTCGAGCGGCGATTCGAAGGCGATGAAGAGGATGCATGGCACGTCGCTGACACAGGCGGCGCTGTGCGGTCGCCCTGCGGGACCGTAAGCATAGGTGCCGGGCGTGAGCTGTGCGGCGGCCTGACCCTCGTAGGTTACCTCCAGCTCGCCGGCTACGAGGACCATGCGTTCGGCGGACGTGTGCGTGTGCAGCGGGATTTCCGACTTCGCGGGCACCTTGAAGAGGATGTCGACGTTCGGCTTCGACGGATCGCCATGCAGCACGGCGATGGCGCAGCCCGCCGGCAGAAAGTCCGGGCAGCCGCCCCACTGCAGTCCCGCGTCGTCCGCGGCCTTCGCGACTGCGGGCTCGGCGCCCGGCGCCTCGGCGTAGGCCTGCGAGGCGAACATCGAGAGTGTGACCGCGACGATGCAGCAGGTCGTTGCCAGCGAGAGCTTGCGATTCACGAAATCGGGATTCATGACGATGTCTCCTCTTGCGCGTTGCCGGTTGTGGCCCAGGCCACCTTAGGCACCACCTTGGCAGAGGCCGGCGGGCGAAGCTTGCAGATGGCATGGAGATTTCATGGAGGTTGGGTGGGAGCTTCCGGCACGGTGATCTATGCTCGCCGCCATGATTTACCGGTTCGGAGAGTTCGAGCTGGATCTGGCGAGGGTCGAACTGCGCGCGAGAGGCGCAGTCTGTCCGGTGGAACCACAGGTCTTCGCCCTGCTTGCGCTCCTGATCGAAAACCGGGAACGCCTCGTCTCCCGTGACGAGATCATCGAAAAAGTGTGGGATGGGCGAATCGTCTCGGATTCCGCCGTATCAAGCCGCATCAAGTCCGCGCGGCAGGCGCTCGGAGACGACGGCACCGCCCAGCGCTTCATCCGCACCGCGCACCGGCAGGGCTTCCGCTTCGTGGCCCCCGTGAAGGCGGTCAAGGCGGAGAGCGTGATCGTGTCGGGCGCAACCGCCGCCGCCGGGCCGGAGGCCGCGCGGGCTGAGGTGGCGAAGCCGTCGATCGCTGTACTGCCGTTTCGCCTCCTGGGCGACGCAGGGCCGTATGCCGCCGTCGCCGAAGCGCTTCCCGACGAGCTCATCATCGACCTCGCACGCCTGCGCTGGCTCTTCGTGACTGCTCGCGGCTCGTCGTTTCGCTTGCGCGCCTCGGACGCCGACATGGGGGAGATCGGCCGGCTACTCGGCATCCGCTACTGCCTAACCGGGACGGTGGAAATCCTCGGGAAGACGCTCGTCGTCAGCGTCGAGCTCGTGGACACGCGCGACGCCGGCATCGTCTGGGCTGAGCGCTTCGCCGGCTCGCTCGACGATGTGCACCGCGTGCGTGAGGAAATCCGCTCAAGCGTCCTCACCGCGCTCGAAATCCGGATTCCGCAGCATGAGGCAGCGCTCGCGCGGCTTACGGTGACCGAGGATCTGGATGCCTGGTCGGCCTATCACCTCGGCCTGCAGCACATGTACCGCTTCAACCGCCAGGACAATGCGGCCGCTTCCGCGCTGTTTCAGCAGGCAGTCGCCCGCGACCCGGGTTTTGCGCGGGCCCACGCGGGCCTCTCGTTCGTACATTTCCAGACCGCATTCCTGAAGAACACGGATGATCTCGCCCACGAGATCAATCAGGCGAAACAATTCGCCGCGCGCGCACTCGAACTCGACGCGATTGATCCCTTCGTGAATTTCACCATGGGACGAACTTACTGGCTCGTCGGCGACCTCGAGGGCGGCTTGCCCTGGCTCGAACGCGCCACCGCCCTCAGCCCGAATTACGCGCAAGGGATTTACGCGCGCGCATGGACCGAAACTCTTGCCGGCAGGGCGGCCGAGGGTCGTAGCCACGTCGATCTCGCAATGCAGCTCAGTCCGCTCGATCCGCTCTTCTACGGAATGCTGGGCACGCGCGCCTTCTCCCACATTGTCCTGGGCGAAGATGCCGAGGCCGCCCACTGGGCGCAGCGCGCGGCCCGCTCGCCGGGAGCGCACGTGCTGATTGCCATGGTCGCGAGCGCCGCGCACACCCTCGCCGGTGACGAAGAGACCGCCGCAACCTGGGCCGCCGACGTGCGCGAGCGCAATCCCGCGCTCACCCGCGAAGATTTCTTCCGTTCATTTCCGATGAAATCCGCGGCCGTGCGGATTCGCGTTTCTGAAGCGCTCGCGCGCCGCGGATTCTAGGCCCGGCTGCCCTACTGCTTGGCCTGCACGAGCGACGACGCGGATGTCTGGCGCGTGTGCAGGTTGAAGGTCGCGCCGGCCGTCAGGATGTGCACGACCAGGCCGAGAATGCAGATCGGCTGGCCCTCGATCGCACTGCCGACCGACGAGAAACTGACTTTCGACGCGTCAACGACGGTAATGCCGCCGCTGCCTTCCACTTCGAGCGTCTCGTCCGGACCGATGAAGGCGGCCGTGTCCTCGTCGAGCCCGATGCCGACAGCAAACGGGTTGTAGGCGAGTGCTGTGATCAGTCGCCCGAGGCGGTCGCGCTCGCGGAAGTGCTGGTCGATGATGAAGCGATTCGTGAGCCCGAGGCCCGGTGCAAGGCGCACGCTGCCCGCGATCGCTGCCGCGCCGTCATCGCCGAAGGCGATCATGTGCTCCGACAGGATGCTGGCGCCCGCGCTGGTGCCGCCGACGGTGACGCCGCGCGCGTTCTGCGTGCGGATCAGCTTGGCGACCGGCGTGCCGCCGAGCAGCGTCGTGAGGCGCAGTTGATTACCGCCGGTGAAGAATATTCCGCTCGCTTCCGTGATGCGAGCGAGACGGCCCGGTTCCTGGCAGTCACGGCGCGTGTCGAAGTCCATGACGTCGACGCGGCGCGCGCCGAGATCGCGGAAGAGCTTCTCGTAGCGTTCGCCGGTTTCATGCGCACGGCTCGCGGTCGGGATCACGACGATGTCGGCGTCGCCGCCGCCGGACACCTTCACGAAGCGCGCGAGAATGCGCGGGTCGTTTTCCTTGTTCTCGGCGCCCCCGATCGGGACGATGTGGCCGCGCGTCTCGCCTTCGGGGATCCTGCTGGGGCTCATGGGCGAGGCCTAGCCGCCGAGCGCGGTCTTGATGCGCGCTGAGAGCGCACCGATGTCGGTGCGGCCCTGGACCTTCGGCTTCAGGAGTCCCATGACCTTGCCCATCTCTTTCATCGAAGCGGCTCCCGTCGCGGCGATCGCCTCGCGGATCATTCCGTCGAGTTCGGCCGGGTCGAGCTGGGCCGGCAGGTAGCCGGTCAGGAGTTCGATCTCCGCCGATTCTTTCGCGACGAGATCCGGGCGCTTGCCGGCTTCGAAATGGACGACCGATTCGCGGCGCTGCTTGATCATCTTGTCGATGACCGAGAGGACCTGCGCGTCGTCGAGCGTGATGCGCTCGTCGACCTCGCGTTGCTTGATGCCGGCCTGGATCATGCGGATGCAGGAGAGGCGATCCTTCTCGCCCGCCCGCATCGCCGACTTCATGTCTTCCGTGATGCGGGCCTTCAGGCTCATCCTGGAATCAGCGCGGCGCGCTGCGCCCGCCGCCGTCGCGGGTTGCGCGCTTCAGGTGCCGCTTGATCGCGGCTGCCTTCTTGCGTTTCCGTTCCTGGGTGGGCTTCTCGTAGAATTCCCGGCGACGGAGTTCCGTCAGGACACCGGCCTTCTCGCAGGCGCGCTTGAAACGACGCAGGGCGGCGTCGAAATATTCGTTTTCGCGGATACGGACGCTCGGCATTCAAACCTCTGGTTCGCCTGGACTGCCCGGGCTGAGCCCGGGGAAAGGGCCCGGAATTGTAGTGATCTGCCCCCGGAAAATCAAAAACATAGCGTTATGAAAGTGCTCGGCATCGAGACCTCCTGCGACGAGACTGCCGTTGCCGTGTTTGACGGCGACCAAGGCCTGCTCGCGAACCGGGTTTTCAGCCAGATCGAGCTGCACCGCCGGCATGGCGGGGTGGTACCCGAACTGGCCTCGCGGGACCACATCGAAAGGCTGCTGCCGATGATCGACGAGACGATCGCCGAGGCAGGACCCACGCCGCAAGCCATTGACGGCATTGCCTATACCGCCGGGCCGGGACTGATCGGCGCGCTCCTGGTTGGCGCCTCGGTCGCCCGTTCGCTGGGTTATGCCTGGAGCGTGCCGGTGATCGGCGTGCATCACCTGGAGGGCCATCTATTGGCACCGGAGTTAGAGCCCGAGGCCCCGGGATTTCCCTTTGTCGCCCTCCAGGTCTCGGGCGGCCACACGATGCTCGTCTTCGTTGCGGGAGTCGGGCGTTACCGCGTGCTCGGCGAGACGCTGGACGATGCTGCGGGCGAGGCATTCGACAAGACCGCAAAGCTGCTGGGGCTCGACTATCCGGGTGGGCCCGCACTTGCGGAGCTCGCGCAGCGCGGGCGGGACGGCCTCTGGGTATTTCCTCGCCCGATGCTCGACCGGCCCGGCCTCGATTTCAGCTTCAGCGGCCTGAAGACCGCGGTGGTGGTCGCGATTCGCGGCAAGGATCTCGATGGGCAGGCGCGCGCCGACGTCGCGCGGGGTTTCGAGCGCGCAATGGTCGAAACGCTCGTCGCCAAGTCGCTCCGGGCGCTCCGCCAGACCGGAATTCACACGCTCGTGGTTGCGGGCGGAGTCGGCGCCAATCGGCGCCTGCGCGAGGATCTCACGCGCGCGGTCACGGCCGAAGGTGGACGGGTGTTCTTTCCGCGGCCGGAGTTTTGCACCGACAACGCTGCGATGATCGCGGTCGCCGGCCATCACCGCCTCGCGGCCGGCGAATGCGAGGACTTGCCGGTGCGCGCGCGCGCGCGTTGGCCGCTCGACGAACTCGCAGCACCGGGGACTATTGAATTGAAGGGGACGTTCACCTTCAATGAAGATGGGCGACTGCTTTGAAGGTGAACGTCCCCTTCAACTCACGTCCCCTCCGGAGAACTTAGTGGACCGCATATTCCTCACCGCCCTCTCGGCCGAAGCCATTATCGGCATCTACGACTGGGAGCGCGAAGTCCGCCAGCGCATCGAGGTCGATCTCGAGATCTGGTTCGATCTTTCGGCTGCGGCGAAAAGCGACGCGATCGAGGACACGCTGAATTACAAGTCGGTCGCCAAGCGCGTGCTTGCCTTCATCGAGGAGAGCCGCTTTCGTCTGGTTGAGGCGCTCGCGGGCGAGATTGCGCGCCTCGTGCTCGAGGAGTTCAGGGTCGAGCGTGTGCGTGTCACGCTCCACAAGCCGGGCGCGATACGCAATTCCCGCGACGTTGGCGTCATCGTCGAGCGCGGGCGCGATGATTGAAGCGCCCCATGGCTGACGCGTACGTCGCGGCCGGCAGCAACGACCGGCCGCGTGCGAGCCTCACGCGGGCGCTTGGAATCCTCACGCGTGAGTTTCCGGGATTGCGCACCTCACGCGCTTTCGCGAATTCCGCAGTGGGATTCGCCGGCGACGATTTCGTCAACCTGGTCATCGCGTTTCCAGCGGAACTGCCGCCCGCAGACCTGATCGAGCGCCTGAAAGCCGTCGAGCGCGAATGCGGACGCGAACCCGGTGCGCCGAAATGGGGACCGAGGACGCTCGATCTCGATCTGCTGCTCTACGGCGATCACCTGGGCCGCGTCGCGGGCCGGACGCTGCCGCATCCGGATCTGGTGACTCGCGCCTGGGTCCTCGGCCCGCTCGTGGAGCTGGCCCCCGACCTCGTGCACCCCGTGCTCGGGAAGACGTTTGGCGCGATGTGGCGCCGCTTCGACCAGCGCGCGCATCCGCTGACGCCGTTTCCGCTCGAAGGCGCAGGCCGATGAACGGCTCAGCGATCCTCGCCGCCGACGAGCCGGCCGCCGTCGACCGCGAGCACCTCGCCGGTCACAAACGGCGCATCGCAGGCGAAGAAGAGCGCGGCCTTCGCGATGTCGTCCGGCGATCCGGCGCGCTTCAGCGCGGTGCGCGAGACGATGCGTCGCCGCAGGTCCTCATCGACGCCGTTTTCCGGCCAGAGCACCGGCCCGGGCGCGATCGCATTCACGCGGATCTCCGGCCCGAGTTCGCGCGCGAGCGATCGGGTCAGCATCACGAGCCCCGCTTTCGCGGCGCAATAAACGGCGTGGCGGCCGAGCGGCCTGAGCGCGTGGATGTCGGCGATATTGAGGATGAGTCCCGCGTTCTTCCGGAGTTCCGGGGCCGCGGCCTGGGAGAGGAAGAGCGGAGCGCGGAGATTCGAGCCGATCAGGTCGTCGAACTGGTCCTGCGTAATCGCGCCCATCGGCGTCGGATAGAAACTGGACGCATTGTTGATGAGCACGTCGAGGCGGCCGAACGCGCGGACGACGGCCGCGGGCAGGGTGTCGAACGAGGCCGGATCGGCGAGGTCCGCCACGAAAGCAACCGCGGAACCCGGTCTCGCCGCATTGAGGCGGGCGACGAGCGCGTCGGCATCTGCTTTCGAACTCCGGTAATGAACGGCGAGTCTCGCGCCGCGGGCATGGAAGGCCGCGGCAAGCGCGGCGCCGATGCGCCGAGCGCTGCCGGTGATGAGCACGGCCTTGTCAATGAGCGGCAATCCGGATGTCGACATGGGCTCGAAAAGACGGCCGGAAACGGGTGGCGACGATATCACGACCGCCGGTGCCGCTGGTGCTAAGCCCGGGCGAGCCACTGCCGCTCGGCGCCGAGGAGGCCGCGCACTCTGCCGCGCTCGCGGCGCGGATTGCCAGGCGTGCGAATGATCGCGACGGCTGGCTACCATTTTCCGAATTCATGGCGGCGGCGCTCTACGAACCGGAGCTCGGCTACTACATGACGGACCGGCCGATCTTCGGGGCGGCGGGCGACTTCATGACGGCGCCGGAGATGTCGCCGCTGTTCACCCGCTGCCTCGCATCCGGAATCGTCGACCTGCTCGCGAAAACAGGCGAGGGCGACATCGTCGAATTCGGCGCCGGCAGCGGCACGATGGCCGCGGAGCTCGTCGCCACGCTCGCGCGATTCGAAAGACTTCCGCGCCGCTATCGCATCGTCGAGCCGAGTCGAATTCTCGCCGGCCGCCAGCGGCGCCGGCTCGAACGTTCCCCCGGTATCGCCGGCCTGATCGATCGCTTCGAGTGGCTCGAGCGGCCGCCCGCCGAAGAATGGCAGGGCGTGGCGATCGCCAACGAAGTCCTCGATGCGCTGCCCGTCGACCGCTTCCGGATTTCGGGCCGTAGTTGCGAAGCAATCGGTGTCGTACCGGTGGGCGCAGGCTTCGAATGGCAGGCGAGGTCGGCAGAAACTCCGCTCGCCGAAGCGGTAGAACAACTTCAGCGCCGCCCGCCCGTTCCAATGCCCGACGGGTTTCTTTCGGAACTGAGGCCGGGCCAGGGCGAATGGATCCGTGCGGCAACCGAAAGACTGACGAAAGGTGCGATGCTTCTGACCGATTACGGCCTGCCGCGCGCGCAGTACTACCACCCCTCGCGCGACGGCGGGAGCTTGTGCGGATTCCGCCGTCACCGGCGCATGGCAGACGTGCTGGCGATGCCGGGGGCGCAGGACCTGACCGCCTGGGTCGATTATTCGGCGCTCGCGGATTCGGCGCGGGATTGCGGTCTCGAAGTCGCGGGCTTCGCGACGCAGGCACACTGGCTCATGTCGGTCGGCATCGAGAGCGAACTCTCGCAACTCGTCGAAGGCCTGGATGAACGCGCTCGCGTCGCGGAGCGCCAGGCGGCCGCGACATTATTGCTGCCCGGCGAGATGGGCGAACGCTTCAAGGTGATGGCCCTGACCCGCGGCATCGCCGGCCCGTTCGCCGGCTTCGGATTCAGGGACCTCACGGCGAGTCTGTAGGATGGCGGAATAGGGAGACGACGTGGAGCCGTTACAAGCAATCGTTCTCGCCATCGTTCAGGGCCTGTCGGAGTTCCTGCCGATCTCCAGTTCAGGCCACTTGGTGCTGGTGCCGCATATCTTCGGATGGCGCGACCAGGGACTCGCCTTCGATGTTGCCGTGCATATCGGCACGCTGTTTGCGGTCGTCGCCTATTTCCGTGCCCAGCTTTTCGCGATGGCGCAGGCTTTCCTCGGTTCGCTCGTGGGCCGCGGCCTGACGCCAGATGCGCGGCTCGCCTGGTGCGTCGCGATCGGTACGATCCCGGTCGGGATTGTGGGTCTCGTCTTCGGCGACCTGATCGAGAGTTGGCTTCGCAATCCGCTCTTCATCGCGGGCACGCTGTCATTCTTCGGTCTCCTGATGTGGCTCGCCGACCGCTACGGCCGCCGCGAGCGCGATGAATACTCGGTCGGCTGGCGCGACGCGCTCCTGATCGGCTGCGCGCAGGCGCTTGCGCTGATGCCGGGCACCTCGCGTTCGGGCATCACGATGACCATGGCGCGGACGCTCGGCCTCACGCGCGAAGGCGCCGCGCGCTTTTCGTTCCTGCTCGCGGTGCCGGGTATCGGGATGGCGGGCGGCTACGAGTTGCTCAAGCTCCTGAGCGGGCCCGGGAACGGTACCGACTGGTCGATGATGGGCCTCGGCGTCGCGGTCGCGGCGGTGACCGGCTATCTCTGCATTCACTGGCTGCTCAAAGTGATCGGCCGCATCGGACTCGGGCCGTTCGCGATCTACCGGTTCGCAATCGCCGCGCTGATTCTGCTGACCCTTGGCTGATCAGGCGGTCGGTTTGAGCGCCGCGAGACGGCGGCGCCGGAGCAGCTCGCCGATCTTCTCGCCCGACAGGCCCTCGCGATCCTTGTCCGACAAAGTGACGGCGAGCGCCTTCTCCTGGGCGCCACGCAGGATCTCCGCCTGCGGATAGGGCCGCTGCCGCAGTCCGCCGCGCCCGCGGGAGTCCGCCTCGAAGGCGAGCAGGAGTCCACGGAAACGTTCCGGCCGTCGGAACGCATCGCAGGATTCGAGCAGGTCGAGGATCGTGCGCGGACGGAGTTCCTCCGCGCGATGCGCGATGCCGTGCCAGCGCGCGGCGAGCACGGCGAGTTCGCGGTAGTCGACCGGCACGCGAAGACGCGCCGATACGTCGAGCACGAGCTGCACGCTCGATTCTTCATGGCCGATGTGGCGGGGCCATTTCGAACGCGGCGTCCTTCCCTTGCCGAGATCGTGCATCAGGGCCGCAAAGCGGATGCGGGGTTCCGCCGTGAGGTCGGCCGCGGCCTGGAGCACGAGCTCGATGTGCAGGCCGGTGTCGATTTCCGGGTGCCACTTTTCGGGCTGCGGCACGCCATAGAGCGCATCGAGTTCCGGGAAGATCCGCGCCAGCGCGCCGCAGTCACGCAACGCCCGCAACCAGGCCTCGGGCGCGGGCTCGCCGAGCGCGCGGTCGGTCTCCTGCCAGATTCGTTCCGGGACGAGCGCGTCCGCTTCACCCGCAGCGACCATCGCGCGCATGCGTGCGACCGTCTCCGGGGCGATCGTGAATCCGAGCGGTTGAAAGCGGGCCAGGAACCGCGCCACGCGCAGGATGCGCACCGGGTCTTCGTTGAAGGCCTCGGACACGTGCCGAAGCTTGCGCGCTTCCAGGTCAACACGGCCGCCGTGCGGATCGATGAGGCTGCCGTCTGGGTCGCGCGCCATCGCATTGATCGTAAGGTCGCGCCGCCTGAGGTCATCCTCGAGTGTGACGTCGGGCGAGTAGCGGAGCTCGAAGCCGCGATAACCGGGCCCGGTCTTGCGCTCGGTGCGTGCAAGCGCATGCTCCTCTCCGCTGTCGGGATGCAGGAACACCGGAAAGTCGCGGCCGACCTGGCGATAGCCCGCATCGAGCATTTGCTCAGGCGTTGCGCCGACCACGACCCAGTCGCGCTCACCGACCGGCCGGCCGAGCAGTTCGTCGCGAACGGCGCCGCCGACCAGATAGACTTTCATCGCATCATGTTACGCGATTCCCCGAGATTTCCGGTTCGCCTGGTCATGGCCATGGCGGCCGGCATCGCTCTGTCCGGTTGTTATTACGTGCACCTGGCTGCGGGCCAGCTCGAGATGAATCGGCGGCGCGAGCCCATCGAGGAAGTGATCGCACGGCCCGGCACCGACGCGACGCTCCGGGCCCGGCTCGAGCTCGCGGCGCGCGCGCGCGATTTCGCGATGTCGTCGCTTGGCCTTCCGGACAACGGCAGTTATCGGACTTTCGCCGATCTCGGGCGCCGCTACGCGACCTGGAACCTGTTTGCCGCACCGGAGTTCTCGGTCGCGCCGAAAACCTGGTGCTTTCCCATTGCGGGTTGCGTGAGCTATCGCGGCTATTTCGACGAGCAGGGAGCGACGCGCGAGGCGGCGCGGCTGCGCGATCGCGGTTTCGACGTCCACGTCGGTCCGTCGATCGCCTATTCGACGCTCGGCCACCTGCGTGATCCGGTGCTCAACACCATGCTCGGCTACGGCGATGCGGAGCTCGCCGCCTTCATCTTTCATGAACTCGCCCATCAGGCCGTCTACGCTGCCGGCGACAGCGATTTCAACGAGGCCTTCGCGACCGTCGTCGAAACCGAGGGGCTGCGCCGCTGGTTCGAACAGGATACGCATCCGGCCGCGCTCGAGAAATTCCTGGCCCTGCGGAGGAATCAGCACGCGGCCGCCGAGTTCATGGTCGCGACCCGCGACCGTCTCGCCGAGCTCTATCGGACCGGTATCGCAGAGGACGCGATGCGCGAGGCCAAGGCCGCCGAATTCGCGCAGCTGCGCGAGTCCCTCGCCGCCGGCGGCTTCTCAACCGCAGGCGATTTCAACAACGCCCGCCTCATCGCCGTCGCCACCTATGAGCGTTGTGTGCCAGCACTCCGCGCCGAATTGGACCGCCTCAACAACGACCTTCCGGCCTTTTACTCAGCAATGAACCTGCTCATCAACAATCGCACCGCCCGCACCAAACTCTGCCCGCCACCCTGATCGAAATCTGGCAGGGCACTTCGGCGCCGCGAGCGAGGTGGCGGGGTGTCCCCGAGCGAAGCATAAAGTTCTGGCGGAGCAAGGGGACACCCCGCCGGATCCCGCTCGCGGCGCTGGAATGCTTTTCCCGCACCTCGATCGCCGCGCCGATCAGATCAGGTATTTTGGGAGGATCGCGCTGAACGGCTGTGGTTGGATGCCGAGTCGGGCAAGGCCGTTGACCTTGCAAACGCTGTCGACGAGCAGTGAACGGTAGTTGTCGGTCGAAAACGGTTTTCCCGGCACGAAGTCACAGAGTGCCGCCTGCAGACGAGCGGCGAAATCGGGGATTCCGATGACGGCCCGGGCGAGGCCGAGTTGATCCCGGACCTGGCAGACGATTTCGCGGAGCGTGAAGCGCTCGGGTCCACAGAGTTCGTAGCATTCGCCTGCGGTCGCGTCATCCACGAGTCCGCGCAGGATCGCGGCGACCACGTCGCCGATCCAGACCGGGGCGAAGCGCGCGCCGGGCCGTGCCAGCGGCAGCCCTAGCGGAATCGCCCGCAGCAGCCGCGCAAAGCGATTCGCGAAGTCATCGTTCGGGCCGAAGATCACCGAGGGCTGGAAGATAGTCCAGCGCAGGTCCGGCCCGGATTCTTCGCGGATGATGCGCTCGGCCCGGCCCTTGCTCCGCAGGTAATGACTCGATCCGCGATCGGCGTCAGCGTTGAGTGCACTCATGTGAACCAGCCGGTCCACGTGCTGTTTCCGGCAGGCCTCGACTAGCCGGCGAGCGAGGTCTGTGTGCACGCGGGCAAACCCGCTGCCATTTCTCCCGCGCTCGTTCAGGATGCCGACCAGGTTGATGACCGCCTGTTGGCCCGCGCAGAGCGAGGCGAGCGCGGCGGGATCGTGGATGTCGGCCGCGACCAGGCGAAGCGACGGAATCGGCGCCAGGTGCCGGGCGCGCGCCGGATCGCGGGTCGGGATCGTGATGCACCAGCCATCGCGCGCAAGCGCCGCGGCGAGGTGGGTGCCGACAAACCCCGAGCCGCCGAGCACGCAGATCGATCGCGCCGCCATGCCGGGATTATAGGTTCACACCGCAACGGGAGGCGGCACTCGGTTCGCCCGCACGGATTTCGCCGGCCGGTACTCCACTCGTTCACTCAGCCGGAACTCTATTCGTTCACTCGCGGGTCCCGGCTGGCTTGTCCGCGCGGGCGAGCGGCGGGCGGGTCCCCGAGCGAAGCGACTAAAGTTTCGGCGGAGCGAGCGAGGGTGCCCGCCCGCCACGAGGCCCGCGCACGGGCATGCGCGAGCCGCGTGTGCCGAGGGACCGGGTCCGGATCAGCGCAATGGCAGCAGCAGGACCTGGTTGCCGCGTCGCAGCTGGACGAGCATCGAGGTCTGGCCTTTCGCGGCCTCGCGAAATTCCGCCAGCGTGTTGATGCGGACGCGGTTCACCGCGATGATCCGGTCGTCCGTGAGGAAGCCAACCTGCGCCGCCGGGCTGCCGGGCTGGACTTCCCGTACCCGAACGCCGCCGGCCGAGTCTTCCGAAGCCTCGACCAGTTCGGCGCCCGCGAGCGCCGGGTGGATCGCCGAAGCGTCCGCCAACTGCGCGGGTTCGCGCAGCACCGCCGTGATGCTCTTGGCCTTGCCTTCGCGCAGGAGCCCGATCGCGACCGAATCCCCGACCTGCAGCATGCCGATCGTGTTCCTAAGCTCCGCATTGGTCTTGATCGGCTGGCCGCGCACGGAGGTGATGACGTCGCCTGCCTCGATGCCCGCGCGGGCGGCTGCCGACCCTTCGACGACCTGGGAAACGAGCGCTCCTTGTGCATTTTCCGCCAGGCCGAGGCTCTTGCGGAATTCCGGCGTGAGGGAGAGCGTCGTGACGCCGAGTTGCCCCCGGTTGACCTGCCCGGACTCGATCAGTTGTCCCATGATCGAACGGACCATGTTCGACGGGATCGCAAAACCGATGCCGATGTTGCCGCCGCTCTGGGAGAGAATCACCGAATTGATGCCGACCAGGTTGCCGTCGAGCCCGACGAGCGCGCCGCCCGAATTGCCGGGGTTGATCGCGGCATCGGTCTGGATGAAATCCTCGAGCCCGTCGCGGCTGATGCCGGAGCGGCCGAGGGCGCTCACGATCCCCGAGGTGACCGTGTGCTGGAGACCGAAGGGGTTGCCGATCGCGATGACGAAGTCGCCGACCTGCAGCTTGGAGGAATCCGCGAGCCCTATTTCCGCCGGGAGCTGCGCGTCCTTGACGCGAAGCACCGCGACGTCCGAACGTTCGTCCGCGCCCACGATTTCGGCCTTGAGTTCGAGGTCGTCGACGAGCGTGATCGTGATTTCGCTGGCGTTCTTGACGACGTGCGCATTGGTCACGATGTAGCCGTTCTTCGCGTCGACGATGACGCCGGAGCCCGCACTCCTGAACTCGCGGTCGCGCTGCTGGGCGTCGGGCGGCAGGCCGAAGAAGCGACGGAAACCCGGGTCGTCGAAGAAGGGATTGCGTGGCGCGGCGACCGTTCCGCGCACGCCGATGTTGACGACGGCCGGAGCCACGCGCTTGATCACCGGCGCGAAGGAGGGCAGCGCATTTTGCGCGGATGTGGCGGTGGAAAGCGCGAGCGCGGCGAATGCCAGGGCGGCGGCGAAGAGTTTGCTCATGTGCTGAAACCTCGGTGGGGCGCGATCTCTGACCGGGGCCCGGTACCACAAGTTCCGATGCTCGCGCAGGGCTTATTTTCCCGCGTGCGGACACGCTCGTGAACAATCGGTGCGTATTTTATGGGTTTTTTCCGCATACCAGATGTTGTGCTGCGCGGAATTCTGCCCCGGACCGGTCAGGGGCACCTGTGTGGTCGGAAACAGCCTGAGATGACTTACATAACCTATTGAAATAAAAGGGTGTTTATCGGCGGATATTTTGCATAAGGAAATCCTTGACACCACGGCCGCGCAGAAATAATTTCGCAACCCTGACACAAGATCTTGTGGTCACCGGCCGCGAGGCAGGTTTGGCCGGCGGAAGAGTCAGGGAGCCAAGTGAAATCGAACGCAGGCGGCGCCAGGATGCGCATGCCCGGGTGAGATTTCTCCGGCGGATTTGTAGAGCAGCCGGTTCCAGGGGGCGTCGCAGAAAAAATGAGCACAGCGGTCAGAATCGAGCACAAAGACGTCGAAGAAATTCCGTTTCAGGAAGCGTCGCTCGACATATGGGACCGGAAATACCGGTTGACCGCCAAGGACGGCACGCCGATCGACGGCACGATGGACGACACGCTTCGCCGGGTCGCGATGACACTCGCCGAAGTCGAGGACGCGGCGCAGCGCGAAGCGATGTTCGAGCGTTTCCTCTGGGCATTGCGCAAGGGCGCGATCCCGGCGGGCCGCATCATGTCGAATGCGGGCGCACTTGCGCACAAGCCCGCGACCTCCACAATCAACTGCACGGTTTCGGGAACGATCCACGACTCGATGGACGACATCCTGAACAAAGTGCACGAGGCCGGGCTCACGCTGAAGGCGGGCTGCGGTATTGGCTACGAATTTTCGACGCTTCGGCCGCGCGGCGCCTACGTCGCGGGCGCGGGCGCCCACACCTCCGGCCCGATGTCCTTCATGGACATCTACGACCGCATGTGTTTCACGGTGTCCTCCGCCGGCGGCCGGCGCGGCGCGCAGATGGGCACGTTCGACGTCGGCCATCCGGACGTCGTGGACTTCGTCCGCTCGAAGCGCGAGAACGGGCGGTTGCGCCAGTTCAACCTGTCGCTGCTCGTGACCGACGAGTTCATCGAGGCCGTGCGCGCGGACAGCGAGTGGAAGCTCGCGTTCCCGCTGCCGCAGCGCGAACACGACGCGGCAACGCATGACCTGCACGATCCGCAGGCCTTCGTCTGGCGCGAGTGGCCGGACGGTGAGGGCTACGTCGCGAACGAGGAAGGTCTCGTCGCCTGCCGGATCTTCAAGATCCTGCCGGCGCGGCGGCTGTGGGACGTCATCATGGCGTCGACCTACGATTTCGCCGAACCGGGCTTCGTGCTGATCGACCGTGTCAACGAGATGAACAATAACTGGTGGTGCGAGAACATTCGCGCCACCAATCCCTGCGTCACCGCCGACACCTGGATCCACACGGCCGAAGGCCCGCGCCAGGTCGCGGATTTGATCGGTCGTCCGTTCCTCGCGCGCGTGGACGGCGCAGATCACCCGTCGACCGCGGCAGGATTTTTCCGTACCGCGACTCGCGCCGTCGTGCGGCTGGAGACCGCCGAGGGCCACGCGCTGCGCCTGACGGCGGATCACCGCGTACTGCGCGTAACGCGGGCCACCCGCTGGAAGACTGAAACAGAATGGTGCACCGCGGGCGAGCTTGCTCCAGGCGACGGCGTGCGGCTCAACGACCATCGCGGCGCCACCGCCTGGCCGGGCGCCGGCACTCGCGCGGAAGGCTACCTGCTCGGGTTGCTCGTCGGTGACGGCACGCTGAAGGACGACAAGGCCGTGCTGTCCGTGTGGCAGCCGGCGCTGGCGGTCAATGCCCCAGCCGGTGCGGGCGTGCAGGGTGTCATGGCAGAGGCACTCACTGCGGCTCGCGAGTTGCCACACCGGTCCGATTTCGTCGGCTGGCACGCAGTCGCGGGTCGCAACGAGCATCGTCTCGCGTTGGCGGCGCTGCGCACACTTGCGCTCGGATTCGGCATGACGCCGGGCAACAAGCAGATTTCGCCCGCGGTCGAGCGGACCTCGAGCGAATTCCACTGCGGTCTTCTGCGCGGCCTGTTCGACACCGACGGGTCGGTCCAGGGAAGCCAGAAGAAGGGCGTGAGCATCCGGCTTGCGCAATCCGATCTGCCGCGGCTCGAAGCCACGCAGAGGATGTTGCTGCGCCTTGGCATTGCGACGCGCATCTATCGTAACCGGCGCGACGCGGGTGTCCGGCTGCTTCCCGACGGCCACGGTGGGCGCGCGGAGTACGCGACGCGCGCGCAGCACGAACTTGTGGTCGCGGGCGAGAGCGTCGCGCGCTTTGCGCAATTGATCGGTTTCGCCGATGGCGACAAGGCGGCGAGGCTCGCAGGCCTGCTCGCGCAGTATCGGCGCCGGCTGAACCGGGCCGATTTCATCGCGCGCGTGACGGCCGTGGTGCCTGACGGCGTCGAAGACGTCTACGACGCCCAGGTGCCGGGCATCCACCGCTTCGACGCAAATGGCCTCGTCGCGCACAACTGCGGCGAACAGCCGCTGCCGCCGTATGGTTCCTGCCTGCTCGGCTCCGTGAACCTGACGCGCTTCGTGCGCCGCCCATTCACGGAGGAGGCGAGCTTCGACTGGGCCGAGTACCGCGAGGTGGTGCGCGTCTTCACGCGCATGCTCGACAACGTCGTCGAGATCAACGGCCTGCCGCTCGGGCGGCAGCGCGACGAAATCGTCCGCAAGCGCCGTCACGGCATGGGCTTCCTGGGCCTCGGCTCGTCCATCACCATGCTCGGCATGCGCTACGGCTCGACGGAGTCGGTGGCGTTCACTGACAACGTCGCGCGCGAGATGGCGATCGCGGGCTGGGAAGCGGGTCTCGAGCTCGCGCGCGAGAAGGGCCCCGCGCCGATCATGAACGAGGAATTCACGGTCACCCGCGCGATGCTCCGCAAGCGCCCCGAGATGGCGCGCGACGGCTGGAAGGTCGGCGACCGCGTGCCCGGCCGCGTGCTGCACGCGCGCTATAGCCGCTACATGTGCAGGCTCGCGGAGGTGGCACCGGAGCTCGTGAAGCAGATCGAGTCCGTCGGCGCGCGCTTCACGCACCATTCATCGATTGCGCCGACCGGCACGATCTCCCTGTCGCTCGCAAACAACGCGTCGAATGGCATCGAGCCCTCGTTCGCGCACCACTATTTCAGGAACGTCATCCGCGAAGGCAAGAAGTCGAAGGAGCGTGTGGACGTCTATTCGTTCGAGCTGCTTGCCTACCGCGTGCTCGTCAACCCGCGCGCTGTGCCGGCCTCGACGAACCCGGCGGAGATGCTGCCCGACTACTTCATGACGGCCGAGAGCATCGGCCCGCGCGAGCACGTCGACATCCAGGCGGCGGCGCAGAAATGGGTGGACTCCTCGATCTCGAAGACGGCGAACGTGCCGACCGATTTCCCCTACGAGGACTTCAAGGATATCTATCTGTACGCGCACGAGCGCGGCCTGAAGGGCTGCACGACCTTCCGCTTCAACCCGGAAGCTTTCCAGGGCGTTCTGGTCAAGGAAGACGACCTCAAGAACACGACTTATGTGTTCACGCTTGAGGACGGCAGCGAGGTCGCGGCGACAGGCGACGAGGAAATCGAATACGACGGCGAGGTGCACACCGCCGCCAATTTGTTTGACGCGCTCAAGGAAGGCTATTACGGCCGCTTCTGAGCGAGCGGGGGCGACATGAGCAGGCACAAGTTCGACAAGAAGATCGTGAAGTACCGGGTGCAGAAGCCCGAGGCGGAGAAGGCGGAGGCCGAGAAGTTGTTGCCGGCGCGCGAAAGTCGCGCCCGCAAGGACGGCGGCGGCAAGGTCGTGTGGATGCACGAGAAACTCGAGCGTCCCGAGGTCCTGATCGGCTCGACCTACAAGATCAAGACGCCGGTCTCCGACCACGCGATGTACCTGACGATCAACGACCTCATGCTGAACGAGGGCACGGAGCACGAGCATCGCCGGCCCTTCGAGATCTTCATCAACTCGAAGAACCTCGATCACTTCCAGTGGATCGTCGCGCTGACGCGGATCATTTCGGCGGTGTTCAGGAAGGGCGGCGACGTCGCGTTCCTGACCGAGGAACTGAAAGCCGTGTTCGACCCGCGCGGCGGCTACTGGCAGCCGGGTGGCAAGTTCATGCCGTCGATCGTCGCGGAGATTGGCTACGTGGTCGAGCGCCATCTGCAGACGATCGGCCTGATGCAGAAGCCGGGCATGGACGACACGCAGCGGCTCCTGATTGAGTCGAAACGCAAGGAATGGGAACAGCGCAACCGGCAGCAGGATGCGTTCGCGGAGTCGAGCTACCCGGAAGGCGCGCAGCTCTGCGTCAAGTGCAATACCGCGGCGGTCGTCATGATGGACGGCTGCATGACCTGCTTCGCCTGCGGCGAATCGAAGTGCGGCTGACGGCCCGGAACCATTTTCATCACGCGCCAGCCGGGTCCCCGCCCGGCGGCTCCTGACAACAGGAGCTGCGCGTGACCTCCCAGGCGGCCTTCGGGCCGCCTTTTTTCCCAAAGGGGACGTTGATGAAGGGGACGTTCACCTTCAAGGGCAAGTACTGTCCAATCTTGAAGGTGAACGTCCCCTTCATCGTCGCCTCCGGTCTGCTGCTCGCCGCGGTCTTCCTCGGCGCCTGTGCGACCGAACGCCATTACGACGGACCGCCGCTTTCGAAGTCAGAGCGCGCGATCGTGCGTGCCGATCCCGTCGTGAGCGCGGGCTTGCCGGTGCAGCTGCGCCTGCGTCAGGTGGACGGACGCGAAATCGCGTTCTCATCGAGCGCGGTCGAGTTGGCGCCCGGCGCGCACACATTCCTGGTCGACTGCCGCGTGCAGGAGAGCGGCGCAGTGAGTCGCTTCGTCGTCGAGTCCGAGCTCGACGCCGGCGGCCGCTACCGGCTGGTCGCGAAAGCGTCGACTCGAAACTGTGAAGCGGTCGAACTGATCGGAGACTGAACTGCCGAGGCCCGCCGACGGCGCTATAATCCGTCGCGAGATGAACCGCAAGTTGTTGATTCCGATGCTCGTCGCGACCCTGGTCGCGGCCGTCACGCAGGCCGATTCGATGACCGGCCTCGCCGGTCCCGCAGGCGTGCTGCAACCGGTCGACCGAATCGTCGTACACAAGGGCGGGCGCAAGATGGAGCTCTATCGCAAGGGCCAGCTGGTCGCGAACTACCGCATCTCGCTCGGTCTCGCGCCGTCCGGACAGAAACAGCGCGAGGGCGATTTCCGCACGCCGGAGGGCAGCTATCGGCTGACGCGTCGCAATGCGCAGAGCGATTTCTTCCTCGCCGTGCAGGTCTCCTATCCGGAGGCCGTCGACATCGTGCTCGCGCGCCGGAGCGGTTGGGCACCTGGCGGGTCGATCATGGTCCACGGACTTCCGAACTTCCTGAAGTATCCTCGCGACCGTTACCTCAACACGGACTGGACCGATGGCTGCATCGCGCTCTCGAACGAGGACATGCTCGATTTCTGGCTGCTGACGGGGCAGGGCACGCCGATCGAGATCCGGCCGTGAGCACGGCCCCGGGCCTCGACCTCTCCGCCGTCGTGCATGCACGGGTGTCGCCGAAAGGCGTGCTCGACAATCTTTCGCAACAGGAAGTGGACAAGCTGCTCGATCGCGGACAGGGCGGCCTGTATCCACTCTTCCGCCGCTGCGCACTCGCAGTGCTCAACTCCGGCACGTTGATTGACGACGCGCGCCTGATCTTCGAGGCCTACAAGGACTTCGAGATTCGCATCGTGCGCGAGCCTTGGGGCATCAAGCTCGAGATGCACCACGCGCCAGGCAGCGCCTTCGTCGACGGCGAGATGATCAAGGGCGTCAAGGAGCACCTGTTTGCCGTGCTCCGCGACATCGTCTACACGCACAACGAGATCGTCGCGCGCTTCGACCTTAACGACGCCGCGAGCGTCACCAACGCCATTTTCTGCATCCTGCGGAACGCCCGCGCGCTCGAGTACAAGGGCCGGCCGGACCTCGTGGTCTGCTGGGGCGGCCACTCGATACCGCGCGAGGAGTACGACTATACGAAGCAGGTGGGCTACGAACTCGGCCTGCGCGGGCTCTCGGTGTGTACTGGCTGCGGCCCGGGCGCGATGAAGGGCCCGATGAAGGGCGCGACGATCGGCCATTCCAAGCAGCGCATCAAGGACGGCCGCTACATCGGCGTAACCGAGCCCGGCATCATCGCCGCCGAGCCGCCGAATCCGATCGTGAACCAGCTCGTGATCATGCCGGACATCGAGAAGCGGCTCGAAGCCTTCGTGCGCCTCTGCCACGGCATCGTCGTGTTCCCGGGCGGCGCCGGCACGGCCGAGGAAATCCTGTACCTGCTCGGCATCCTGCTCGATCCCGCGAATGCGAATCAGCAGCTGCCGCTCGTGTTCACCGGGCCCCGCGAAAGCGCGGGCTATTTCCGGCAGCTCGACCGCTTCCTCAGTCTCACGCTCGGCGACGAGGCGCAGAAGCGCTATCGCATCATCGTCGACGATCCGCCGGAGGTCGCGCGCGAGATGCAGCGCGGCTTCGATGCGGTGCGCCGCTCGCGGCGCCGCGCGGGCGACGCCTACAACTTCAACTGGCTTCTGAAGATTCCGCGCGCCTTCCAGCAGCCTTTCGAAGTGAGTCACGCCTCGATGGCGGGGCTCGAGCTTTCGAAGGACCAGCCGGTGCACGAACGCGCGGCGAACCTGCGCCGTGCGTTCTCCGGCATCGTCGCTGGCAACGTCAAGGAGCAGGGCATCAAGCTGATCGAAGAACGCGGCCCGTTCGAGATCCATGCGGCGCCCGAGATTGCAAAACCGCTCGACGAACTGCTGCGCGGATTCGTCGCGGAACGGCGCATGAAACTGGTCGGCGAGTACCGCCCGAGCTACCGCATCGTCTGATTGCGCCAGGCTGCGGGAAACTACCCCGCGACCTGTGATGCAGTTCCTTTTTAGACGACTTGCCCCCGCGTAACTTGCGGGACATGAAACCTTTTCAGGTTCAGTTCCCGTGAGCGACATCAAGGTGACGCCGGCCGACGGTCGCGATCGCGCCGCTCCCGAGCCCGCGCCGCGCCTGCCGCGCCGCACTTCCGTCAGCCGCCACGGAGCGATTTCGCGCGAGCTCACGAAGTACTCGAACTACAAGATCTGGGCCGAGAAGGCGCGCGGCGCCTTCGCGGCCGACATCGACGGGGTCGGCGCCAACGGCTCCCTCCCCGCACGCCGTTCGACCGATCGCTGAGTCAGCTGCGAGCACAGCCCGCATGGAACGTTTGGTCCAGCTGCTCGACGAGATTGAAGACATCGTAAGCCTGCTGCGCCAGCACCTGGGGCTCTGGTAGATCGTCAGAAGGGGACAGTCCCCTTTGACACCGCGCCCTCACTGACTTTCGGGAAAACTTGCCGTCAAAGGGGACTGTCCCCTCTTGCAGCAAACGCTGCTATCTTCACGCTATGAGCGACAAGCCGGGCGATGTGGAATTGCGGCGCACATCTCGGCCACGTTTTCGAAGACGGGCCGCAGCCCACGGGCCAGCGCTTCTGCATCAATTCCGCTGCGCTCGATTTCAAGCCCGGGTCCGGCTCCTGATGCCGCGTCCATTCGCCTGGCTGGCTGCCGCGGCGGGCGCCCTGATTACGGCAACCGCGATCGCACAAGCGCCGGCACCGCCGACGCCCGCGACGCAGCCGGTACCCGAGGCGGTCGTGCTCGTGA
Source organism: Gammaproteobacteria bacterium (assembly GCA_031364365.1). Classification (GTDB taxonomy): domain Bacteria; phylum Pseudomonadota; class Gammaproteobacteria; order Steroidobacterales; family Steroidobacteraceae; genus SCUD01. The sequence continues at coordinate 22,931 of JANLWE010000196.1, read as the reverse complement.
CTGACCTCGTGAAGGGAATCGGTGACGAAGCCCTGTACGGCATGACCGTGATCGTTCACTACTCGGGTTGGCTGTACGATCCAGCAGCGCCCGATTTCCGCGGCCGCCAGTTCGACAGCTCGCGCGAGCGCGGACAACCATTCTCGTTTCCGCTCGGCGGCGGGCGCGTCATCCGCGGCTGGGAGCAGGGCATTCCAGGCATGAAAATCGGCGGTCTGCGCCGCCTCGTAATCCCGCCCGCGCTCGCCTACGGGGGCCGCAGCATCGGCAACGACGTGATCCCGCCGAATTCGACGCTGCTGTTCGAGATCGAGCTGCTCGCGGTCGAGACAGTGACCTTCCATCCTCAGCAATAGACTGGACGAGGGCTTGATGCGAATTGCTATCCGCCTGGCGGCGCTCGCTCGGGAGGTCCTCGCCGCCCGCTGCACGCTGAGAGTCGCATGACAGCGCCGGCACCAAGCGTTGAGAAGATCACCATTGACGGACCGGTCGGTGCGATTGAGGCCTTGCTCGAGCGGCCGCCGGATGTGCGCACGGACATCATTGCCGTGTGCAGTCATCCGCATCCCCTCTACGGCGGCACGATGCAGAACAAGGTTGTGCACACGCTGGCCCGCTCCGCACAGGATCAGCGTGTCGCGTCGTTGCGTTTCAACTTTCGCGGAGTCGGAGGAAGCGGCGGCAAGCACGACGATGGCGTAGGGGAGTGCGACGACGCGGCGGCGGTGGCGGACTGGGCGAAGCGGACGCTGGGTGCGACGCGGCTGTGGTCGCTCGGATTCTCGTTCGGCGGATTCGTCAGCTACCGCCTCGCGGCGCTACGCGATGCGGCGCTGCTCGTGACCGTGGCGCCGCCGGTGCGGCGCTTCGATTTCGCGAAACTGCGGGTTCCGCGCTGCCCCTGGCTCGTGGCCCAGGGCGATGCGGACAATCTCGTCGATCACGAAGCAGTGCTCGCCTGGACGCGAAGCGTAGAACCGCCGCCGCTGGTCCGGATCCTGCCGGGCGCCGAGCATTTCTTTCATGGGCGCCTGACGCTGCTGCGGTCCCTGGTCGGGGAATGGCTGGCGGCGCGGCTGGCTGAAAACCCCTGAAAAACGAACGGGGCGGCCCGGCCGCCCCGTCAGTTTCCCGAACTCGATAACGGATGCGTCGGGCTTCAGCCCACCATCTCGTTGAGGTTCTTGAGGGCGCGGATACGCACCTTCCTGGAGGCCGGCTTGGCCTTGATCATCATCTTCTGGCCGGTGAAGGGGTTGACGCCCTCGCGCGCCTTGGTGGCGGCTTTCTTCACGACGCGCATCTTGCAGACGCCGGGCAACGTGAACACGCTGACACCCTTCAGCGCCTTCTTCATCTGGCTGCCGAGAGCCTCGAGCACCGCGCTCACCTGCTTCTTGCTGAGATCGGTCTGGCCCGCGATCGCCGCTACGATCTGCGACTTCGTGGGAGCCGAATTCTTTTTCGCCATTGACTTGTCTCCTGTGGTTCTGTCAGCGACGGGGCGACCCCGCCAAATCAATTCCGGCGCGCACCATACCATGGAAAATCCGGCTGCATAAGAGGGTCGACGACGATTTCGCGCGGGTTTTTACGGCATACGGAGCGGATTTGCAAATCATTCGAGACGAAATTCGCGAGTCAGCCGGACACGGACCTCGGGGCTCGCGGCTGTCGCGCGCGCCCGAATTTCGATCGTGACCGGAACTCGGTGGCGCACTTCCACCGTCGTGAGCCAGCTGGGCCCTCCTGCCTCGTCGTGACGCACCAGCGGCAACGCGTTCCGCTCACCGGTCAGCGTGACCGAAGTCGCCTCGATTTCGGGCGTGTCGATGCGCGTGTCGCCGATCGTTTCGCGCGGCGCCAGTGCGATCGTCAGCAGAGCTAGATTGCGTCTCTGCACAATGCCGTAACTGCCCGCAATTTCAGAGGGCAGGTCCCGCGTCATTGTCAGCGCGTAGTGCAGCCGGTGATCGCCGGCTTCGACGAAGCCTGGATCCGTGTACGGCAACGCCTCCGGCACCGGCTCCGGGCTCCCACCGCAGGAGCAAAGCAGGAGCCAGGCGACCGCCAAGGCGCAGGGCGCCGACCACCGCGAGACGGCGTTCGCAAACAGGCCATTTTTCAGGCGTTTCGCCAGTCTCGGTCCGCTGTTGCAAACGGCCCACGGGATTGCCCGCCAGGCGCGCGCCGCCGTCATCCGATCAGGATCCGCAGTGCGGTCAAGCCGACGATCGCCACCAGCGGTGAGAAATCGATGCCGCCAACGATCGGCAGGACCCGGCGGAGTGGGGCAATCACCGGTTCGCACAAGGACGCGAGTAGCGCCGTTACGGGGCTGCGGACGCCCGGCGCGATGAAGGAGAGCAGGGCGTAGGCGAAGATCAGGACGGTATAGAGAAGCAGCGTTGCGAGGACCAGCGAACGCAGCGCAGCGACCGCGAGCGGCAGCAACGGGAGCAGGGCACCGGTCCGCAGCTTGAACAGGATCAGCGTCGCGCCGATCTGCACGGCTGCGAGCGCCGCGATCGACGCCGTATCGATTCGCCCGATCGGGGGCAGGACCCGGCGGAGCGGCAGCACCAGCCAGTTGGTCAGTGCAAGTATTGCCTGGGTCAGGGGATTGCGGATGTCGGCGCGCACCAGTGGCAGCAGGACGCGCAGGAGGAACGCGTAGACGGCAAAGCCGAGCACGGTGTCGATCAGGTAGTAGAGCGCGGCCATGCGGCGATTCTAAACGCGCTCGCCGAAAATCGCGGTGCCAATTCGCAGCTGCGTGGCGCCCTCATCAATCGCGGCCGGGTAGTCGCCGCTCATGCCCATCGACAGCGTATCGAGCCGGTGGCCGGCGGCGATCAACGTTTCGAACAGGCGCCTCAATTCGGCGAACCAGCCGCGTTGGCGCGCCGGATCGGATTCCGTCGGCGGCAGGCACATCAGCCCGCGGAGCGCGAGGCGCGGGAGGCCGGCGACGGCGTCCGCCAGGGCGGCCAGGCCCGCGGGCGCCACGCCGGATTTCGTTGACTCGTCGCCGAGGCGCACCTGGATGCACACCGCGAGCGGCGGCAGCGCGGAAGGGCGCTGCGCCGCCAGCCGCTCCGCAATACGCAGGCGATCCACGGTGTGCACCCAGTCGAAGAGTTCCGCGATGGGGCGAGTCTTGTTGGCCTGCAGGGCGCCGATGAAATGCCGGACGACCGCCCGGCCCGCGAGCGCCTCGAAATGCGCCTGCGCCTCCTGGAGATAGTTCTCGCCGAGATCGGCGAGGCCCGCGTCCAGTGCGGATTTCACGGCGGCGGCCGGCTGTGATTTGGCCACGCCGATCAATGTGATCGAAGCGGGGTCGCGGCCAGCGGCCCGGGCCGCAAGCGCGATGTTTTGCCGCACCAGTGCCAGTCTGTCAGCGGGATTCTGCGGAGCAGTTAACATATTGGTGTGCTGGGGTCAGGGCTATACTGCCCGCGGTCCCGAACAGCCGGTTTGCGGCGCGCGGGGATCGTGTCCGTGCACCGAGCCAGGGAGTCCTGATGGCCGTCGACATCGCCCAACTCTTGGCCTTCGCAGTCAAGAACAACGCGTCCGATCTTCACCTGTCCGCGGGCGTGCCGCCCATGATCCGCGTGGACGGTGACGTCAAGCGCGTCAACATGCCGCCGCTGACGCACAAGGAAGTGCACAGCATGGTGTACGACATCATGAACGACAAGCAGCGGAAGGTGTACGAAGAGTTCTTCGAGACCGACTTTTCGTTCGAGATCCCGAACCTGGCGCGCTTCCGCGTCAACGCATTCAACCAGAACCGCGGCGCCGGCGCCGTCTTCCGCAACATCCCGTCGCTGATCAAGACGCTCGACGACCTGAACGCCCCGAAGGTGTTCAAGGACCTCTGCATGCTGCCGCGCGGCCTCGTGCTCGTGACCGGCCCGACCGGCTCGGGCAAGTCCACGACGCTGGCCGGCATGATCGACTACGTCAACGTCAATCGTCCCGAACACATCATCACGATCGAGGATCCGATCGAGTTCGTGCACGAATCGAAGCGCTGCCTGATCAACCAGCGCGAAGTGCACCGCGACACGCTCGGCTTCAGCGAGGCCCTGCGCTCTGCGCTTCGCGAGGACCCGGACGTGATCCTGGTCGGCGAAATGCGCGACCTCGAAACCATACGCCTGGCGCTGACCGCGGCGGAGACCGGCCACCTCGTGTTCGGCACGCTGCACACGAGCTCGGCGGCGAAGACCATCGACCGCATCGTCGACGTATTCCCCGGCGAGGAAAAGGACATGGTGCGCTCGATGCTTTCGGAATCGCTGCGCGCGGTGATCTCGCAGACGCTGCTGAAGCGCGTCGGTGGCGGCCGCATCGCGGCGCACGAGATCATGATCGCCACGCCGGCGATCCGGAACCTGATCCGCGAGAACAAGATCGCGCAGATGTTCTCGTCGATCCAGACCGGCCAGGGTCAGGGCATGCAGACGCTCGACCAGTGCCTCACTGAAATGCTGGCGAAGGGCCTGATCGCGAAGGAAGAGGCGCGATACAAGGCCCAGAACAAGGACACGCTGTAAGGCGCGCAGCGCGCCCGGGAGACCAGGAATGGATCGCGAACAGGCAATCAAGTTGATGCAGGACCTCTTGCGGCGAATGGTCGACCGCAAGGGTTCGGACCTGTTCATCACTTCGGGATTCCCGCCGGCGATCAAGATCGACGGCGAGGTGCGGCCGCAGACCGACAAGGTCCTCACGCCGGAGCAGAGTGCCGTGCTGGTGCGCTCGATCATGAACGACCGCCAGACCCGCGAGTTTGACGCCACCAAGGAAGCCAATTTCGCGATCGCGCCCCCGGGCATCGGCCGCTTTCGCGTCAGCGCATTCGTGCAGCAGGGCCACACCGGCTGCGTGATCCGCCAGATCAATTCAACCATCCCGACGATCGAGGAACTCGAGCTGCCGCCGATCCTGAAGGACATCGTGATGTCCAAGCGCGGCCTCGTGATCGTCGTCGGTGCGACCGGCTCGGGCAAGTCCACGACGCTCGCCGCGATGGTTGGCTATCGCAACGAGAAGACCCGCGGCCATATCGTCACGATCGAGGACCCGGTCGAGTACGTGCACGAGCACCGCGGCTGTGTCGTGACGCACCGCGAAATCGGCGTCGACACCGAGAGCTGGCACACGGCCCTCAAGAACACGCTGCGCCAGGCGCCCGACGTCATCATGATCGGCGAAATCCGCGATCGCGAGACAATGGAATACGGCATCCAGTTCGCCGAAACGGGTCACCTCGTGCTCGCGACGCTGCATGCGAACAGCGCCAACCAGGCGCTCGACCGCATCATCAACTTCTTCGCCGAGGAGAAGCGCGAGCAGCTCCTGATGGACCTGTCGCTGAACATCCGCTCGATGATCTCGCAGCGGCTGATTCCGCGCGAGAAAACCGAGGGCCGGATCGCAGCCATGGAAATCCTGATTGGAACGCCGCTCGTCGCGGACCTGATCTTCCGCGGCGAAGTGTCGAAGATCAAGGAAGTGATGGGCCGTTCGAACCGGCTCGGCATGAAGACCTTCGACCAGGCGCTGTACGACCTGTACGAAGCCGGCGTCATCTCCTACGAGGAAGGCCTGCGGAATGCCGACTCGAAGAACGAGCTGCGCCTCAGGATCAAGCTCGAGAGCAAGCGCGAAGACCGCCTCCAGGCGGAGGCCTCGAGCACGCTGAGGATCGTCGATGAGTCGAACGACGGCAAAGTCTACTAAGCCCGTGGGCGAACAGGCGATCGTGGCCGAAACCGAAGACGACCGCGTCAGCATCAAGACGCTGCTGAAGCTGATGGCCGAGAAGAAGGCCTCGGACCTCTTCTTCACGTCCAATTCTCCGGTCAAGATCAAGATCGAGGGAATCATCTATCCGATCAACGCGACGGTTCTGAACGCCGAGACGGTGCGCGACATCGCCTACGGCCTCATGAGCGCCGAGCAGCTCGAGCATTTCCAGAACGAGCTCGAGATCGACTTTGCGATCTCGGAACCCGGCGTCGGGCGCTTCCGCGCCGCGCTCTTCTACCAGCGCGGCTATCCCGCACTGGTGCTGCGCTACATCAGTGTTGACACACCGAAGCTTGACCAGCTCGGCCTGCCGGACACGCTCCGCGAACTGGCGATGCTGAAGCGCGGGCTCGTGCTGATGGTCGGCGCGACCGGCTCCGGCAAGTCGACCACGCTCGCGGCGATGATCAATCACCGCAACGAACACTGCTCTGACCATATCCTGACGATCGAGGACCCGGTCGAGTTCCTGCACCAGAACCGCAAGTCGATCGTCAACCAGCGCGAAGTCGGCCTCGACACGCGCTCGTTCGGGCGCGCGTTGCGCGCCTCGATGCGCGCGGCGCCGGACGTCATCCTGATCGGCGAGATCCGCGACCGCGAAACGATGGAGGCCGCGATCACGCTCGCGGGTACCGGCCATCTCTGCATCGCGTCGCTGCACGCGAATAACAGCGCCGAGACACTCGACCGCATCATCAACCTGTTCCCGCGCGACCAGCACAACCAGATCTTCCTCGACCTGTCGCAGTACCTGCGCGCGATCGTCTCGCAGCGCCTCGTGCGCGGCCGCAATAACAAGCGCGTCGCAGCGGTCGAGGTGATGCTGAACACGCCGTACATCAAGGACCTGATCAAGAAGGGCGACGTCATCGGGGTGAAGGAAGCCATGCTCTCGTCGAATGAGCGCGGTATTCAGAACTACGATTCAGCGTTGCTGCACCTCTACAAAGAGGGTCGCATCGACATCGAAGAAGCGCTGACCAACGCCGACTCCCGCACCAACCTGGAAGCGCGCATCAACTTTGGTTGATTAGGGCGCTCGTGGGTGCGCGGGGAACCCGTCCCTCGCTCGCTCCGTCGTAACTTTTGTCGCTTGCTCGGGAGGTTCCCCGCGCACCCCGGAGCGCCCGAGCATCCCACGCTGCAGCGCGGCTCGCGCTCATGCCCGAATCTACGTCGCTTTGCTATCACCGGTCGATCGCGCCACATGCAGCGACGCTATCGCCGGCGTGCGCGAGGTGGCGGGGTGTCCCCGAGCGAAGCATAAAGTTCTGGCGGAGCGAGGGGACAACCCCGCCGGATCCCGCGCACGCCGGCTTGAGTCTTCGCTTCTTGTTGTAGCGATCAGCTGCTGAAAACGGTGGCGGCGTCGAACACCGGCCCGTCGACGCAGACGCGTTTCATTGCGGGACCGTCCGGCGTCTGGACCAGCACGGTGCAGCCTGCGCATCCACCGACACCGCAGGCCATGTTCTCTTCAAGTGACACCTGGCACGGCACACTGTGGCGACGGGCGAGCGCCGCGACCGCGATCAACATGACGCGCGGCCCGCAGCCCATGATCTCGACCTCGGCGCGTGCGGACGCTTCGAGCGAACCGAGCCAGGCCTCGGCGAGCTCGGTCACGAAGCCGCGGTGGCAGCCGGGAAATCCTGTGAGGCTCGCGAGGCGGCTCGGGACTCCGATCTCCTCGAGCAGCGGCATCGCGGCAGTCACGCCGGCCGGGAGCCCCGCCACCGCATGGCGCGAGGGCGCGAGCTCGAAGGGATAGGGCAGTTCAGATCCCATCAGGACGAGCGGTTTCCAGGAACCGCGGTCCGCGGCGAGCGTTTCTGCGAGGAACACCATGGGCGGGATGCCGACACCGCCGCCTATCATCAGCACGCGCGGTCGCCCGGTGTGCAGCGTGAAGCCACAGCCGATCGGACCGAGGCAGGAGAGCGTCTCGCCCGGCACGCGCAGCGCAAGTTCGGCAAGGCCGTGGCCGACGATCTTGTAGAGCACCTCGACCCAGCCGGCCCCGGCATTCGCGCGCATGATCGAAAGTGGCCGGCGCATCGGCAGGTCGGGACCGCAGGTCAGGTGGATAAAGCTTCCGGGCGTCGCCGCCGCCGCGCAACGCGGCGCCTTCAACCTGAGGATGAACTGGCCGCCGGCGAATGCGCGGTGCTCGAGCACAACCGCATCCTCGAGGAAGATGCTGCCGCGATGAGCGGTTGCCGCGGCGCTCACGAAGCGCGCCTCGGCCGCGCGTCAGCGATGTGCGCGAGCACCGCCATGCGCACGGCGACGCCGTTCGCGACCTGCCTGCGGATCGCCGACTGCGGGCCGTCGGCGACGTCAGACGCGATCTCGACGCCGCGATTCATCGGTCCCGGATGCATCACGATCGCTTTCGGACTTGCGCCGGCGAGCCGCGCGGCCGTCAGCCCGAACTCGCGGTGGTAGGCGCCGAGATCCGTCGGCGCGTGGCCCGCTGCGCGCTCGAGCTGGATGCGCAGCATCATCACGACGTCGGCGCCGGCGATCCCCTCGTCCAACGACTCAAATCGCCGTGCGCCCGCGAATTCCGCGGCATCCGGCATCATCGGGAGCGGCGCGACGATGCGGATCTCCCGGACGCCGAGCGTTGCGAGTGCGCGATGCGCGGAACGCGCGACGCGCGAATGCCGGATGTCGCCGACAATCGCGACCGACAGGTTGTCGAAGCGCCCCTTACTCTGGCGGATCGTCAGCGCATCGAGCAGGCCCTGGGTCGGATGCGAGAAATGCGCTTCGCCCGCAGAGATCACCGAGACTCGCGGGCCGACCTGGCGGGCGACCTGTTCCTGGAGCCCCGCTTCGGCGTCGCGGATCACGAATACGTCGACCTGCATCTGCTCCAGCGTCCCGATCGTGTCGAGCAGCGTTTCGCCCTTCGCGCGCGACGACAGTGCCATGTCGAGGTTGATCGTATCTGCGCCGAGGCGAATGGCAGCGAGTTCGAAGGAGGCGCGCGTGCGTGTCGAGGGTTCCGCAATCAGGTTCGCGACCGTCCAGCCGGCGAGGTCGGTGCCGCGTCGCGGTCCTTCGCCGGCCGCCGGAATAAAGCGTTCCGCACGATCCAGCAGTTCTTCGAGCAGGCCGCGCCCGAGGCCGTCGAGAGTAATCAGGTGTCGCAACCGGCCATGGGCATCCAGCTGCGAAAAGGCGGAACTCATCGTTGGGGCCGTCCCGGCAGGCCCCGCAGCCATTGCAGCAGCAGCAACCGCGCCGCTTCGCGATCGACATCGCCGCGCCGGACGCGACGCGTCTTGGCGCCGCTCCTGCGACGCTCGCGCAGTTCATCCTCCGCCTCGCGCGACGTCAGTCTTTCATCCACGCGGTGAACCTCGATGCCGTAACGTCCGCCAAGCTGGTCGGCGAACCGCAATGCCGCCGTGGTGAGGCTGGCATCGCGACCCGCCATATTATAGGGAACGCCGGCCACGATCGCGGCGGGCCGCCAGTCTGCGACGCAACGGTCGATCGCGGCCCAGTCGGGCAGTCCGTCATTGGCGGCAATGGTCGCGAGGGCCTCGGCCGTGCCCGTCAGCGTGTTTCCGACGGCGACACCAATGCGCCGCAGGCCGTAGTCGAAGGAAAGCACCGTCCTCGCGGCCGGCGCGGGCATCCGTCAGGCGCGTCCGGCCTGGGTGCTGATGCGGGAAAGCTCGATTCCGAGCAGGCGCGCGGCGGCGTGCCAGCGCTGCTCGAACGGCAATTCGAAGATCAGCGAATCGTCGCAGGGTACGGTGAGCCAGGCGTTCTGGAGCATCTCCTCGTCGAGTTGACCCGCTTCCCAGCCGGCGTAGCCGAGCGCGATCACCGCATGCGTCGGACCGCTACCCTGCGCCATGGCGGCGAGCACGTCGCGCGAAGTCGTGACGTGCAGCGTGTCCGAGACCTGCATCGTGGATTCGAAGCCCTGCGGACCGGGGCGGTGCAGCACGAAGCCGCGGTCGCGCTGCACCGGACCGCCGGCGAGCACCGGCATGTCGCGCAGACGCAGGTCCTGCGTGGCGAGCGACAGCTGGTCGAGGATTTCCGACATCCGCATGTCGAGCGGGCGATTGATCACGATGCCGAGCGCGCCGCGCTCGTTGTGTTCGCAGATGAGCATCACGCTGTGCGAGAAGTTCGGGTCCGCGAGTGAAGGCATCGCGACCAGCAGCTGATTGTTCAGGTAGGCATCCGCACCCATGCCGTTAGTATCGGTCGCGGACCCGGAGAATTAAAGGGGACGTTATTAAAGAATTAAAGGGGACGTTCACCTTTAGTAAAATTAAAGCTGGGTCGTTCGTGCAGTTGCGGCTAAAGGTGAACGTCCCCTTTAATTCCCCTTTAATTCTCCGCCGGAATCTCGATGGCGGAGCCGGCGAGGCGCCCGCCGACGAACTGCCATTCGTAGGCGAAGCGCAACACGTCATGCCGGGCCGCGAGTTCCTCGGGAAACGCCTCGAACGGCGTTGCGAGCTTTAATATGTCCATTGCGGCGCGATCGAGCTCGCCGAAACCGCTGGTGCGGCGCACGTCCGCGCGCACCAGCCCGCCGCTCGAGGCGAGTACGACCTCGATCACCGGATTTCCGGACAGCTTGCTGCGGCGGGCAGCATTCGGGAAGTTGACCGTTCCAACCTGCTCGATCCTGCGCTTCCAGGCATCGAGATAAACCGCGACCTCGGAAATCCGCGTGTTTGGCGTGACGACAAGTTCGCGGCGCGGCGCGCCCTTGAGTTCCAGGTCAGTGTCGTCGTCGCTACCGGCGAAGGGAGAGGGTGAACCGTCGATCGACTCGCGCGGCAGCGAGGCGGGCGCCGTGTTTGCTTCCGCCGCGTCGGCGATGTATCTCGGTTTTCCGCCGACGCCGGCCAGGAGTTTGCCTTCGCCGCCCGTGCTGCCCTCAAATGTGGGCGCTTCGAGGCTTCCCTCCGGCGCGCCCGGCATCGCTTTGGCCCCGGCGCCCGCGGTGGGCTGGCGCGTCCTGCCGTCGGCAGAGTTGCCGCTGCCCTGTTGCGTGCGTTCGGCGAGGTAATCCGCGTCCTCGTTCAGCACCGAATCCGGCAGCGGGTTGTTGACGAGGATCACTTCGAGCGTCGGAACGTCGCCCTGGCTCGCGACCGGCGGCGCGAAGCTGATGCCGAGGATCAGGATGAGGTGGAAGACGCCCGCCAGGAACAGCGTGACCGTCAGGCGATCGCCGGATCCGGAAGCTGCCGGGACTCCCTTCACGCGGGCGCCTCAGCCCGGTCGCCGCCGCGCGAGCACGGCGTCGATGAGCAGGCCCCCGATGTCGTGGCTGTGCTTGGCATCGAGTTCGCGGATGCCCGTCGGACTCGTGACGTTTATTTCGGTGACGAACCCGCCGATCACATCGAGCCCGACGAACAGCATGCCGCGCTCGCGCAGGACCGGTCCGATCTGCGCGCACAGCCAGCGGTCGCGGTCGGTGAGCGCGCGGCTCTCCGCGCGGGCGCCGGCCGCGAGATTGCCGCGGTGGTCGCCGGCGGCGGGCATGCGGACGAGGGCATGCGGCACAGGCTCGCCGTCGACGAGCAGGATGCGGGCATCCCCGGTCTCCGCGATTTCCGGGAGATAGCGCTGCACGATTGCGTAACGCCCGCCGTAATCCGTCAGCGTCTCGAAAACGACCCGCGCGTTCCGGTCGCCTTTCGCGACGACAAAGATCGAGCGGCCGCCCATGCCGTCGAGCGGCTTGCAGACCGCCTGGCCGTGCTCTTCGAGAAAGGCCTGCATCGCGCCCATGTCGCGGGTGATCAGGGTCGGCGCGCAGCAGTCCGGGAACCAGGCCGTGTAGGCCTTCTCGTTCATGTCGCGCAGCCCCTGCGGCCGATTGACGACCAGCACACCTTCGCGCTCGGCCCGCTCGAGCAGGTAGGTCGTGTAGATGTACTCCATGTCAAAGGGCGGGTCCTTGCGCATGAGCACGGCGTCAACGCCCGCGAGTTCGCGCATGACGGGTTCGCCCGTCCGGTACCAGTCCTTGCCTGTGCCCGCGACTTCGATCGGCGTGAGTCGTGCGAAGGCACGCCCGTCGCGTGCCGAGAGATCGTCCTGGCCGAAGCACCAGGTGTCGCAGCCGCGGCGGCTTGCCGCGACAAGCATCGCGATAGTCGAGTCTTTTGCGGGCTTGATGGTTTCGAGCGGATCCATCAGCACGGCGAGCATCGGTCGGGCTGGCATTAGCGGGTCTCCGGCCGATTGGCTGGAATGTGACGCGGATACTGCACGTCAGGGGGCCTTGGCATAGTACACCTGTCACCGGTCTCGACCGCCCGCCCGGCCGGTGCGTCCGGCATGGCAGGGGGTGGACCGATATGTTAAAAGGAAGGCGCTCCGGCGTCGAAACCGTGGGCGCCACCAGGCGAGCATTCACGCGCCCGGCCGGAGCATAGCCGGCGCCGGAGGAACCCGATGGACAGTGCAGCGGCCGTTAATGACGGGCACCGCCTGAGCGGACTGAAAGTGCTCGTCATCGACGACAGCAAGACCATCCGGCGCACGGCGGAGACGCTGCTCGCCAAGGAAGGCTGCGAAGTATTCACCGCGGTGGACGGGTTCGACGCGCTGTCCAAGATCGCTGACCACCAGCCCGATATCGTCTTCGTCGACATCATGATGCCGCGCCTGGACGGCTATCAGACCTGTTCGCTGATCAAGCACAACAAGGTGTTCCGCTCGATACCGGTGATCATGTTGTCCTCCAAGGACGGCCTGTTCGACCGGGCGCGCGGACGTATTGTCGGATCCGAGCATTACCTGACGAAACCGTTCACGCGCGACGAACTGCTGTCCGCGATCGAGCGGCACGTCAACCGGGAATGACCGGGACGGCCGGAGAGAAGCCATGGCGCTCATCCTGATTGTTGACGACTCGCCGACTGAGGTGTTCCAGATGCGGCGCATGCTCGAAAGCCACGGTTTCGAGACCGAAGGCGCCGCGGACGGGGCCGAGGGCATCCGCAAGGCACGCGAGATCCGGCCTGATCTGATCCTGATGGATATCGTGATGCCGGGTGTCGACGGATTCCGCGCGACTCGCACGCTCGCGAACGACCCGGCGACCCGCGCGATTCCAGTCATCATGGTCTCGAGCAAGAGCCAGGAAACCGACCGCATCTGGGGCATGCGCCAGGGCGCGGTCGACTACCTGGTGAAGCCGGTGACGCCGGCGCAACTCGTGGAGAAAGCGCAGGCCGCGCTCCTCACAGGTTGACCGGATGCAGGCTGAGCCGACCCTGAGGGCCCTGCGCGACCGGCCGTTCGAGCTGTTGCTGGCACTGGAGAAGCGCGCGCGCGACGTCGCCGCCGGCGCGCGCGACGGCGCGGCGGCACAGGAATGGATCGGCGTCGCGTTCCGGATGGGCGGCGAGACATTCCTGGTGGAGCGGGACGAGGCGCGCGAGGTCATGGGCGTGCCGGCGCCGATCACCCGCGTGCCCGGCGCGCGGCCCTGGATCATGGGACTCGCAAACGTGCGGGGGCAGCTTTTGCCCGTGATCGACCTGAAACAGTATTTCGGCAGCGGGGAGCTGGTGACGGGGCGCAATACCCGCGTGATCGTTGTCAATCACCGCGAGATTCCCGCCGGCCTGGTCGTCGACGAAGTGCTCGGGTTCCGGCGGTTCGCGGAACGCGAGTTCACGGCGGAGGCGCCGCCGACGATAATCCGGTGTGAGCATTACCTGGCCGGCTCGTTCCGGCGCGGCAGCGAGGCCTGGCCGGTATTGAGCCTCAGAACGCTGGTCGAGAGCCCGGCGTTCCTGCACGGTTCGACCTGAAGCGCAGTCGGGGAAGGGTCTGAAGCATGGTCAATCTGCCTGAAAGGCATTTCATAGCGAAGTGGATGCCCGTGACGCTGGGGGGCGGACTCGCGGCCGCGCTCGCGGCCGCGCTACTGCTTGTGCTTGCGAGCCGCGCCGAGAATGCCGATCGCGGCTATCGTGCGAATCTTGCCGAACTCACGGTGCTGGCGGGCGCAATGCCCGCGCAGGCGGCCGCCGCGGGCCGCGGCGACCCGGCGGGATTCGATCGCCTGGCGGCATCGCGCACGCAACTTGAGCGCGTGCTGGCCGAAATCGAAGAAGGGCGTTCGCCATTCGCGGCCCTGTCCTCTGAAAGCGCCCGGCGCCTCGGTGACGAGCCCGGCTGGACGACGCTGCTCGAGACCTCGCAGCAGGTCCTGGCGGCGCGCTCGGTGGCTGCGGAGTTACGCACCTCCACAACCGAGGCGCGCGCGATCCTGGGACGCGTACTCGCGGCGACCGGCAATGCCGTGTCGGCGCCCGGCGGCATGCCGGCGATGCGCGTGCTGCCCCGCTTCGAAACCGTCGCCCAGCGCACGAGCGACGATCTCGAGCAGCTCGCGGGCGCAATGGTTCCCGCCGAGATCACGCAACGGATTTCCGAGAACACGGCGCTCCTCTCGCAGTTCCTCGCGGGTCTCGCGGGTCTCGACAAGACCGCCGGCGTCCCGGCGATCGAAGGCGAGGCCGCGACGCGCCTCGGCGAGGTGCGCGACGCCTTCGCGGCCTACGAGCAGCAACTGCAGGGCGCGCTTGAGCAGGCGGGTGCGCTTGCGACAGCGCAGCGTGCGGCGGGCGATCTCTCATCCGCTGCCGACAAGTTATCGAAGTCGCTCGAGACCCAGACCGCGAGCGACACCGGCGGCCTGGCCCGCGCGGCGCCCGCGCTCATTGCGATCGGGATTGCCGTGCTCGCGTTCGCCGGTGCCCTGTTCGGCTGGGTCTCTCAGGCTGGCATGCGGCGCGTCGCGAGCCTCGAGTCGGAGCGCAACCGCCGCAACCAGGACGCGATCCTTCGGCTCCTCGACGAGATGTCGAGCCTCGCCGACGGCGACCTGACCGTGCAGGCGACGGTCACCGACGACATCACCGGTGCGATCGCGGACGCGATCAACTACGCGATCGAGGCGCTGCGCGAGCTCGTCGCGACGATCAACGACACGGCGATGCAGCTCGACGCGGCGGCGCGGCAGACGCAGGCTGCTGCCGGGCATCTGGCCAAGGCGAGCGTCGCGCAGTCGCGGCAAGTGGCGGCCGCGACCGACGCGGTCGGCGCGATGGCTGCTTCGATCGAGGAAGTATCGGGCAATGCCGAACGCTCGGCCGACGTCGCGCGCCATGCAGTCGACGTCGCCCACAAGGGCGGCGACGCGGTGCGGCGCACGATCGACGGCATGAACACGATCCGCGAGAACATCCAGGACACCAGCAAGCGCATCAAGCGTCTCGGCGAGAGCTCGCAGGAGATCGGCAACATCGTCGAACTCATCAACGACGTCGCCGAGCAAACCAATATCCTCGCGCTGAACGCCTCCATCCAGGCGTCGATGGCGGGCGAATCCGGTCGCGGATTCGCGGTGGTCGCCGACGAAGTACAGCGGCTCGCCGAGCGCGCCGGTCACGCGACGCGGCAGATCGAGGTCCTGGTGCGCACGATCCAGTCCGACACGAACGAGGCTGTCGTGTCGATGGAACGCACGACGACTGACGTCGTGGGTGGGGCGCTTCTCGCCGAGAACGCGGGCGCCGCGCTCGGCGAGATCGAGGACGTGTCCAACCAGATCGCGCAGCTCGTACAGAACATCTCGGCGAGCGCGCGCCAGCAGGCTGCGACTTCCGCGCACATCTCGCGCACCATGCAGGTGCTCCGCGAGATCAGCCAGCAGACAGCCGATAACACAAGTGCCACCTCGAACGCGATCGGGCGGCTCGCGGACATGTCGGCGCAGCTGCGGAAATCGGCGGCAGGCTTCCGGCTGCCCCAGCAACTCCCGGCCGCCGGCCGGAAGATCAAGCCCTCACCGGCCGCCGCGGAGCCTGGCAGTGCGGAGACACGGCGCGCCGCGCGCGGCGCAGCCTGAGACACTGTGGCGGATTTTCCTTCGGTCAATGAGCAGGCCCTGCATCTCGTCGCGCGCGAACTCGCCGCGACCCTGAACGAAGTCCGCATCGCGCTTGAGGCGGCGGCGGAAACGCCGGCCGACAAGACCCACGTCGCCAAGTCCGCTGACCTGATGCGCGCCGCGCGCGGCGTGCTCCGGGTCGTCGAGGTCTATGGTGCTGCGCTCCTCGCCGAAGAAATGGAGCACACCTCGCGCTGGCTCGCCGACAGCGAGACCGATGCGCGCCAGTTTGTCGACGGCCTCGATGCGCTGATGCGATCAAGCGTGCAGCTGCCCACCTATCTCGAGCGTGTGCTGGGCGGCGGGCGCGACCTGGCGCTGGTGCTGCTGCCGCTTCTCAACGACCTGCGCGCCGTGCGCGGCGCGTCGCTTCTCTCCGAAGGCACGCTGCTGTCGCTGAACCTGAGCTCCGAGAAAGCGCCGGCGGCGCCGGATCCCCTGGCCACGGAGCAGAAGCTGACCGTGCCGCAGTGGGCGCGGCGCCTGCGGCCGAAATTCCAGGCGGGATTGCTCGGCCTGATTCGTGGCGGCAGCGAGGATCGCGGACTCAGCGCACTTTCCGAGGTTGCCAGCCGCATGGAGGCGGTCGCGACCTCCGCGCCGCTCCACCAGCTCTGGTGGGTGACCGGCGCCTTGCTCGATGCGCTTCGCGCCGGCGGCCTCGAGGCGAGCATCACCGTGAAGCGTCTGCTCGGTCACGCCGATCGCGAGCTGAAGCGGCTCTATGCACAGGGCGAAGCGGCGTACTCAGAAGCGCCGCCAATCGAGTTGCTCAATAACCTGCTCTTCTATGTCGCCCGCGCCGAGACACGCGGCGAGCGCATCGATGCGGTCCGTAACTCGTTCCGCCTCGGCGAACTCCTGCCGATCGACGAGTCGGTCGAGCAGGAGCGCGAATCGCTGTCGGCTCCATCGGTGCGGCTCATGCGCACGGTCGCCGCCGCCATCAAGGAAGACCTCGGCCGCGTCAAGGACGCGCTCGATCTGTATACGCGCAAAGGCGGGTCGCCCGAGGAGCTCGCGCCCCAGATTGACCTGCTGAAGAAAATCGGCGACACCCTCGCGGTCCTCGGCCTCGGCTCGGTGCGCGAACAAGTCCAGGGTGAGCTATCGCGCCTCTCCGACATCATCACGCGGCGCGCGCCGGCCGAGCAGGAAACGCTGATCGCGATCGCGGCGACGCTGATCGGCGTTGAAGACGGTCTCGACGACGCGCTGGTCCGGCTCATCATGCCGCCGGGCGCGCCGGCGCCGGGCGGCGAGACCGATCCGGAATTCCGCCAGGTCACTGAGTCGGTGCTGCGCGAGTGCATCGTCAATCTCGCGCGGATCAAGGAACTGCTCGGACAGTCGCTCGATCCGACGGCCGACCGGTCGGGTCTCGATGCGGCGCCGACGCTCGCGCGCGGCATCACCGCGGGTCTCCTGTTGCTGGGACGGAATCGCGCGATGGAAGTGATGCGGCGCATCGGCGAGCACGTATCGGCGCTGCTCGGGCCCGGAAGCCTGTCGCGCGACGACGAGTACATCGACCGGCTCGCCGACGCGATTGTCGGCATCGAGTACTACATGGAGACGCTGCAGGCAGGACGCGGCGATCCCTGGTACATGCTGGACAACGCCGAGCGCTGCCTGGCGTCGCTCGATCAGACACGCGCCTCGGCGCCGGTCGCGACGCCCGCATCACGCGCCGTCGAGACCCAGCCGCCGGCGCCGGCCCCCGCCGCACGGGCCGAGCCTGCGCGCGATGCCACGGGAGTCCGCCCGGCAGTCGACCCCGAGTTGCTCGCGCTCTTCATTGAAGAGGCGGGCGAGGAAATCGCGACGATCGGCCGGCTGTTTCCGCTCTGGGAAGAGAATCCTTCGGACCGCGAGTCACTGACGCGCGTGCGGCGCGCGTTCCACACCCTGAAAGGCAGCGGTCGCGTTGTCGGCGCGCACCGCATCGGTGATTTCGCCTGGTCGGTCGAGAGTCTCCTGAACCGCATCATCGACGGCACCCTCGAACGCTCGAGCGGAATGCTCGCAACCTTGCGCGAGGCGATCGAATCGCTGCCTGCCCAGGTCGGCGAGCTGTCTGGCAAGTCCGGAGAAGTCGCAGGTCTCGCGGCGCTCGCCGCGCGCATCGATGCACAGGCTGCGGGTAAACCGGCCGCTGCCGCCGCGCGGCCGGGTGCCGCTGCGGCCACGCCCGAGCCAACTCATGTCCTGCCGAAACTCGAGGAAGAGATCGCGACGAAACGCCTCGCGACCTTGCCGGAGCCGCCGCCTGCGCCGTCGCCGCCAGCGGCACCGCCGGAGCATGCGCCGCCGCCGGACGATGCCTGGCTCGGCCGTCCCGCGGCTTATGCCGAGGGCGGCGACTCTTCGCTCCAGGAGATCTATCAAAAGGAGGTACAGAGTCATCTCGAGGTGATTCGCGCCTACCTGCGTCACGCCTGGCTCGCGGTCGGCACGCACACCGTCACCGAAGACCTCTACCGCGCCTGCCACACGCTGCGCGGCGCCTCCCGCACGGCCGGCATCCGCCACAACATCCGCCTTGCGGAGCCGCTGCACCGCTGGCTGCGGCGCATGTTCGATCACGACGCGCCGTTCGACGAGGCGGGACTCGCAGTGCTCGCGGACTCGGTGGTGGGCTTCGAGGACGTGCTCGCGGCCGTCCACGAGGACACCGGTCGCTTCACGAATGTCGACCGGCTGGTGAAGCGCATCGAGCAGCAGGACGCGGCGCTCGAACGGCACCTGGCCGAGGCGCCGGCGCAGATGGCGGTCTCGCAGGAGATTGCGCCTGAGGCTCCGCCGGAACCGCCGCCCGCCGAACCCGCGGCACCGGTCGCGACGCAGCGCCTGTCGCTCGATTCCCTGATCCCCGGACGGGGCAGTGCAATCGCACCGGAACGCGACCTGCACGGCGTGCTGCCGAAAATGCCCGTTCCGGCCGGGATGGAAGGCAGGCCGCCTTACCTGGAATCAGCCGAAACGCCGCGGCTGGCTGCGGCGACCGTGCCGCCGGGAGCAGCGTCGGCACGCGGCGAGGACTATGACCCCGAAGTCGCATCCATCTTCAGCGAGGAGGCGACGGAATTGCTCGAATCAGCCGACGCAGCGCTCGGCGCGCTGCGGTCGGAACGCGGCAGCCGCGAACGCGTCACCGAACTGCAGCGTGTACTGCACACGCTGAAGGGCGGCGCGCGCATGGCGGGCATCACCGCCATGGGCGACCTGAGCCACGAACTCGAATCGCTCGTCATCCAGCTCGGCGACGAGGCGATCCAGCTCGACGATCGCAGCCTCGAGGTCGTCCAGTCGAGCTTCGACGAATTGAACCGCATGCGCGACTACGTGAGCACAGGCCGGCCCGTGGACGCCGCGCGCGACCTCATCACCCGCATCCGGCTGATCGGGCGCGGCGCCCCGGCTGTGGAAAAATCCGCCCCCGTGCCAGCGCCGATACCGGCGCCCGTGCCAGCACTGGTCGCATCGAGCGCAGCGTCTATGCCCACGGCGGCACCCGTCGCGACGCCGGCAACTCCGGAACCTGAACCCGAAATTGAACCGGAACCGGAGGCCGCGACCGAACCCGACGACCTCGCCGCGGGCATCGCTGCCGCGCAGGCGACCACGGCACCTCCCGGCCGCGATGCCACACCGGATCGCGCCGAAGTCGCGCGTGTCGACGCGGATCTGCTCGACAACATGCTGAATGTCGCGGGCGAGGTCAGCATCTATCGCGCGCGTCTCGAGCAGCAGGTGTCCTCGATTGACTTCAACCTCGCCGAGCTCGCCCGTGTGGTGCAGCGACTCAAGGACCAGCTGCGCAAGCTCGAGATCGAGACCGAGGCGCAGATCCTGCACCGCCACGTGGATTCGGGCACTCGCCGCGACGATTTCGATCCGCTGGAACTCGACCGCTACTCGTCAATCCAGCAGTACTCACGCGCACTCGCCGAGACCAGTTCCGACGTCGGCAGCGTCCAGGGACTGCTGGCCACACAGATGCGCGAGGTCCAGAACCTACTGACGCAGCAGGGCCGCATCGTCTCCGAACTGCAGGGCGGGCTGATGCGCACGCGCATGGTGCCGTTCCAGCGCCAGGTGCAGCGCCTCACGCGCATCGCGCGCCAGGCCGCGGCCGAAACCGGAAAGAAGGTCGAGGTCCGAATCAACGGCGCTGCGGGCGAACTCGACCGCCAGGTGCTCGAGCGCATGCTGGCGCCCTTCGAGCACATGCTCAGGAACGCCATCGTCCACGGCATCGAAATGCCCGCGGCGCGAATCGCCGCCGGCAAGGACCAGACCGGCACGATCGACGTCGCACTGAAACGCGAAGGCTCGGAAGTCGTGATCACCGTCGCCGACGATGGCGCCGGCGTGAACCTGAAACTCGTGCGCGACCGCGCGGTGTCGCTCGGGCTCACGACGCCAAAGCAGGAATTGTCGGACGAGCAGGCCCTGCAGCTCATCCTGGAGCCGGGCTTCTCGACGGCCGGCAAGGTCACCCAGTCTGCGGGCCGCGGCGTCGGCATGGACGTGGTCGCAACCGAGATCAAGAAACTCGGCGGCTCCCTGTACACCGAGACCGAAGCGGGCAAGGGCACGAAGTTCACGGTGCGCCTGCCGTTCACACTGGCGATCAGTCAGGCCCTCGTGGCGCGGGTCGGCGACGAGTTCTACGCGCTGCCGCTGCCGACGGTCGAAGGCGTCGTGCGGGTGCCGCGTGCCGAAGTGCTGCGGCACCTCGCCGAGGAGACGGCGAGCTTCGACTATGGCGGGCAGAAATACCGCTTCCAGCATCTCGGAACTTTTGTCGGCGGCACGCCGGCATCGATGCCGGAGCACGACACCGCCGTGCCGGTAATCCTGGTACGCGCCGGTGAGCACTCGACCGCGATCGTGACCGATGAACTCATCGGCAGCCGCGAGATTGTCGTCAAGACCGTTGGACCGCAGATCTCCGGGATCCGCGGCATCTCCGGCGCAACGATCCTGGGCGACGGGCGTATCTGCGTCATCCTCGATGTCGGGGCGCTCGTGCGTTCCGACTGGCGCCAGAGGCCGGCGCCGGACCCGCGCGCCGCGAGCCAGGTGGACCGGCGTATTTTCGCGCTCGTGGTCGACGACTCGATCACCGTGCGCCGGGTGACGCAGCGCCTGCTCGAAAGAAACGGCATGCGCGTCGTCACGGCGAAGGACGGACTCGAGGCCATTTCGGTGCTGCAGGACGAGATCCCTGACGTGATCCTGCTCGACATCGAGATGCCGCGCATGGACGGCTATGAAGTTGCCTCGCACGTGCGCAACGATGCCCGCCTGAAGGACATCCCGATCGTGATGATCACGTCCCGCGTCGGCGAGAAGCATCGCGCCCGCGCGATCGAGCTCGGCGTCAACGAGTATCTCGGCAAGCCGTATCAGGAAGGCCAGCTGCTGCAGGCGATCGAACCGCTCGTGCGGCGGTCGGCGACGTGAGCGAGGACCAGGAACTCTACGGGCTTCTGGTGCCGCTCCTCGATGAGCGGCTCCTGGTCCCGCGCGCCTGCGTTGCCGAAGTCACCGGCTTCCAGCCGCTGCAGGAAATGCCGGGCGCGCCGCCCTGGTATCTCGGCGTCGCGGCCTGGAACGGACGCGGCATTCCTGTGGTGTCGTTCGAGGGCGCCTGCGGCAAGCGCATCCCGGTGATCGGCAGCCGCACCCGGATCGTGATATTCACCTGCCTCGGGCAGAAGCTGCCCGCCGGTCATTTCGGGATCGCGACCCAGGGATTCCCGCAGCTCGTGCGCGTGAGTCCGCAGGTGATCGCGCCAGACAGCTCACGCGCCTTCCCGGAACGTTCGCCGGTGCTGTGCCAGGTGCGCATGGTCAATGAACTGCCGCTCGTCCCGGATCTCGAGCGGCTCGAAGAGATGATCGCGGACGAGACGACGGTCACTGCGCCCTGAAACGCGGCGCGGCATCAGGAGGGGACGGTCCCCTTTAGCTGCTAAAGCGGTGGTTCCGCTGCGAGAGGGGACAGTCCCCTTTAGCTGCTAAAGGGGACTGTCCCCTCTTGAAGCGTCATCAGCGCAGATCGCCCCCCGACGACTGCAATACCGCGAGCGCCGCGAGCGCCGCGGTTTCGCTCCTGAGAATCCGCGGCCCCAGCCGGCCCGCGCAATAGCCTGCGCGCTCCGCCGCTTTCCGCTCATCCTCCGCAAGCCCGCCTTCCGGCCCGACGAGGAGCTCGACCTGGTTCGCGCCCTTCGCCGCATCGATCAGCGAATGCTCTGCATCCGCCGAGAGCAGGAGACGTCGCGTGCCTGCGGCCGTGGGCGCAGCAAGCCAGGACTCGAGTGTCATCGGCTCCCTGAGCCGCGGAACCACCGCGCGGCCGCACTGTTCACAGGCGGCGATGGCGATGCCGCGCCAGTGCGCCGATTTTCGCGCGCGGCTGTCGGCATCGAGCTTCACGACGCTGCGCACCGTCGCGACTGGCACGATCGCCGTGACGCCGAGCTCGGTCGCCTTTTGCACGACGAGATCCATGCGCTCCGTGCGGGCAATGCCCTGGACCAGCGTGACGGCGAGTGGCGACTCGGCCCGCGCGGGCGCCCTGCCCGTGATTTCGACCTCGACCGCGTCGCGATGCAGCGCGCCGATCCGCGCCGGATAGTCCGAGCCGTCGCCGTTGAAGAGCGTCACCGCGTCGCCACTCTCGAGTCGCAGCACGCGGCGCACATGGGTGGCGGCGGTCCCGCGAAGCGCGATGCGCGCGCCCGCGGCGAGCGCATCCTCGACGTGTACGCGGATCAGGCGCATGCCGCGTCCACGGCGCCACGGGCGACGCCTGCGAGCCAGTCGATCTGCTCGGGCGTGATCACGTAGGGCGGCATCAGGTAGATCAGCCGGCCGAAGGGGCGGATCCATGCGCCCCGCTCCACAAACAGCGTCTGCAGAGCCGCGACGTCGACCGGCTCCCGCATTTCCACGACACCAATCCCGCCCAGCACCCGCACGTCGGCAACCGCCGGATGACTGGCGTATTGACCGAGTTCCCTGCGCAACTGCGCCTCGATCTCCGCAATCCGCCGCTGCCAGGGGCTTGCCAGCAGCAGCTCGATGCTCCTGCCCGCCACAGCGGTCGCCAGCGGAT
>JANLWE010000147.1:0-8625 GCA_031364365.1 Gammaproteobacteria bacterium | reverse complement strand
GCGTCACAAATCCCTTGCCGACAAGCCGAACCGGCTTCGCCCAGTCCTTGATGCGCACGCCGCCGCTCTGGGCCAGGTCCTGCTCGTACCGGCTGGCGCCCATCTGCTCCTTGCCGCGGCGATAGACGATCGTCACGTCTTCGGCGCCGAGGCGCTTGCACTGCAACGCCACGTCGATGGCCGTCATGCCGCCGCCAATGACGACGACGCGCCTCCCGACCGTCAACTGCGATTTGTCCTGCGCCTGGCGAAGTTCCGCGATGAAGCGGACCGCGTCGATCACGCCCGGAAGGTCTTCCGCTTCGAGGCCGAGCCGGTTGACTCCGGCGAGGCCAACCGCCAGGAATACCGCATCGAACTCGCGGCACAATTTCGCGAGCGAGAGGTCCCGGCCGAGCGCGCTGCCCGCGCGCACCTCGATGCCGCCGATGCCCAGGATGTAGGCGATTTCGCGCTGCGCAAATTCGTCCACCGTTTTGTAGACCGCGATTCCGTACTCGTTCAGTCCGCCGAGCTTGCCGTCGCGGCTGAAGACCGTGACCTCGTGACCGAGCCAGGCCAGGCGATGCGCGCAGGAGAGCGCTGCTGGTCCGCCGCCGACGACTGCGACGCGCCTGCCCGAAGGCGCGGCACGCGGAAAAAGCTGCGCGCCTGCGCCGATGACTGGATCGGTCGCAAAACGCTGCAACAGGCCGATGTCGACGGGCTTCTCTTCGTGGACATTCCGCACGCAGGCCTGTTCGCAGAGCACTTCCGTCGGGCAGACACGCGCGCACATGCCGCCCATGATGTTCTCGGAAAGAATCGCGTAGGCGGCGCCCTCGATGTCGCCGCTCCTGATCGACTGAATGAAGCGCGGAATGTCGATTCCCGTCGGACAAGCGGCAATGCATGGCGCCGCGTAGCAGAAGTAGCATCGATCGGCGGCGATCAGCGCCTCCGACTTCGACAGCGGCGGGTGCAGGTCCGCGAAATTGCGTTCGATTTCGGCAGTGGTCAGCCGGCCCGGCGCGATGTCGGGTGTGTTCACGTTCGCTTGACGGCGGAAGGCCGCGCGAGTTCGGCCTGCTTCTTCACAGCTTCGTAATAGGACGGATACGGGGGTCGGTCGACGTGGCGGCCGGCGCCGCGCTCGACACGCAGATCCCCATCCGCATAGACGAGCTTGCCAGCGCTGATCGTGTGCGTTGCCCTGCCCTGCACAGTCATGCCTTCGAAGATGTTGAAGTCGACATTCTGGCGATGCGTTTTCGCGGAAATCGTCTTGCTGCCGTTCGGATCCCAGACCACGAGGTCCGCATCGGCGCCGACGGAGACGCTGCCCTTCCGCGGGTAGATGTTGAATATCTGCGCCGCGTTGGTCGACGTCACGCGCACGAACTCGTTCATGGTGAGCCGCCCGGTGCCGACGCCATGGTGCCAGAGCACTTCCATCCGATTTTCGATCCCCGCCGTGCCATTCGGGATCTTTCTGAAATCGTCGCGGCCCGCCGCCTTCTGCGGTGCGCAGAAACAGCAGTGATCCGTCGCCGTGGTCTGCAGGTTCCCAGATTGCAGGCCGCGCCAGAGCGCAGCCTGGTGCTCGGCTGAACGGAATGGCGGGCTCATCACGTGCGCCGCGGCGCGCGTGAAATCCGGATCGCGGTACACGGAGTCGTCGATCAGGAGGTGCCCCGCGAGTACTTCTCCGAAGACACGTTGACCCTCATTACGCGCGCGCGTGATCGCCTCGAGCGCCTGCCGGCAGGAGACGTGGACGACGTACAGCGGAACGCGCAGCACCTCGGCGATGCGGATCGCGCGATTGGCCGCCTCCCCCTCCACTTCCGGCGGCCGCGACAGGGGATGGCCTTCGGGGCCGGTGATACCCTGGCGGAAGATGCGGTCCTGGAGCGTGTAGACGAGCTCGCCGTTCTCGGCATGCACGGTCACGATGGCGCCGAGCGTGATTGCCTTCGAGAAGCTGTTCACCAGCGTCTCGTCGTCCGCCATGATTGCGCCCTTGTAAGCCATGAAATGCTTGAAGCTGTTGACGCCGTGCTCGCGCACGAGTGTTTCCATGTCGCGGCCGACCGTCTCGTCCCACCAGGTGATCGCGACATGGAAGGAATAGTCGGCGCAGGCCTTCTCGGCCCAGCCGCGCCACTGGCGAT
Organism: Gammaproteobacteria bacterium; assembly: GCA_031364365.1. Taxonomy (GTDB): domain Bacteria; phylum Pseudomonadota; class Gammaproteobacteria; order Steroidobacterales; family Steroidobacteraceae; genus SCUD01. The sequence continues at coordinate 6,472 of JANLWE010000147.1, read as the reverse complement.
ACGCCTCCAGGAGGTTCTGCTGCGGATTCGGGATGACGAAGTCGATGATCATCGTGGTGCCGCCGGCGAGACCCGCTGCGGTGCCCGTGTAGAAATCGTCGCTCGCGACTGTGCCCATGAAAGGCAGCTGCATGTGCGTGTGCGGGTCGATGCCGCCCGGCATGACGAACTGCGAGCCGGCATCGACGATCTCGGCGCCTTTCGGCGCATCGATCGACGGCGCGATCGCAACAATGCGGCCGCCGTCGCACAGCACGTCGGCACGCACGGTCTGGTCCGCCGTCACCACCGTGCCGCCCCGGATGAGCAGTGCCAAGCGAACTACCTCTTGCCGCTCAGCAGATAATAGAGCAATCCGCCGAGCAGGGAGCCGGTGAACCAGCCGTAGTCGTAGAACCAGCCGAGCCAGCCGGTCGTGATCGCGATGAGCGTCAGGCCGACCGGCACCAGGAAGGCAACGAAACCCGCCCGGTTCCACGCCGGGTAAGGCCCGTCGTCCTTGTAAAGACCTGCGAGATCGAGCTTCTGGCGGCGGACGATGAAATAGTCCGTGATCATGATGCCCGCGATCGGGCCGAGCAGGCTCGAATAGCCGATCAGCCAGTTCGAGTAGAGGCTCTCGACGCTCACGTCGGACACGAGCCATCCCATCTTCTTGAAGAGCTCCCAGCCCATCAGCAGGATCCCAATCGCACCCGTCAGCAGGACGCCTTTGGTCTGGTTGATCAGTTTCGGCGCGACATTCTGGAAGTCGTTCGTGGGCGAGACGACATTCGCCGCCGTATTGGTCGAGATCGTCGCGACGATGATCACGAACATTGAGACGACGGTCCAGAACGGATCGTCGATCAGTCCGATAAGCGTGATCGGGTCCGACACCGTTTGCCCGACGAGTCCCGCGGACGCCGCCGTCATCAGCACGCCGAGCCCCGCGAACAGGAACATGGTCAGCGGCAGGCCGAGGATCTGGCCGACGATCTGGCTCTTCTGCGAATCGGCGAAGCGGCTGAAGTCCGGGATGTTGAGCGACAGCGTTGCCCAGAACCCGACCATCGCCGTGAGCCCCGCGAAAAAGTAGCTCACAGGCGATGCGTCTGCCGGGCGATCCGGCGGCTGCGCGAATAGCTCCGTGACCGAGGCCTGCGGCCAGGCCCAGAGGATGAGTCCCACGCCGACGGCCATCAGCATGGGCGCTGCGAATACCTCCAGTTGCTTGATGGACTCGGAGCCGCGGATCACGACCCAGACGTTCGCGATCCAGAAGATGAAAAAGCCGGCGACCTCGCCTTTGCCTCCCAGGCTCGCCCAGGTGTCGGACACCGCCGAGAGCAGCAAGTGCACGGCGATTCCGCCGAACAGGGTCTGGATGCCGAACCAGCCGCAGGCGATCAGCGCGCGGATCAGCGCCGGGACATTGGAGCCGATGATGCCGAAGGACGACCGCAGCAGCACCGGAAAAGGGATGCCGTATCGGGTGCCGGGAAATGCGTTCAGCGTCAGCGGAATCAGAATCACGACATTCGCAATGAATATTGTCCAAAGCGCCTCGACCACGGACAGCCCGAAGTAGGCCGTCAGCACGCCGCCCAGCGTGTAGGTCGGCACGCAGATTGACATCCCGATCCAGAGTGCCGCGATATGCCAGTGATTCCAGGTCCGCTGGCTGGCGCGGGTGGGCGCGATGTCCTTGTTGTAGCGCAGGCTCGTCGTAACGTCGGTGCCGGCATCGAGCTCGACGAACGCACCGACAGTGATCGCCTGGCTGACGGTCTTCAGCTCAGCCATCGACTCAGACCAGCGGCCCGTAGGTCTCCGGTCGGCGATCACGGAAGAATTGCCACGTATTCCTGACCTCGCGAATCATGTCGAGGTCGATCGTGTGGACCAGCAGCTCGTCCTTGTCGGAACTCGCCTGGGCCTCGATCTTGCCGCGCGGGTTGACGATGTAGCTTGAGCCGTAGAACTCGCCCATCTTCGCGGCCCAGGGCTCTTCCCTGCCGATGCGGTTGATCGCTCCAATGAAGACGCCGTTGGCCGCTGCCGAGGCCGGCTGCTCGAGCTCCCAGAGATACTTGCTGAGACCCGCAACCGTGGCCGATGGATTCACAATGTATTCCGCGCCGTTCAACGCAAGCGCGCGCCAGCCTTCCGGGAAATGGCGGTCGTAACAGATGTAGACGCCGAGCTTCACATAGGCCGTGTCGAATACCGGGTAGCCCAGGTCGCCCGGCTTGAAGAAGAACTTCTCGTAGAACCCTGGATCGACCTGCGGGATATGCGTCTTGCGGTACTTGCCGAGGTACTGGCCGTCCGCATCAATCACCGCCGCCGTGTTGTAGTAGACGCCGGGCATTGCCTCTTCATACAGCGACGCGACGATCACCATCTTGTGTTTGCGCGCGTAGTCCTGCATCAGGTGCGTCGTGTGACCTTCCGGGATGCGCTCCGCGGCCGCGTACCATTTCCGGTCCTGGCCGGGACAGAAATAGGGCTGAGTGAATACTTCCTGGAAGCAGAGGACCTGCACGCCCTTCTTTCCCGCTTCCTCGATGTACGGGATGTGCGCCTCGATCATCAGGTCGCGGATGCGATCCGGCGCCATCGAGGTGTCGCCTTTCAGCCCCATCTGGATCAGGCCACAGGTCAGCTTGGTCATGCCTGGACTCCCGGTGCCGGTTCCCCTGAAACGGTGAGTCTAAGGCAACAACCATTTCCGGGCACTCTCCGGATTAGAAGCGCGCAGTGACTCCCACGCGAAGCGCCAGCGGCGAACCCGGCGTGATGTTGTTGTTGTTGTGCGCATTCGGGTAGTACTGCTCGTCGAGCAGGTTTTCGACATTCAGCTGCATCCGCAGGCGATCGTTTGGCGAAAAGAAGACCGCCGCATCCACCCGCGTGAACTCCGGCAGCGTGACCGCGTTGTCAGCGGCCGCGAACATCTCGGTCTGGTGAACGACACCCAGTCCGAAGCCCCAGGCGGCCGTCAGGTCATACCGGTTCCAGAGCGACGCAACGTGCTTCGGAAGCTGCGCGAGCCGGGTTCCGCCGAGCGCCGCCGTCAGCTCGCCGTCCTGGTACGCATAGCCGCCCTGGATGCTCCAGGCTTCACTGATCTGGCCGCTCGCGCCGAACTCAATACCTTTGGTGCGCTGTCCATCGACGAGAATCGAGACAGTCGGATCGTTCGGGTCCGGAATCACGACGTTGGTGCGGTCCAGCTGGAAAAGCGCCGCGGTCAGCGCAATGCCGGGGTGGATATCCCACTTGGCGCCAATCTCGAGGTTTTCGAACTCCTCCGGTTCGAGTGCCTGGTTCGTGATGTCCAGCGAAGTCAACTGCGCACCCGCCCGCGGCACGTACGTCATGCTGTAGCTCGCATACAGTGACATCGCCTCGATCGGCTTGTAGATCAGGCCGGCGCGCGGCGAGAGCCGGTCGTCCGAGCTTGCGAAGTTCCCGCCTGTGCGGTTGTTCCTGAAGTTCATGTCGAACTTGTCGAAGCGCAGACCCAGCACCGCCTCGAACTTCGGCGACAGCTGGATCTGGTCCTGCACGTAAATGGCGGCGATCGTCGCCCGGCCGTGATTGTCGGCGTCGGTCGAGCTCTGCCGAAATGTCACCGGCACCGAGATCGTCGGGTGGTCGAGCGGCGCCTGAACCGACGCGTCGGCATCGTTGAAGTAGCCGGAGTTGCGGAAATTGTCGGTAACCTGCTCGCCAAGCTCGATTCCCGCGAGGAATTCATGATGGATATCGCCGGCGTCGAACGAGAACGTCAGGTCAGTCTGGTTGAACAGGTTCTCGCGCAACTGCTGACTGTTATAGGCCGTAATCGTCACCGTTCCGGCCAGGGCATCCACCGCGCCCGGAAACACGTTCTGGTAGAACTTGTCGTAGTCCGCGTACATCGTGCGATTACGGATCGCCACATCGTCGCTGAACGCGTGGTCGATGACGATCGAACCCTGGTTGACCGTCGCATGGGTCGGGCTTCGCGCCGGATCGCCGAAGAAAGTCGACTCGTCCGTCTGGTAAGGCTTCCCGTCGAGCGAGGGAATGCCGCGGTCAACAACCCGGTCGTAATCGAAATACTCATATGAGAAGCGCAGCACCGTGGCGTCGCCGATGCCGAACGCCATGGTCGGATTCACGCCCTTCCGCTCGAGCGCGACACCGTCGCGATAGCTGTCCGAATCCTCGTACACGCCGCTGATGCGCGCTGCGAAGGTGTCGGTCACGCCGTCGCCGAGATCGAAGCTTGCGCGGCGGTTATCCCAGGAGCCGCCCTGCAGTGAAACCTCGCGCACCGGCGCCCAGTTCGCCTGGCGGGTCACGCGGTTGACGACGCCGCCCGCGCCGCCGCGGCCGAAGATCATCGCGTTCGGGCCCTTGAGCACTTCGACGCGGTCGAGGTTGTAAAGATCGCGAAAATACTCGGCATCGTCGCGCACGCCGTCCATGAAAAAGTCCGAGGTCGAACTGTTTCCGCGCAGGATGATCGTGTCGCGATGGCCCTCGCCCTGCGCCATCCCGGCCCCCGGCACGTAGCGGACGACGTCCGCCAGGTTCTGCATCGACTGGTCCAGGATCAGGTCACGAGTCACGATCGAGACCGACTGCGGCACGTCAAGAAGCGGCGTGTCCGTCTTCATGGCGGACCGGTTGCGTTCCGCCAGGTAACCATCCGACTCGTGCTCGGCCGTCACCGTGACCTTGGGAAGCTCCGTCGGCGCGAGGGCCGCTGCGTCGTCCGCACGCGCGGGAGCGAAGGCGGTTGTCCCGAGGGACAGTGCGATCGCGAGACTCAGGGCACGGGACGTGGCCATGTCGGTTCCTTATGTGAATACGAATGCGAATGATTCGCATTAGCATACATCAGGAACTTCGCGGTTGTCACGGGACCCCGCTGCGGACTGAATTCAGGAAATCTGGAAGCCCGTTTGGGCGATCAGCCGGCGGCCCTGGCGATCGCCTGGTACTGAGCCGAGATCCAGTAATCGACACGCTGATTACAAGGCTGCCGCGCCGTCCCGCCCGCGGTGCGCGAGCCAGGGCAATGAAAGGTGCCATCGGCCTGTACGCCGGAGCTCCGCAGCAGTGGCAGCGCGATCGCGTTCAGATCAATGCTGCCGTCGCAATCGCCGTGCGGGCAGGCGAATTCGAAATAGGCCTGTGCGGACGGATAGAGCGCATGAGTCTGCGCTGCCGGTATCGCGCCCTTGGTCGAGACGAACCGGAGCTGCACGCGGATTTGTTCCACGCGTGGAAACGCCGTCGCAAACGTGCCCGCAGCCTGGCGCTTGCGCATCGACTTTTCGCGTTTCTGTTCGAGTAGCGATCGGGTGGTTCGAGACACGATGCGCATGGGTCAAACCTCGCAGAATCGAAATCGGGCCGGCGAACGCCCCTTTCGGGGCGCCGCCGGTCTCGTGCTGGAATCAGTAACGATTCCCGCCGCCGCCGCCGCCGCCGCGGTTTCCACCACCGCCGCCGCCGCCACTGCGCTCGCGCGCCTGGGCCTCGTTGACCTTGAGGTCACGGCCTTCGAAGTTCTTGCCGTTCAGGGCCTGCATGGCCTTGGCAGCATCGGCATTCGACATCTCGATGAAACCGAATCCGCGGGGGCGGCCGGTCTCACGATCGTTGATCAGGGCGAGCGACTCAATCGTGCCGTGCGGTGCAAACAATGCGCGCACAGACTCTTCGGTCGCGGAGAAGGGAAGATTTCCAACAAATAACTTGGTCACTAGGATTACTCACTTAAGAAAGATGGCAACAAGCGGATTTCCACCTGCTGGTTCGGCGATGCTTTTCGTGATGGCTAGACCGGGTCAGAAGGCGCGCCGGAGCGGCGCAACGAGCCAGACAAGACAGAACTAGGGAATCACCAGACCGCGGCATTCTACCTGAATTCGGCCGGTTCCGCTCGCCTTTGAAAATAGCCCCCTGACGGCCTCAGGCGGGCGTGACCCGCCTCGCAACTTCGGCCATATCGGCACAAACGTTGTCCGGGCCGACCAGCGCGAGTATGCCGGCGCGCCCGAGGGCGCGGGACAGGCGCTCCTGGATCCCGCACAGCACGACGCGGATGCCGCGCCGTTGAAACCGCTCGATGATTTCGGAAAGCGTGTGCATTCCGGTCGCGTCCATGAACGGCACGCGGCCGAGCCGGATTACGACCGTGCCGACGTGCAACTGCGCCCGCTCGACGGTGCTCTCGAGTTTCTCCGCCGCGCCGAAGAAGAACGGGCCGTCGATGCGATAGACGAGCACATTGGACGGAAGCGCGATGTCCTGGCCCGCCTCTCCCGCCCCGGCGCGCTCCTCGGGCCCTCCAAATACTTCCTGCTGCACGCTGACCGATTCCGCCATGCGCCGCATGAAGAAAAGCGCCGCGATCACGACGCCGACATTGACCGCCACCACAAGATCGACGAACACGGTCAATACGAACGTGATCAGGAGCACCAGC
>JANLWE010000122.1:0-8297 GCA_031364365.1 Gammaproteobacteria bacterium | reverse complement strand
GGGGACGTTCCCCTTCAAAGGGGAACGTCCCCTTTAATAGCGCCCCTGGCTGCCATCCTCCTTGCCCTTTCAGCCTGCGGCGAAGGCGGCGGGATCATCCTGACGCCGGGGGACGACGACCCGCCGGTGGCCTGCACCGCGACCACCTGCGGCGAGGTCCGGATCGGCCTGACCGCCGCCGACGATGACTACCTCAACTATGCCGTGGATGTCGTCTCGATCAAGCTCGAGCGCAGCAATGGCGACACCGTGCAGACGCTCCCCACCCGCCAGCGCGTGGATTTCGCCGATCTCTCGGACGTCACCGAATTCACCACCGCCGCGACCATCCCGAATGGCGACTACGTGGCGGCCACGGTCCGCCTCGACTACACCGACGCGGAAGTCAGCGTCGAGGTCTTGGGCACGCCGGCCGAGACCCGGGTCGTGGATGAGAACGGCGCCGCGCTCGGCGTCGTGGATATCCGGCTCGAGCTCGACAGCGCGAACCGGGTCGCGATCGCTTCCGCCACGCCCGCCTTGCTCCTGATCGCCTTTGATCTGGTCGCGACGCACGAGCTGAACATCCTGACGTCGCCCGTGACGGCGACCGCGGATCCCGCCCTGGTCGCCTCGGTCGAGCCGTTGGACGTGCGGGAATTCCGCGTGCGTGGCCCGCTGGTCTCCGTGGACGAGACCGCCGGCAGCTACATCGTGGATCTCCGGCCCTTCAATCATCCCGACGCGCGACTCGGCCGTTTCACGATCGAGACGACCGTGGAGACCGCCTTCGAAGTGGATGGCGAGGAACTGACGAGTGCCGCGGGTCTTGCTGCGGTCGCGGATCTCGCCGCCGGCACGGCGACCGTCGCGCAGGGCGTCTATGACGTCGCTACCCGCAAGTTCACCGCGGATCGCGTGCTCGCAGGCAGTAGCGTGCCGGGCGCGAACTTCGATGTGGTGATTGGAAACGTCCTGGCGCGCGCGGGCAACGAACTGACCGTGCGCGGCGGCACCGTGATCCGCACGGACGACAGCGTGGTCTTCGCGCGTGGTGACATCACGGTGGCGATCGGCGCGAACACGGTGGTTACGAAGGAAGGCGGCGACGCCAACGGGCTCGACACGAACGCGATCTCGGTCGGCCAGCGTATTCATGCGTTCGGCGATGCAACGTCTTCAGACGTGAATCCCACGCTCGATGCGCGCGCGGGCCGGGTGCGGCTGCACCGCACGCGTGTGCTGGGGACTGTGGTCGACTCAAACCCGGGCCAGCTCGACTTCGATCTCGCCACGATCGACGGCCGCAACGCCAATTTCTTCGACTTCACCGGCACCGGCGGCTCGGTCCTGACCGACGCGGACCCGGCGAACTACGAGGTCGACACGGGCGACCTGGATCTCGCCGACTTCGAGGTGGGCGATCCCGCCCGCGCGTTCGGCTTCATGACGCCATTCGCTGCGGCACCGCCGGATTTCACCGGCCAAACGCTGGTGAACTTCGACGATCTCCGCGCTTTGTTGGGCATCGGCTGGGGCATCAATGGCGCGACTGCGCCCTTCCTCTCGATGGGATCGGACGGGTTCGTGATCGATGTCGGAAATCCGGCCCTGGGCGCGCGGCACTTCATCAAGGTCGGCCCGCGGATCGCCGACATCACCACACTCGCCTCGCCGATGGAAATTGAGCCGGATACGGTCGGCCGGACAGTGTTCGTGGTCGCGCGGGCGCGGCGAGTCGAGATGTACCGCGACTTCGCAGCCTTCGCCCAGCGGGTCAATAACCTGCTGAACGGCGGCTCGACCATGCGTGCACTCACCGCGCGGGGTTCGTTCGACGAACCCAGCACGACGCTGACCGCTGATTACGTCGCGATTGCGTTCAAGACGCCGTAAGACCTAAAGGGGACGTTCCCCTTTAAAGATTGCCTCAGGCGGCGAAACGCCTAGGCGGCTTGCGACCTCGCCCACGGCTAATCCCTTGGGCAGAAATTCCCGCAGTACTTCACCCGGGTGCGCGGGGTTGTGCATATCTACCAATGTAATGTGTCACTTTACACTTTAAAACTAACCCTTTTGAAGCGAACCCAGCCGTTTTCAGTGTGAGCGCAAGCCCTTACCTGCCGTAGCGTAATCAGAGATCTGGCGACTTCATCCCAGAACAGGGATAATGACGATGCGGCACGTGCCCGCCGCCGATGAGAAGCCGCTGCTCTGGGTGGGATCCTCGAAACGCGATCTCCTGGAGTTCCCCGGCCCAGTCGTCAGCGATATCGGTTGGGCGCTCGGAGTTGCCCAGTTTGGCGGCAAGCACCCCGCTTCGAAGCATTGGAAAGGCGAGGGAGCGCGGGTTCTGGAGATCGTTGAGAACTTTGATGGCAATGCGTACCGGGTCGTCTACACCGTGCGGTTCGCGCGCGCGGTGTACGTACTGCACTGTTTTCAAAAGAAGTCTCCTCGAGGTATTGAAACGGGGGGAAAGGATGTCGATCGGGTGCATCAGCGGCTGATGGCGGCCAACGCCGATTACGAGGTTCGATATGGCAAAGACCAGAAATAGATCGGTTCCGGTGGATCCCGGCTCTGGAAACGTATTCGTTGATCTGGGTTTCGCGGATGCCGGGGAAAGGACCACCAAAGTGGCGTTGGCGGTTGAGATCAACCGCATTCTGAAGGCGCGCGCCCTGAGGCAGGACACAGCGGCGAAAGCCCTGGGCGTAAACCAGCCTAAGATTTCGGCGCTTGTTAACTATCGCCTTGATGGGTTTTCCGTCGAACGGCTCATGAACTTTCTGACCGCGCTCGGGCATGACATTCAGATTTCGATTCGTTCGAGGCGTTCCGCGCGTACGCCCGGTCGGATCATGATTGCCGGAGGATGAAAGCGCGCGGTCGGGAGTCAATGTGTCAACGGGGACACTGAGTAGCATTCTTGAACGCGCCGGCCTGAAGAAGACCCTGGAGCGTCAGTGGATTTTGTTGTATTCATTGAAAAAGGCAAGACTAGCCATGGCGCCTACGTGCCTGACCTGCCTGGTTGCGTTGCCGTAGGCGAGTCCCGTCGCAAAGCATTGAAACTGATTCGCGAGAGCATTCAGATTCATATTCGGGCTATGCGCGAAGCGGGTGAGCCAGTTCCCACGCCGACCTCGAAGAGTGAGATTTTCAAGATCAGGGCGGCGTAGTCAGATGGGGCGACGCCACCCCCCAATAGTAACGCGGTGAACTCCTGTCGGAGGAGTTCTTGAAACCCATGGGCATCAGTCAATACCGGCTGGCCAAGGAGATCGACGTTCCGGCCCAGCGTATCGGCGATATAGTGATGGGCAAGCGGGCGATCATGGACGATACGGACCTGCGGCTCTGCCGGTACTTCGGTTTGTCGAATGGATACTGGTTGCGAGCGCAGGCGGTCCATGACACGAAGGTCGCCGAGCGTCAGCTTGGGTCGCGGCTAGGCAATATCAGGCCATGGACGCTCGCAATCCGTGAGCCCACGCGGAAGTCCCGCGTGCGTGCGCGCAAGTAGCGCGAAAGGCTGGCAAGAACATGACCCGCAACCTGATCTTCATCCCCGCCCTCTTCCAGGTGCTGCTGACGCTTGCGGCCTATGTCCTGCTGATCCGCGAGAAGGTTCGCGCGATGCGGGCTGGCGAAGTCGACATGGCGCGGCGCGCCTTGCACGACGATGCCTGGCCCGAGAGCGTGATGAAGATCAACAACAACATCCGCAATCAGTTCGAAGTGCCCGTGTTGTTCTATGTGATGTCGTTTGCGCTATGGGCGCTGGACGCGGTGCATTGGCCTGCGCTCGCGGTCGCCACCTTGTTCGTGCTGAGCCGCATCGTGCACACCTGGGTTCATGTCGGCTCGAACTACGTGCCGACGCGACGCAAGGTGTTCACCATCGGCTGGTGGATGGTGTTCGCGTTGGCGCTGCTGGTGGCCTGGGAGCTTGGGAAGCGCGCGCTCGGCGGCGGCCCTGTTTAAAGGGGACGTTCATTTGAAGGGGACGTTCACCTACAGCGACCGTGCAGAACGTGAACGTCCCCTTCAGCGCCGTTTCAACGGATTCGGCGAATCTCCGCGAGCATCGCCTCGGGCGACAGCGGCCGTCCGAGCAGAGCCTGCATGAGTGCAAGCGCGCTCTTCTCCGACCCATACCTCAGCATGTGCTCACTCGACCACGCATACCATCGTGGATTACCCGCATCGAACGGCCCGATCGCTTCGGTCGTGCGCTTGCGGATCTCGGCGGTGAGCACGGCGCCGAGACCGTAGTTCACCATGTAGCCGGGGCTATTCACGAGTTGCACGCGCACCGCCCACCACGCGACCTCGGGGTGCGGAACAATGTGGAGATACTGGCTCGTGATGTCGGTCCACACTTCATTTGGATTCAATTCGGGCGCGCGCAGCATCCGGATCTCGAACAGCGACCAGGCGACATCCATCATCACACTGCCGTGCAGCCCGCGGAGCGAAATTCCAACCGGCAGTTCCGTACCCAGGTATTTCTTCTGCCACGCCGGTTCATACACGCTCCACGACGGCACGTCGGCAAAGGCCTCGGTGAAGACCGTGTCGGTCCAGTCGGTGTACGCGGGGCGATTGCGGATCGCGCTGATGTGCACGGCGTGGCCGTTCTCGTGCACGAGTTCGTTCAGCGAGCCGAGATCGCCGTCCTCGTAGCGCCCGACCACGCGCGCGACGGTCTTGTGCCACTCGCCATCCTTGTAATAGCCGCGTTTCAGGAAATCCGTGTACGCGAGCGGCGATTGATCCGGGCGATCCTTGATGTCGTAGACGACGCCGAGCGCGCCGAGGTCGACGCCCAGATCGCGGTAGAAGCGCTCATCCACCGAGATGATGTCGCCGCCTGGAAAACTCGATGCGAGTCGGCGGTTGGCCTCGCCCATTGCATGGCGGTAATCCCAGGGTTCGATCATCTCGGTGCCGGTAGAATCGCGCCAGGCTTCGAGGATCTGCGTGAGCCAGCGCTCGACATCCGCGGTCGTGACGCCGATCGCGCGGGCGGCGGCCTCGACGCCGGAGCCGTTGGTCGCTTCCGTCGCCGCGGCGAGCTTGATCAGGCGACGGTAGGGGCTGTCCGGTTCGTTGTTGCCGTTGAGCGCGGCCCAGAGGGGAAGAAAAGCGTCGTGCAACGCCTTGCGCCGTGCCGGTTCTTCGATGTCGGAGAGAAGGCCGAGCGCCGTGCCGCGATCGACCGTGCCCTGCTCGAATTGAAGGACGTTTCCGATCTCGCGGTAGCAGCTCGAGAGCGCGGCAGAGAGCGCTTCATAGTCGAGCGCCTTGTTGTCGCGATCTATGCATTCGGGATCACTCGGTGCATTCGCGACGGCCGGGCTCGGGTCGCCGAAGTCCGCGAGCGTGACGCGGATCGCCGCGACGGCCGCAGTGTCTTCCGTCGGGAGTTTTGTGGGATCGAGCGCGGCGAGACTCGCGAGGAGAGCCTGGTGCCGCTCGCGCAGCCGCTCGGTCCAGACGGCGCCATCCGCGCCTTCGTATTCCGTGACGTGACCGGAATCGATGTAGGCGACTGCATCGCGGGCGTCGAGGAACCGGAGGAACAGCGCCTCGGTTCCGGCGATTGCGTTTGGCTCGGCCGCGTGGGTCTCGGCTCCGAGCAGGAGGCAGGCCAGTAACAATGCTTTCATGGTGCCGGATCGTAACCCGGCCTAAAGGGGACGTTCACCTTTGTTGAAGGGGACGTTCACCTTCAACGTCGAGTAGCACCCTCTTGAAGGTGAACGTCCCCTTCAACAAAGGTCCCCTTTAAGTGTTCAGGTGCCGGCGTTCTGAAAGCCGTGGATCGTGATTTTTGGGAGGGCCGGTTCGGGCGCCGCGAACGTAAAGCCCCGATAGAATTCCGAGAGCTTCGCGAGGTACGGGTGCCCTTCGGGCTCGGGCCGCGTCTCCGTCATAATGAGGTAGGTGTGCTCACCGCGACTGAATACGACGAGTCCGCGCCAGGAATCCCCTCGCGTCGGCTGTCCGGTTTCGGGGTCGTTCTTGACCTTCGACGAACCGTGGGGCAGGTAGATCACGGCAATCCAGGCGGGCTTGCCCTCAAAAAGGCCCGGCTCTTCGCGCACGATCCACGCGCCCGGAATCTGCCGTTCGAAGAAATTCGGGAAGGTCGCCGCGTGAAACCAGTTCCGGAGGATTGCGGCGTCGGTTTCGAAGTCGTTGTTGGCACCGGCGAGCACGTCGTAGCTCGGGGTGCAGATCACGCCGAAGAGCTCTCCGGAGTCATCGAGGAAGGTGACGGCACCCGCCGAGCGTTCGAAGCCATCGACCAGATAGGACTCCGGCCCGAGCGGCGATTTCACCGTAAATAACTGGTTGGGAGCTGTGTAAAGTCCGGCGAGGAATTCGCCCTGCTCAAAAGCGTGCGCGGACGCCGGGGCCAGCGCCAATCCGGCCATCGCCGACAGCGCGGCGCAACCAGCCATCAACCGGGTGAAGGAGAACGGCATATGTTGAGTTGAGTTGTAGTCGCATTGGCCTGCCTCATCCCGGTAAGCGGTCACACAAATCCCGCGAATCGCAAAAATGTGATCGTCATCAATGCGGCGACGATCGTGCACCCGTCACAGAATGGCGCGAATCTCACGCGCGCGTACCGCCCGATCAAGGCTGGTGTTGTGTATGAGCCGGAGGCGTTGATGGAGTCGTCCGCTAGGTGAACGAATCGAGTAACTCTCAATATCTTGTTGTTTCAGCCATATTATTATATGGTCTTATAGCCATATACCTGTGACGCTGTCGGAATGGCAGCATTATTTGAGCGGGACCCGATCAAAGATGATGAGAATCAGCGCAAGCATGGCTTGGCATTTGCGATTGGCGTAAAGGCAAAAGGATTTATGAGGCAAAAAATCGTATACACGGATGAACCGATCGGCCGGATCAGAATCATCAAGGACTTCTTGCCGCCGCCAGATCAATTGGTTTTGAAGGATGACGGCATCAAGGTAACGATCTCCCTGAGTAGGAGAAGCGTCGATTTTTTCAAGGCACATGCGCGAAAATCGAAGATTCCCTATCAACGGATGATCCGGCGGGTGCTGGATGAATATGCGGGGCACCATTCCGTCAAGGGCCGCCGCGCGTAGGCGATCGATTGTCGACTCGAAACAATCTGCTCGCGATCCTCCCCGGCCTCGCCTTCGCGGTCGCAATCGCGCTCGCCGCGAAGGGGATTTCTTACGCGTTGAATGGCGTCGTCAGCGCGATTCTCTGCGCGGTCCTGCTCGGGATTCTCTGGCGGAATCTTGCGGCCATCGGTCCCTGGGCGGAGCCGGGGCTCGAGTTCGCAGGGCAGACGCTTTTGCGGATCGGCATCGCGCTCATCGGGCTCCGCCTGACCTGGAACGTGCTCGCCGAGTCTGGCATGACGGCCCTGCCCCTCGTGATCGCCTGCGTCTCGGTTGCGCTGATCGTCACCATGGGAGTCGGCCGCCTGCTAGGCGTCCAGGTAGGCATCAGGCGATTGCTCGCCGCGGGCACGGCGATCTGCGGATGCACGGCGATCATCGCGATCGCGCCGCTTCTGCGCGCGCAAAAAGCCGATGTTGCGATCGCCATCACCTGTGTCGTGCTGTTCGGCTCGATCGCGATGGTGGCCTACCCCTGGCTTGCGGGCATCATCTTCGGACCCGATGCGGTACATGCCGGCATGTTCTTTGGTGCCTCGATCCACGACACCTCGCAGGTGGTCGGTGCATCACTCATCTACGCCGCGCAGTTCAATGCGCCGGATGCTGTCGCGATCGCGGGTTTCACGAAGTTCCTGCGCACTTCAGGATTGCTGGTGCTGGTTCCGGTTGCCGCGATGTGGATGGCGAACAGCGGGTCCGCACCCGTCGCGCATCAGTCCAAGGAACTCCGTCGCCGTGCCGTGCCCGCGTTCGTCATTGTCTTCATGCTGCTCGCAGGCGTGCGTTCGCTCGGCGACTACCTGGCGGCGGGCGCGGACTGGTCCGGCCTGTGGCAACACGCGCTTGTGCTCGCGCAGCGTGCGTCAGAATTGCTGCTGCTCTGCGGTCTTGCCGCGGTCGGGCTCGGGATCACCTTCGCGCATCTGCGCGAAGCCGGCTGGCGACCGGTGCTGCTCTCCTTCCTTGCCGCACTCGCGACCGGCGCAACCGCCCTGATGATGCTGCTCTAAAGGGGGGCTTTAAAGGGGACGTTCCCCTTTACTGAAGGGGACGTTCACCTTAAAGGGCGGCGTGGCCGCCCGCCCCGCTGGTGAAAGTCCCCGGCAGTCTCCTCCCAGCTTCCAGTCGGCCATG
>JANLWE010000100.1:0-4113 GCA_031364365.1 Gammaproteobacteria bacterium | reverse complement strand
CGCGCGTCACCGGCGTGACCGGTTCCATCGGCGGCGGAGTCGATTTCTTGCCGGCAATCGCCGAAACTTCGCGTGCCACGCCCTGTACCGACAGGACGTCGCCACGATTCGGCGTCACGTTGAGCGTGAGAATCGTGTCGTCGAGCCGCAATGCCTCGCGCAGCGGCGCGCCGGTCACGAGCTCATCCGGCAGTTCCAGGATGCCTTCGTGCTCTTCTGAAAGCCCGAGCTCGCGCGCCGAGCACAACATGCCGGTCGACTCGACCCCGCGCAGGCGGGCCTTGCAAATGACGTCTCCGGAAGCGAGCTTCGCGCCCTCGAGCGCAAGCGGCGTTTTCATGCCGGCGCGCACGTTCGGCGCGCCGCAAACGATCTGCAGCAGGGTCGAGCCGCCGCCCGCGACCTGGCAGACGGTCAACTTGTCGGCGTCCGGATGACGCTCGACCGCCAGCACTTCGCCGACAACCACGCCCTGGAAATCGCCGGCCGCCGGCTCGATCGACTCGACCTCGATACCGCTCATCGTCAGGCGCGAGGCCAGCGTGGCCGCGTCGCAACCGGCGTCCACCCATTCGCTGAGCCATGCAAGGCTGATGCGCATCCTAGCCCCGGTTGAACTGCGCAAGGAAACGCAGGTCGTTGTCGAAGAACATGCGGAGGTCATTGACGGCGTAGCGCAGCATCGCGAGCCGCTCGATTCCCATGCCGAAGGCATAGCCCTGCCAGCGCGTCGCATCGACGCCGCAGGCGGTCAGCACATTCGGATGGACCATTCCGCAGCCCAGGATCTCGAGCCAGCCGGTCTGCTTGCAAATGCGGCAGCCGGCGCCGTCGCAGAGCACGCACTGGATGTCGACTTCGGCCGACGGCTCCGTGAACGGAAAGTACGAGGGACGAAACCTCAATCCACGGGGCTTCTCGAAGAACTGCTCGGCAAAGCCGGCGAGTACGCCTTTCAGGTTCGCAAGACTCACATCCTCATCAAGTACCAGGCCCTCGACCTGATGGAACATCGGCGTGTGAGTCACATCCGAGTCCCGCCGATACACCGGGCCCGGCGCGATCACGCGGATCGGCACGCCCTGGAGCTTCATCGCCCGGATCTGGACCGGCGAAGTGTGCGTGCGCAGCAGGCGGCCGTCACCGAAGTAGAAGGTGTCGTGCATCGCCCGCGCCGGGTGATTGGCGGGGATGTTGAGCGCCTCGAAATTGTGGAAGTCGTCCTCGACCTCGGGACCTTCGGCGACGCTGAATCCCGCGCGGCGGAAAATCGCTTCGATCCGCAACCGCGTTCGCGTGACCGGATGCAGACCGCCGACGAATGCGCCGCGTCCGGGCAAGGTGACATCGATCCCGGCGCTCTTGAGTTCGCGGTCGAGCGAGGCCGCTTCCAGTTCGGTGCGCCTCGCATCGAGCGCCCCGGCGATCCGGTCCCTGGCCTCGTTGATTTCGGCACCGGCAGCGCGCCGTTCGGTTGCCGGCAGCGTGCCAAGGCTCTTGAGCAGTTCCGTCACCGAGCCTTTCTTGCCGAGCACCGCGACCCGCACGGCATCGAGCGCGGAGAGATCCGCGCTCGAACCGATTTCGGCGAGCGTGCTCGCGACCAGTGACTTCAGGTCCTTCACCCGACCTGCCCCGGTACTACTTGGCGGCCAGTGCGGCCTTCGCCTTCTCCGCGATCGCTCCGAATGCGGCGATATCGTGGACCGCGATGTCCGCGAGCGCCTTGCGATCGATCTCGATGCCGGCAATCTTCAGGCCGTTGATGAGACGGCTGTACGACAGGCCGACACCGCGTGCGGCGGCGTTGATTCGCTGCACCCAGAGCGCGCGATAGTCGCGCTTCTTCAGGCGCCGGCCGACATACGCGTACTGGCCGGCCTTGATGACCGCCTGTTTCGCGACGCGATAAACCTTGCGCCGGGCGTTGTAATAGCCCTTCGCCTTCTTCAGAACTTTCTTGTGGCGGCGGCTGGCGGTGACGCCACGCTTTACTCTTGCCATGTCTCTTCACCCATATTCAGTAACAATGAGAATCAGGCGTGCGGTAGCAGTCGCACCAGACGGCCGACGTCGGTCTCGTGGACCATGGTCGAGCCGCGCAGCTGACGCTTACGCTTCTTGGTCTTCTTGGTGAGGATGTGGCGGCGATTCGCCTGGCCGCGTTTGAAGCCTTTCGCTGTCTTGCGAAAACGCTTCGCCGCGGCCCGGTTGGTTTTCAACTTGGGCATCGGTCGTCTCCTTTTTCTGACCTCTTCACACCGCTTGCGCGGGCTGGAGGCGTATCGGCGGCTAGCCGCCGGTCACTTCTTCTTGGGAGAGATCACCATGGTGATCTGGCGCCCTTCCATCGCAGCATGCTGTTCGATCGCGCCGTAATCGGCGAGGTCGATCACCAGTCTGTCGAGGAGTTTGCGCCCGATCTCCGTGTGGGCCATCTCCCGGCCGCGGAACCGCATGGTTACCTTGGCCTTGTCGCCGGCGGTCAGGAACCGGACCAGATTACGCAGCTTGACCTGGTAATCCGCCGTTTCCGTGCCCGGCCGGAATTTCACTTCCTTGAGCTGGATCTGCTTCTGCTTGCGCTTCGCCGAGTGGGCCTTCTTGCTCTGCTCGAACAGGTACTTTCCAAAGTCCATGACCCGGCAGACGGGCGGCTCAGCATTCGGCGAAACTTCCACGAGATCCAGTTCCTCAGCGGCAGCCTTTGCGAGGGCTTCGCTGCGACTCAGGACGCCGATCTGGCTACCGTCGGCGCCTATCACGCGTAATTGCGGCGAAAGGATCTCCTCATTGCGCCGTACGCGTTTGGTTGTCGAAATACTCAGTCCTCCAAATGACCAAGGCCGCGGCTCGCCACATCCCGGGCGATCCGAGCGGCCACCTCTTCCAGGGGCATGGCACCCAGATCCTTCCCGGAGCGCGTGCGCACGGCCAACTGCCTGGACTCGATTTCCCGATCGCCTGCGACCAGCAGATACGGGACACGCTTCAGCGTGTGCTCGCGGATTTTATAGCCCACCTTTTCGTTCCGCAAGTCGATTTCGGCCCGAAGCCCCTGATTTTTAAGGAATTCGGTGGCCTCGACCGCGTAATTTGCCTGCTTTTCGCTGATATTCATCACCACCGCGTGCAGCGGCGACAGCCAGGTGGGCAATTTGCCAGCGTGGTGCTCGAGCAGGATTCCGAAGAAGCGCTCGAGCGATCCGAAGATCGCCCGGTGCAGCATGACGGGCGTGCGCTTCTGGCTGTGCTGGTCAATGTAGGTCGCGCCGAGTCGTCCCGGCAGATTCAGGTCGACCTGCCAGGTGCCGCACTGCCAGTCGCGCCCGAGCGCATCCTTCAGTACGAACTCGAGTTTCGGACCGTAGAAGGCGCCCTCGCCCGGATTGAATTCGACCTCGATGCCGGCCGCGCGCGTGCCGGCTTTCAGGGCCTCCTCGGCGCGAGTCCAGGTCGCATCGTCGCCAACGCGCCGCGTGGGACGATCGGAAAACTTCACGCGCACATCGTCGAATCCGAAATCGCGGTAGATCGACATCATGAGCTCGATGCCGCGCACCGTTTCATCCGTGATCTGGTCTTCGGTCACGAACACGTGGGCATCGTCCTGGGTGAAGGCGCGCACGCGCAGCAGGCCATGCAGGGCGCCCGACGGTTCGTAGCGATGCACCTTGCCGAACACCGCATAGCGGATCGGCAGTTCCTTGTAGCTGTGGAGGCCCTGCCGGAATACCTGGATGTGACCCGGGCAGTTCATCGGCTTGATGGCATACACGCGCTCGTCCGGCGTCTTTGTCAGGAACATGTTCTCGCCGAACTTTTCGACATGCCCCGACTGCACCCACAGTTCGCGGTCCATGATTTCCGGGCTGCTGATTTCCTGGTAGCCGGCGGAGTTCTGCCGCTCGCGCATGTAGGCGATCAGCTGCTGGAAAATCGTCCAGCCATGCGGGTGCCAGAAAACGGCGCCAGGCGCTTCTTCCTGGAAATGAAACAGGTCGAGCTCGCGGCCGATGCGGCGATGGTCACGCTTCTCCGCCTCCTCGAGACGAAACAGGTGGTCCTTCAGCTGCTTTTCGTCGGGCCAGGCCGTGCCGTAGATCCGCTGCA
>JANLWE010000087.1:0-3328 GCA_031364365.1 Gammaproteobacteria bacterium | reverse complement strand
CCAGCGCGAATTCGGCAGCTTTGACCGCTTTCTGTCGGGACTTGTCGAAGGAAAACGGCGCGCAGGGCTTGCGGATGCGCTCAGCAAGGAACTGAAGCGGCGCGGATTCCGGTTCGTCGGCACGACAATTTGTTACGCCTTCATGCAGGCCGTCGGCATCGTGAACGACCATACGACGGACTGTTTCCGGTTTCGGGTCTGCCGCAATGTTTGATTCACAGGTCCTGGCCTTCGCGGTCGTCGCTGCCCTCATGACTATGCTTCCGGGCGCAGACACCCTGCTCGTCGTCCGGAACTCGCTGCGCGGCGGCCGGCACGACGGCTTCCTGACCGTTGCCGGCATCTGCAGCGGCCTCTTCGTGCATGCACTGCTCTCGGCGCTCGGGCTGTCGGTCGTTCTGGCGCATTCGGCCGCAGCCTTCACGGCGATGAAGTTCGCGGGAGCCTGCTACCTTGCCTGGCTCGGCATCCAGTCAATTCGCTCGAGTCTTCGCGGGACCGCAACCGCGATGCCGGATCAGGCACCTGCGAGCGTGTCCGCCACCCGTAGTTTCAGCGAAGGCTTCCTGACCAATCTGCTGAATCCCAAAGTCGTCGTCTTCTATCTCGCACTTCTGCCGCAGTTCATCGACCCGGGCGACGCGGTGCTCGTGAAATCGCTGCTGCTCGCGACGATTCATTTTGGCGAGGGCATCTTTTGGCTCGGCGGTGTTGCCTGGCTGGTCGATCGCTCGCGGCGGTTATTCGTGAGGCCGGTATTGCGCCGCTGGCTCGACGCAGTCTGCGGCGCATTCCTGATCGCGCTCGGGATACGGCTCGCACTTCAGCATCGATGACACAGCGTATTTCAATGGTCGCGCTGCTGGTCCGGGACTACGACGAGGCCATCCGCTTTTTTACGCAGGCTTTGCGCTTCGTGTTGCTCGAGGACACGCCGCTTGCCGACGGCAAACGCTGGGTGAGGATCGCACCGTCAAGCGCGGCCGGCATGGGCTTGCTGCTTGCGAGGGCGGCCACGCCGGAACAGGAACGTGCGATTGGAAATCAGACTGGCGGCCGCGTTTTCATGTTCCTGCATACGGACAATTTCGACCGCGATTACGAACACATGAAATCCCGGGGCGTACGCTTTACGGAGGAGCCGCGCCTCGAGGAGTACGGCAAGGTCGTCGTCTTTCTCGACCTCTACGGCAACAAGTGGGATCTCATCGGACCGGCATCGGGGCAATGCACATGAAGATGCCTGTGCTCTTCGTCGGGCATGGCAACCCGATGAACGCGATCGAGCGCAATGAGTTCCACGAAGCCTGGATCGCGCTAGGCAGTCACCTGCCGCGCCCGAAGTCGATACTTTGCGTCTCCGCGCACTGGGAAACGCGGAACGCGTACGTGACCGCGACCGACGCGCCCGAGACGATCCATGACTTCTACGGCTTTCCGCGCGCCCTGTTCGACGTGCGCTATCCGGCACCGGGCGATCCGGAGCTTGCGAAACGAGTGGCGGCGCTCATTTCTTCCGAGCGAATCCGGCTTGACTCGGGCAGAGGACTCGACCACGGCGCCTGGAGCGTGCTCGTCGCGATGTACCCGGATGCCGACGTGCCTGTGGTGCAACTCAGCATGGACACGAGCCGGCCCGGCCGTCATCACTACGCGCTCGCGCGGCAACTCGCACCGCTTCGCGACGAGGGTGTGCTGGTGATCGGCAGCGGCAATATCGTGCACAACCTGCGGCAGTTCGACTTCCGCGACCCGACCCCGCTCGCCTGGGCGAGCCGCTGCGACGCCGAAATCCGCGCGCACATCGCGGCGGGGCGCCACGACGCTTTGATGGACTACCCGGCGGACGACGAAGGCCGCCTCGCGGTGCCGACACTGGAGCACTACCTGCCGCTCCTCTACGCGATTGCACTGCAACAACCGGGCGAGCGGGCCGATTTCTTCAATGCCAGGGTCCAGGGATCGATCTCGATGACCTCCGTGCTGATCGGGGGACCGGCCGAGGGGTAAGATCCGCGCCATGGATACCCCGCAGAGCGGGAGCGGCCGGTGCCTGTGTGGCTCGGTGCGATCTGCGGGTTCGCTCGACGAGCCAACCGGCCTAAAACTTGCCGTCCACTCCTGGGCGGCCGAGAGTGTTCTGACATCGCGCGTTCAACAAGGGGATTTTCATGAACAAGAAGTTTCTGATCGCCTGGCTCGTCATGTTCATCGTCTACATGGCGGGCGGTTTCGTCGTTCACGGCGTGCTGCTTGCGGATGACTATGCCGCGACTGGAATGATGCGTCCGGAAGCGGAGTCGCAAGCGATGATGGGCTGGATGCTCTTTGCGCACGTGTTGATGGCGGGCGCTTTCACCTGGATCTATGCGCGTGGCGTCGAGAACAAGCCGTGGCTCGGCCAGGGCCTGCGGTTCGGTCTCGCCGTTGCCCTGCTCTGCGTCGTGCCGATCTACATCATCTATTACGTCGTGCAGCCGACGCCGGGCGAGCTTGCGGCCAAACAGATCGTGTTCGACACAATCTGGACCCTGATCCTGGGCGCGGTTGTCGCTTACCTGTATCGGGGCCAGGGGCGGTGAGCGACGAAGTCTGGATCGACGTCGGCGCGAGCGTCGAGCTCGCTTTGAGGCCGCTGCAGGAAGTGCGCGTCGGCACCAAACGCATCGCTCTGACTCACCGCGACGGCGTATTCGGTGCGATATCCGGCGCCTGCAATCACGTGGGCGGCCCGCTCGGGCGCGGGCATCTCGAAGGCGACTTTGTCGTCTGCCCCTGGCATTACTACAAGTTCCACTGGCAGACAGGCGAAGGCGAACCCGGCTACGAGGCCGACCGGGTTCCGTCGCACGCGGTCAAGGTCGAGAACGGCCGGGTTCTGGTGTCGGAAACGCAGCTTACGAAGCGCGGCCGCCTGTCACACGTCCCACATCCGCTTGCGCGCGAGCCGCGACGCGAGCCAGGCCCGATCCGGATCCTCGGACTTTCGACTACGACGATGACGGCGAAACAGCCGCGCTACAGCACGTCGGAGGATCTCCTGCTGCACGCGCTCGCGAATGCCCGCGAAAGCGGCGACGGCGGATGCGAGACGCAGATAATCAAGGTCCGGGATCTCGCGTTCCGCGCCTGCGAGGGCTTCTATTCCAAGTCGGCGCGTGCCTGCACCTGGCCCTGCTCGATCACGCAGATGGATTCTAAGGACCAGATGGACCAGGTCTACGAAGGCGTCGTGCACTGGGCCGACGTCATCGTTGTCGCGACGCCGATCCGCTGGGGCGGCGCAAGCAGCCTGTACTACAAGATGATCGAGCGCATGAATTGCATC